>DATEHY010000070.1:0-6729 GCA_035279325.1 Gaiellaceae bacterium
CTTGGTGTCGGTCCACGCCTTCATCTCGAAGTGGTGGTGGATCGGCGCGATGAGGAACACGCGTCGCCCGAGGTACTTGAACGACGCCACCTGGATGATCACGGAGAGCGCCTCGATGACGAAGATCCCGCCGATCAGGAGGAGGAGCACCTCGACCTTCATCATGATCGCGAACGCCGCCAGCGCGCCGCCGAACGCCATCGAGCCCGTGTCGCCCATGATCACCTCGGCCGGAAACGCGTTGAACCAGAGGAACCCGACGGCCGCGCCGATCAGCGCGGCGCCGACGATCGCCAGGTCGAGCTTCGTCAGGTTGCGGTGGCCGACGTGGCCGGAGCGGACGTACGAGACAACGTTCATCGCCATGAAGGTGAACAGCGCGATGATCGCGGTGCCGCCCAGCAGGCCGTCGACGCCGTCGGCGAGGTTCGTCCCGTTCGAGGCGCCGGCGATGATGAAGAAGAGGAACACGTACCAGCCGTACGACAGCGGCACCGTCACGTCGGCGACCGGGATGTACACGTCGGTGCTCAGATGGAGGTGCCGGGCGACGATCGCGACCACGACGGTGACGGCCGCGAGGAGGACGAGTTTCCAGCGCCCCGAGAGCCCGAGCGACCGCTTGTGCGTCAGCTTGATGAAGTCGTCGAGGAAGCCGATGGCGCCGCACGCGAGGGCCGTGAAGATCACCGTCAGGGCCTGCAGCCGATAGTGGCTGACCGGCAGGAAGGCGACGGTCGCCGCGAAGAGGATGAGCAGCCCGCCCATCGTCGGCGTGCCCTGCTTCACGATGTGGTGCCGCGGGCCGTCCTCGCGGATGTGCTGGCCGAACTCGTGCTCGCGCAGGAACTCGATGAACCTCGGCCCGATGCCGATCGAGACGACGAGGCCCACGGCCGCGGCGATGAGGACGCGGATCACTCGGCCACCGCCAGCAGGGCATCCGCGACGATCTCGAGGCCGACCGAGCGCGAGCCCTTGACGAGGACCGCGTCGCCGGGCCGCACGAGGCCGGCGGCGATGGTCGCGGCCTCCGCGGCGGTGGCGGCCCACTCGTCGGGGCCGTACCGGCGCGCGAGCTCGCCGACTCCCAGCACGACGTCGACGTCCTCGGCCTCCTGGGCAACCTCGTCGTGGTACCGGCCGGCCTCCGGCCCGAGCTCGGCCATCTCGCCGAGGATGGCAACCGTCCTGCGGCCGTTCGCACGATCGAGGAGGTGGCCGAGCGCAGCGCGCATCGCGACCGGATTCGCATTCCAGGCGTCGTTGATGAGCAGACCGCCGCCGGGCAGCTCCGTCTCCTGCAACCGCCAGACCGAGAACTCGACCTCCACCGGCTCGGCCGGCGGCTCGACGCCGAGTGCTTCCGCGACCGTCAGCGCCGCCACCGCGTTCGTCGCCTGGTGGCGCGCGGCGAAGCCGAACACGACGTCACGGCCGCGCCAGGGGACGTACGTGCGACCGTCGCGAGTCTCCACCTCGGGCTCGCCGAAGCGCCGCACGTCGAGCCGGTCGGGCACGAACGGCTCGAGCTCCGGTGCGCCCTCCGGCAGCACCGCAACGGCTCCCTCGGGGAGCTCGTCGAGGAGCTCCGCCTTCGCGCGCGCGATGTTCTCGAGGCTCCCCAGCTGCTCGAGATGGACGGGCGCAATCGACGTGATCACGCCGAGATCCGGCCGCGCGATCCGAGCCAGGTCGCGAATCTGGCCCGCGCCCCGCATCGCCATCTCCGTGACCACGACCTCCGTCCCGGGCTCCGCCAGGCAGAGCGTCAGCGGCAGGCCGATCTCGTTGTTGAAGCCTCTCGGCGCCGCGACCGTACGGAGCCGACCGCGCAGGAGCGCAGCGAGGATGTCCTTCGTCGACGTCTTGCCGACGGAGCCGGTGATCGCCACCACGCGAGCATCGCTGCGCCCGCGGACGGCACCGGCGAGCGCAGCGAGTGCGGCGTGCGCGTCGTCGGGGACGAGCGTCGCAGCGGCGCCGCGCGCACGGGCGTCGTCGAGGAACGACTCGCCGCCCGACACGGCGACGAAGAGGTCGCCCGGCCGGATCGAGCGCGAGTCGACCTGCACGCCGGTGACGGCGTCGGCGTCGCCCTCGAGCTCGCCCAGCGAGAGCGCCCGCACGTCGGCGAGCGAAAGCGGGATCAGGTTTTGGCCTCCAACGCCTCTATGGCCTCCTTCGCGGCCTCGCGATCGTCGAACGGAACCGTTCGATCCGCGAACTCCTGGCCCTGCTCGGCTCCCTTGCCGGCGATGAGGACGACGTCGCCCGGAGCGGCGCGCTCGACGGCGCGCGTGATCGCTGCGGCGCGGTCGTGCTCCACCTCGACCTCGCCGTCGGCGCCGGACACGATCTCGGCCGCAATCGCCTCGGGATCCTCGCTGCGCGGGTTGTCCGACGTGACGATCACGACGTCGGCGAGCTCGGACGCAAGCCGTCCCATCACGGCCCGCTTGCCGCGGTCCCGGTCGCCGCCCGCGCCCACGACGCAGATCACACGCCCCGATCCCGCGAGGCCGCGGGCCGCGCGCAGCACCTTCTCGAGCGCATCCGGCTTGTGCGCGTAGTCGACGATCACGTGGAACGGCTGGCCGGCGTCGACCGACTCGAAGCGCCCCGGGACGCCGCGGACCGACTCGATGCCCTGTTTGATCGCATCGTCCGCGATCCCGAGCGCCCGCGCCGCGCAGATGGCGCCGAGCGCGTTTTCGAGGTTGAACCGGCCCCGGAGCTTGAGCTCGATGCCGTCGAGCGCGCTCGCGTCGTCCGCGCTGAACGTGATCGCACCGGGAAGCTCGCCCGCCAGCCGGCGTCCGTACTCGTCGCCGACGTTGACGACCGCGATCGGTCGCGGCTCGACGAGGAAGAGCCGCCGCTTCGCCTCGAAGTACGACTCCATGTCGCCGTGGAAGTCCAGGTGATCCTGGCTGAGGTTCGTGAAGACGAGCGCCGCGAAGCGGACGCGATCGAGCCGGTGGAGGACGGAGGCATGCGACGACGCCTCCATCGCGCACGAGCGGTCCCCGACGTCGAGCATCTCGCGGAACACGCGCTGCAGGTCGATCGCCTCGGGTGTCGTGCGCACGACGCCGCGCCGCTCGCCGCCGACGCGCGCCTCGACCGTCCCCAGCAGTCCGGGCCGCCGCCCCGCGGCCGCGAGGATCGCGAACAGGAGGTGGCTCGTCGTGGTCTTGCCGCTCGTGCCGGTCACGCCGACGACCTCGAGCTCGCGCGTCGGCTCGCCGAAGAACGCATCCGCGGCAGGTGCCATCGCGGCACGTGAGTCCGGGACGACGACCTGCGGCACCGCCAGGTCGACCGGGCGTTCCACGACCAGCGCGACCGCGCCGCGCTGCAGCGCTTCCGGCGCGAAGTCGTGCCCGTCGGCCCGCTCCCCCCGGACGGCGAAGAAGAGCGAGCCCGGCGCGACCGCCCGGGCGTCGTACGCGAGATCGCGCACCTCGACGGAGGGCGAACCGCGCACCTCCGTCGGCTCGAGCGCTGCGACGAGGCGCTCCAGGTCCATCCGCCAGAATGTACTCGTGCGCGGTGACGGGCAGGCCGGCTCGGTCACCGGCTTCGTTCTGGCGACGTTCGCCTTCTTCGTCGCGATGGTCGGCACGACGCTGCCGACGCCGCTCTATCCGCTGTTCGAGGCGCGGTACGGGTTCGGATCGCTCCTCGTCACGGTCATCTTCGCCATCTACGCGTTCGGGGTCATCGGCGGCCTCGTGCTGTTCGGGAACCTCTCCGACCGGCTCGGCCGCAAGCCCATCCTGCTGCTCGGACTCGGGCTCTCCGCGGTCAGCGCGCTGCTGTTCCTGCTGACCGGTTCGCTCGTGCCTATCTACGCGGGCCGCATCGTCTCGGGCGTCTCGGCCGGGATCTTCACCGGGACGGCGACGGCCTATCTGATCGATCTCGCACCGGAGGGGCGGCGCCGCCTCGCGAGCTTCGTCGCGGTCTTCGCGAACCTCGGCGGGCTCGGCGGCGGCACGCTGCTGGCCGGGCTGCTCGCCGAGTGGGCTCCCGACCCGCTGCGGACGCCGTTCGCGGTGCATCTCGGTCTGGTCGCCATAGCCACGGCCGGCCTCCTGCGGGCGCGGGAGACGGTCGAGCGCGGTACGTTCACCTTCCGGCTCCAGCGGCTCGGCGTGCCCCACGAGGTCGTGTCCGTCTTCGTCCGCGCGGCCGCGGCCGGCTTTGCAGCGTTCGCCGTCTCTGGCGTCTTCGGGTCGGTCGCTCCGGAGTTCCTCGCCCTCGGCCTGCACCGCCACAGCCCAGCGCTCGCCGGTCTGCTCGTCTTCACCCTCTTCGTGCTGTCGGTCGCCGGGCAGGCGCTCGTCGTCCGCCTCCCGAACGCGCTCGCGTCCGGCTGCGGCCTGCTCGTCGGAGGCGTGACGCTGCTGGCCGTGTCGCTGGGGATCGACTCGCTGCCGGCCCTCTTCGCGGCGGCCGCGGTCGGAGGCCTCGGCCAGGGCGTCATCGTCGGCGCCGGCCTCGCCGCGATCGCAGAGCGCGCGCCCGCCGCGCGCAGGGGCGAGACCGCGTCGAGCTTCTTCGTCGTCCTCTACTTCGGCCTCTCTCTGCCCGTGATCGCCGCCGGGGTCGCGATCCACTACACGTCGCTGCGCTCGGCCGGGATCGGCTTCTGCGCCGGAGCCGGCCTGCTCGCGCTCGGCGTGCTCGCGAGCCCGATCCGCTCGGACGCCTAGCCGCGCGCCCCGATCCGCAGGTCGGGCGGAACCTCGAGGTACTGGAGGTCGAAGGAGGCGATCTGCTCGAACGCCGGCGCCGCGACCGTGCCGCCGTAGATCTGGCCGTGCGGCTCGTCGACGCTGACGAGCACGACGAGGCGCGGATCCAACGCCGGCACCATGCCGACGAAGGTCGCGACGTACGCGCCGGGGATGTAGCCGTGCGGCCCCGGCTTCTGCGCGGTGCCGGTCTTGCCGGCGACGCTGTAACCGGGGATGGCGGCGAGCTCGCCCGTTCCCTGGTCCGAGACGACGCCCTTCAGCATCGTGCGCAGCTCCCGGTCGACGCTCGGCGCGAGGATCCTGCGCCGGTGCAGCCGCGGCGGTGCCTGCCCGACGACGTGGTCGACGAGGTGCGGCTGGATCCACTCTCCGCCGTTCGCGATCGCGGAGTACGCGGAGGCGAGCTGGACGGAGGTGACCGAGACACCCTGGCCGATCGGAACGTTGCCGATGGTCGATCCCGACCAGTACGACGGCAGGATCCCGGCGCTCTCGCCCGGGAGGTCGATGCCCGTCAGCGCGCCGAACCCGAAGCGCCGCATCCAGTGCACCAGGCCGCTCTCGCCGAGATATCGCTCGGCGATCGTGACGGCGCCGACATTCGACGAGCGCTGGAGGATCTGCGCCACGGTCATCCGCTCGGTCGGGCGGATCTCGGCGTCGTGGATGACGCGGTCGGCGACGTGAATCGAGTACGGCAGCGTAAACCGAGTCTGCGGCGTGATCTTGTGCTCCGACAGCGCACCGCCGACGGTCACGACCTTGAAGACCGAGCCCGGCTCGAAGACGTCGCTCACGGCGTGGTCGATCGTGAGGCCGCGCGTCGTCGCGGCCGGAAAGTGGTTCGCGTCGAAGCCGGGCTCCTGGGCCAGGGCCAGGATCGCGCCGGTGTGCGGATCCATCACGATCGCGGTTGCGTCCCTCGCGTGCCACTCCTGCACCGTCCGCTCGAGCACCTGTTCGGCGTTCGCCTGGATGTGGCTGTCGAGCGTGAGGAAGACGTTGCTGCCGTCGCGCGCGGGTCGTTCCTGGATCGTGTTCACCGCCTGGCCGGTCGCGTCGCGCACGACGGTCTCGCGGCCCGGCCTGCCCGCCAGCCGCTTGTTGAGCTCCTGCTCGAGCCCGGCGAGGCCGACGTTGTCGAGCCCGGCGTACCCGAGCACGGGCTCGGCGACGGTGCCCTGCGGATAAACGCGCTTCTCGCTGGACTGGAACGTGAAGCCCGTGAGATTCCGCTTCGAAAGCTCAGCCGCGAGCCGCGGCGACGCCTTCCGCTCGACGTAGACGAACCCGCTGCTCCGGTCGGAGAGCTTCTGGATCAGCGGCCCGACGCGGATCCCCAGCACCTTCGCCGCGACGCGGGCCTCACGCCGCGGATCGGCGATCTGCATCGGATCGGCGATCACGTCGGTCGCCTGCTCGCCGATCGCGAGCGGCGTCCCGAGGCGGTCGTAGATCGTCCCGCGGCTCGCGGGCAGCGCGAGGTCGAACTTCGCCTGCCTCTGCGCAAGGCTGGCAAGCGATGAGGCGCGCACCGTCTGCAGCCAGGCCACCCGCACGCCGAGGGCCGCGAAGGTGAGGAGGATGCCGAGGAGGAGAAGGCGGAGCCGGGAGTTGACGATCCGCGACTTCAACGGCCGCCGGCGGTGAGGTCGACGTATGACGTGTTGCCGGCCGACGCCTGGACGTATCCATGCTTCTTCGCCCAGCCCTCGATCCGCGGCGCCGAGTTGCGGGCGGAGAGCTCGGAGGCGAGGGCCTGGTTCCGCGCCTCGACCTGCTGGCGCTGCTGGTCGAGCTGCGAGACGGCGACATGCGCCCGCAGCACCGCGACGTTCAGCGCGACGACGCCGAAGAGGAGGAGCGCGAAGAGGATCATCCAGACGATGTGTGCACGGACGCGGCGTTGCGTGGGCTTGCGCCGCGAGCGTACGGCCGCGGCCGGACGCCGCCGGGTGGCAGG
>DATEHY010000071.1:0-5224 GCA_035279325.1 Gaiellaceae bacterium
GGCTGTTCGTGCCAAGGCACCGCTTCGGCCTCGACGCCGCCGAGGTTGCCGACCCCGCTGCCGCCGTAGAAGGCCGAGTCGGTGTTGAGCACCTCGCGCCAGCGGCAGCACACCGGCATCCCGACGCGGTAGTCGTGACGCGGCACCGGCGAGAGGTTGAGGACGCAGACGAGCGGTGCCGTGTCGCCCTCGCCGAGGCGCGCGAAGGCGAGGACGTTGTTCGCCGTGTCGTTCGCCTCGAGCCAGCGGAAGCCCGCCGGCTCGAAGTCGAGCTGCCAGAGCGCCGGCGTGTCGCGGTAGACGCGGTTGAGGTCGCGGACGAGCGCCTGGACCCCCTCGTGCTCGGCGTACTCGAGCAGGTTCCAGTGGAGCGACCCCTCGGCATTCCACTCCTCCCACTCGCCGAGCTCGCCTCCCATGAAGAGGAGCTTCTTGCCGGGATGCGCCCACATGTAGGCGTAGAGCGAGCGGAGGTTCGCGAACTTCTGCCAGCGGTCGCCGGGCATCTTGTCGAGCAGCGACCGCTTGCCGTGCACGACCTCGTCGTGCGAGAGCGGCAGGACGAAGTTCTCGCTGAATGCGTACATGAGCGAGAACGTCAGCGTGTGGTGGTGGAAACGCCGGTAGACCGGGTCCTTCTGGAAGTAGAGGAGCGTGTCGTGCATCCAGCCCATGTTCCACTTGAAGCCGAAGCCGAGCCCGCCGAGGTAGGTCGGTCGCGAGACGCCCGGCCACGCGGTCGACTCCTCGGCAGCTGACATCACTCCGGGCTCGCGGCCGTACAGCGTCTCGTTCAGCTCCTTGAGGAAGGCGACGGAGTCGAGGTCCTCGTTGCCGCCGAACGCGTTCGGCACCCACTCGCCGGCTTTCCGCGAGTAGTCGAGGTAGAGCATCGAGGCAACGGCGTCGACGCGGATCCCGTCGGCGTGGTGCTCCCGCAGCCAGTAGAGGGCGTTGGCGAGGAGAAAGTTCCGCACCTCGGTCCGCCCGAGGTTGAAGACGAGCGTGCCCCAGTCGGGATGCGAGCCGCGGCGGGGGTCGGCGTGCTCGTACAGGTGCGTGCCGTCGAACGTGGCCAGCGCCCAGTCGTCGCGCGGGAAGTGGGCCGGGACCCAGTCGAGGATCACGCCGATGCCGCGTTGGTGGAGGCTGTCGACGAGGTGGCGGAAGTCGTCGGGCGTCCCGAAGCGCGACGTGGGCGCGTAATAGCCCGTCACCTGGTAGCCCCACGAGCCCGAGAAGGGATGTTCCATCACGGGCAGCAGTTCGACGTGCGTGAAGCCGAGGTCCGAGACGTAGTCGGCCAGCTCGTCGGCGAGCTCGCGGTACGACAGCGGCCGGTTCCCGTCGAGCGGGTTGCGGCGCCACGAGCCGAGGTGGGCCTCGTAGATCGACATGGGGCCGCGCAGCGGATCGGATGCGGCGCGGCGCTCGAGCCATTCCTCGTCGCGCCAGCCGTGCTTCGCCTCCCACACGACCGACGCGTTCGCGGGCGGCACCTCGGTGTGGAAGGCGAGCGGGTCGCTCTTCAGGCGCAGGCGGCCCTCGTGCGTACGGATCTCGAACTTGTACTTCGTCCCCTCCTCGACGCCCGGCACGAAGAGCTCCCAGATCCCGGAGGCGCCGAGCGAGCGCATCGGGTGGAGCCGCCCGTCCCAGGAGTTGAAGTCGCCGACCACGGCGACCGAGCGCGCGTTGGGCGCCCAGACCGCGAAGGCGGTGCCGACGACGCCGTCGAGCTCGCGCACGTGCGCGCCGAGCCGCTCGTAGAGGTGTTCGTGCCGGCCCTCCATCGCGAGGTGGAGATCGAGCTCGCCGAGCGTGGGCAGGAACGAGTACGGGTCGCGCACCGTGAAGGTGTTGCCGTCCGGGTACTCCACCTCGAGCTCGTAGTCGAGCGGCAGCCGCGCCTGCGGCAGCAGCGCCTCCCACAGTCCGGCCGGATCCTTGAGCTCGGCCTCGACCTCCTCAGCTTGTAACAACTTGTTACTTGCGCGGACGCGCACCGCCAGCGCCTCGGGTCTGAGCGCGCGCACGACGACGCCGCCGTCCTCCGACTCGTGCGCTCCGAGGACGCCGTGCGGGTTCGCTCCCAGCTCGACGGTCACAGCGCTTCGGCGGCCTGCTGCATGAGCCGCTCGATACCCGTGACGGGGATTCCAACCCAGTCCGGCCTGTTGTCGAGCTCGTAGCGCAGCTCGTACACCGCCTTCTCGAGCTCGAACACCGCGAGCAGCCGCTCGATCGCGGCGTCGCCCGGCGGGAGCAGCGTCGCGTCGACCGTGTCGAGATAGCTCTCGAGGAAGCGCTCCCGCGCACGCTCCTCCCAGTCGGCGGGGATGTCGGCGTCCCGTGTGAGCTCGGCGGCCGTCGCGGCGTAGGCGAACGAGCGGAGCATGCCGGCGACGTCGCGCAGCGGCGAGCGCTTGCGGCGCCGCTCGACCAGCGTCCGCGCCGGCTCGCCCTCGAAGTCGAGGATGATCCAGTCGCTTCCTCGCCACAACGTTTGCCCGAGGTGGTAGTCGCCGTGGGTGCGGATCACGCGGCCGCTCGAGCCTGCATGCGTGAGCAGACGGAGCTGCTCACGGACCTCCTCGCCGCGACCGAGGATCGGCGCGAGGCGCTCGTCGTCGTCCGGCAGCGAGAGGAAGACGCGCGCGATCTCCTCGTCGACCGTCGCGGTCAGCAGGCCGAGCGACTCGACGCTCGGCTCCTCGGGTGCGAATGCCGGGTCGTTGGGGTCGGCGCCGAGCGCGCTGTGCATGTGCGCGGTCACCTCGCCCAGCCGCTCGAGCCGGTCGAGGAAGCTCTCGGGCGCCGATGCGATCTCGCCGAGGGCGAGCTCCCAGCCGCCGACCGCGCCGGCGACGTACTCCTGCAGGAGGCCGAGCGTTGCCGTCAGCGGTCCCCCCGAGTAGGCGTACCAGCCGCCGAGCGCCGGGATGTTGCGGAAGCTCTGCCCGGTGAGGAAGCGCAGCATCTCGAGCTCCGGGTTGATCCCCGGCTCGAGGCGGCGGAAGACCTTGAGGATCAGCGCCTCGTCGAAGACGACCGAGCTGTTCGACTGCTCGGAGGAGACGAGCCGCGCAGCGCCGAGCTCGCGGCCGAGCGTGGAGAAGTCGTCGGCAGGGCTGAACTCGGCGACTCCCTCCGCTCCCTGCAACGTCAGTCCCGTGCGCATGGCGCTGACGATCTCGCGCGCGATTCCCGCGTCCTCGGCGAGGCCGTCGAAGGGGAGGTCGTCGGTCCGGCCCGCGACGAGGAGCTGGTAGATGTCGTGGGCGCCGGTGTCGTAGCGCATCTCGACGAGCGCCAACGCGAGCTGCGGCTCGGCCTGCCGGATCGTGACGGTGTCGAGCACGGCCGAGTGCGAGACGGTGCGCGACTTCGCGCCGTACCAGCGCTGTCCGGTGACGTACTCGATCAGCGAACGCTCGTCCATCACGACTCTTCCTGCTCTCCTTGCCGCAGCTGGAACCAGAAGAACCCGCGCGGCGCGAGCGTCAGGAGGTACGGGAGCTCGCCGATCGGGGGGAATGCGGTGCGTCCGAGGAGCTCGACCGGCACCATCCCGGCGTACGCCGACAGGTCGAGCTGCACGGCCTGCGCCGAGCGGGCCAGGTTGTGCACGCAGAGGACGACGTCGTCCTCCCAGGTGCGGATGTGGGAGAAGATCCGCATGTTGTCGCCCGGCAGCGGCTCGTAGGTGCCGAGCCCGAACACCGGATGCTCCTTGCGGAGCGCGATGAAGCGCTGCATCCAGCGCAGCAGCGAGTTCGGCGTGCGCAGCTGCGCCTCGACGTTCACGGCCTGGAAGCCGTAGACCGGATCCATCAGCGGCTGGAGGTAGAGCTGGGCCCAGTCGGCCCGCGAGAAGCCGGCGTTGCGGTCGCCAGACCACTGCATCGGCGTGCGCACGCCGTCCCGGTCGCCGAGGTAGACGTTGTCGCCCATGCCGATCTCGTCCCCGTAATAGAGGACGGGGGAACCTGGGAGCGAGAAGAGGATCGCGTGCAGCAGCTCGGCTTCGTCGCGACCCGCGTCGAGGAGGGGCGCGAGACGCCTGCGGATGCCGAGGTTGAGCTTCATCCGCGGGTCCTTCGCATACTCCTCGTACATGTAGTCCCGCTCCTCGTCCGTCACCATCTCGAGCGTCAGCTCGTCGTGGTTGCGCAGGAAGAGGCCCCACTGGCAGTTGTCGGGGATGTGCGGGGTCCGGTCGAGGATCTCGTAGACCGGGGTCGCGTCCTCGCGCCGCAGCGCCATGAACATCCGCGGCATGACCGGGAAGTGGAAGCACATCTGGCACTCGTCGCCGTCGCCGAAGTAGTCGACGACGTCCTCCGGCCACTGGTTCGCCTCGGCGAGCAGCAGGCGATCGGGATAGCGGGCGTCGACCTCGGCGCGGACGCGCTTCAGGTACTCGTGCGTCTCGGGGAGGTTCTCGCCGTTCGTCCCCTCTCGCTCGAAGAGGTAGGGCACGGCGTCGAGCCGGAAGCCGTCGATGCCGAGGTCGAGCCAGAAGCGCAGCACCTCGAGCATCGCCTCCTGCACCTCCGGGTTCTCGTAGTTGAGGTCCGGCTGGTGGTGGAAGAAGCGGTGCCAGTAGTACTCGCCGCGGAGCTGGTCGAGCGTCCAGTTGGAGGGCTCGGAGTCGATGAAGATGACACGCGCGTCGGGATAGCCCTCGTCCGTCTCGGACCAGACGTACCAGTCGCCCTTCGGCCCGCTCGGATCCGCCCGCGACTCCTGGAACCAGGGGTGGTCGGAGGAGGTGTGGTTCATGACGAGGTCGGCGATCACGCGCATCCCGCGCTGGTGTGCCTGCTCGACGAACTCGCGGAAGTCCTCGACCGTCCCGTAGTCGGGGTGGAGCGCGAAGAAGTTCGAGATGTCGTAGCCGCCGTCGCGCAGCGGCGACTCGTACATCGGCAGCAGCCAGAGACAGTCGACGCCGAGCCACTCGAGGTAGTCGAGCTTGTCGATCAAGCCGCGGAAGTCGCCCGAGCCGTCGTCGTTCCCGTCGAAGAAGCCACGGATGTGGATCTCGTAGAAGACAGCCCGCTTGAACCACAGCGGATCCCGCTCGAACCACTGCTCAGACACGGCTCCTCCAGACACGTCGGGAACCAGGTTCGGGGCGTGTCTCGTTCGGCCATGCCCGATCCGAGGCCGCTCTCTCGAGGAGCCGCATCCTGAGCACGACGGCAAGGCCGGACATCGC
>DATEHY010000072.1:0-43539 GCA_035279325.1 Gaiellaceae bacterium
CTCGTCGGGAGACGACCGTTGTGCGGGACCCCAGATGAGGCGTCCCCCGAACCCTTGGGAGGCTTTCTCGCTTTCAAGACGTAAACCCACTCGCGGCGCGAGCGGTTGCGGGTCAGCGTCCGGAAAGGTTCAGCAGTCGCAGGTCGGGGAGCTCGCGGTAGCGCTCCTCGAGGTCGAAGCCGTAGCCGACGTAGAGCTCGTCCGGGACGACGAACCCGACGTAGCGCACCGGAAGGTCGTCGACGAGCCTGCGGTAGGGCCGGTCGAGCAGCGTCACCGCCGCGACCGACGCAGGGCCGCGCAGGTCGAACGTCCGCACGAGGTAGTTGAGCGTCAGGCCGGTGTCGACGACGTCCTCGACGATGAGCACGTCGCGGCCGCGGATGTCGAGGTCGAGATCCTTGAGCACCCGGATCTGCTGGTGCCCGCCCATGACCGCGCTGCCGTAGCCCGCGAGCTCGACGAAGTCGAGCGCGTGGTGGATCGGGATCGCGCGCGAGAGGTCGGCGGCGAAGACGAGGCTGGCCTTGAGCGACGCGACGAGCACCGGCTCGCGGGCCTTGTAGTCGCGGGCGATCTCGGCGCCGAGCTCGCGCACGCGCGTCGCGATCTCGGCTGCGGAGAGGTGAATCTCTCCGATCCGGTCGTCGCCCGGCAACTTGCCGGACTCAGCTGGCCAGGTCGAGGTGGAAATGCTGGGCGAGGCGCTCGAGGTCGCGCCGGTAGAAGAGCTTGATCCGGACGTTCGGGTACCGCTCGCGCAGCTTGCGCAGCTTGCGGTTCTTGCGGGTAACGAGCGATTGCTTCATGGCGGTGATCTCGACGTAGAGGTCCTGCTCCGGGAGATAGAAGTCGGGCGTGAAAGCCTCGGTCACGCGTCCGGCCTCGTCCTGCTCGAGCACGAACGTCCGCGGCTCGTATTCCCACGCGACGTCGTAGTAGTCGAGCACCTTCGCGCACTCGAGTTCCGCAGGACTGGCAAACCGCGGCGGCTCCGCCCCGCGATACGCCCGAAAGACCGGGAGCTCCAGCTCCATCGCCGATCACGGTACCGGCGGCATCGGACGCCGAAACAATCGGCACAACCGGTGTCGCCCGGGTCCCGCGGCCGATCGTGATAGACAACCGCCTGCCGTGGCGCGTCTTTCGCTGATCCCGCAGAAGCGCGAGTTCTTCGAGCTCTACGACCAGGCGGCGGAGAACATCGTCGCGATCGCCGAGCGGCTCGTCGAGCTGCTCGACCGCTATCCCGACGGCGCCGACGATCTCGCGCGCGAGGTCAAGGAGCTCGAGCACGAGGGCGACCGGATCCGGCACGAGATGGTCGATCTGATCAACCGGACGTTCGTCACGCCGTTCGATCGCGACGACATGTACCGCCTCTCCGGCGTGCTCGACGACATCTGCGACCACGTGGACGAGGCCGCGGGGAAGATCGTCTCGTACGGCGTGGTGGAGATCCGCGAGCAGGCGCGCGGGCAGGCGCAGGTGATCCGGAGGGCCGGCGGAAAGCTCGCCGAGGCGATCCGCGGTCTCGAGGGATTCAAGGAGTCGAAGCGGGAGCTGATCGAGTTGCGAGAGCTCGAGGACGAGGGCGACCGGCTAGTGCACGACGGCGTCTCGTCGCTGTTCAGCGGCGACGCCGACCCACTCACGGTGATTCGCTGGAAGGACATCCACGAAGGGCTCGAGGAGGCCGTCGACGCCTGCGAGAACGCGGCGGACGTCCTCGAAGCGATCCTCGTCAAGAACCGCTGACGTTTGGGCACGACCCTCCTCGTCGCCGTGATCGTCGTCGGCCTGGCCTTCGACTTCACGAACGGCTTCCAGGACACGGCGAACTACGTCGCGACCTGGGTCGGCACGCGGGCGCTCTCTCCGCGCCCTGCCGTCGCCGTCTCAGCTGCGGCGAATCTCGCCGGCGCCTTCGTGACGACGGCCGTCGCCAAGACGATCGGCTCCGGCCTGGTCGACACGCACCTCGCGACGGGGCAGACGGTGCTGGCGGCGCTGCTCGGAGCCGTTGCGTGGAACCTCACCTGCTGGCGGCTCGGCCTCCCTTCGAGCTCCACCCACGCGCTCGTCGGCGGTCTGATCGGCGCCGCGCTCGTGCATTCGGGCGCACGCGGCGTGATCTGGCACGGACTGTGGACGAAGGTCATCGTTCCGGCGGCGGTCTCGCCCGTCGTCGGCTTCCTCGGAGCCTTCGTGCTCCTGCTCCTGATCTACCGGGTCTTCTTTGGACTCTCGCCCGGACCGGCGAACCGCGGGTTCCGGCTCGGCCAGCTCCTGTCGGGGACCTGGGTCGCGTTCGCCCACGGAGCGAACGACGCGCAAAAGACCATGGGCGTGATCGCGCTCGCGCTCTACACGCACGGCTCGATCTCGAGCTTCTACATCCCGGCCTGGGTCAAGGTCGCGGCCGGTCTGACGATCGCAGCCGGGACCTACGTGGGCGGCTGGCGGGTGATCCGCACGCTCGGACAGCGGATCTACAAGCTCCAGCCGGAGCACGGCTTCGCGGCGCAGGTCTCCGCGGGAACGACGCTCTATCTCGGCACCCACTTCGGGTTCCCGATCTCTACCACCCACGCCGTGACGGGCTCGGTGATGGGAGCCGGGGCGACGCGCCGCCTCTCGGCCGTCCGCTGGGGCGTCGCCGGGAGCATCGTCTCCGCGTGGCTGCTCACGCTGCCCGCCGCCGGTCTCGTCGCGGCCGCGCTGTACTTCCCGGTGCGCTGGATCTTCTGAGTCGAGCGCGAGACGATCGCGCGCGCCGTGCCGCTCGCCGATCTCGCCGACGTGAGGCTCTACTACGAGCGGGCCGGGAAGGGTGTCCCGGAGCTGCTCTTCGTCCCGGGCTGGTGCTGCGATCACACGGCCTTCCAGCCGCAGTTCGAGCGGGCACAGCCTCGGCGGGATGATCGCGGTCGAGCTGGGCGCGCGGTACCGTCGCTGCCGAGCGCGCTCGTCCTCGTCGATCCCAGGCCGATCGGCCCGGCGCCGGAGACGGTCGAGTTCTTCCGCGACTTCGCGGACCGGCTCGCCGGGCCGGACGGCGAGGACATCCGCCGTGAGTACGTGCACGACATGGGTGCCCGCGACGAGGAGATCGCCCGCTGGATCGTCCAGCTCATGTGCGCGGTCCCGCAGCGGGTCGCCGCAGCCGCCATTCGCGGCGTCGGCGAATGGCACGGCCGCGAGCCGCTCGCGCGCTGCAACCTCCCCGTCCTGCTGCTGCGGACGGACGTCGGGCCGGGCACGGACGTACACAGACTCCAGGAGATCAAGCCGGATCTGGAGGTCGGGATCACCGTCGGAGCGGGCCATTTCCAGCAGATCGAGGTGCCCGAGCAGGTGAACGCGATGATCGAACGCTTCCTCCTCATGCTCCCGCGCGTAGAGCTGCGCTCTTCGCGCGGGTGATTCGGAACCGCGCCAACGCAGGTTCGAAGCCTCGGAACCCCGCTCAGACCAAGGGCCGGAGGCTAAGCGGAGCGGAGCGAGCTTAGCCGGAGGCCGGACTTGCGCTCGCGCCGGCCTCCGCCGCGCGCGAGCGCACGACAGAGCGCTCTCGCCCCACAGATCAAGACCAGACAGCACGGAGCGGGCCGGAAACCGCGCTTTCCGGCCCACGCAGTCCCTTATCCCAGCGAGTGAAGCGTCAGCTTCGCTCGCTATAGCATCCGCGCGATGTTCCGGATCGTGCAGCTCTCGGACCTCCATTGCGGGCAGCAGTTCTTCCTGCCGCAGCACCTGGAGCGCGCGATCGCGGAGGTGAACGAGATGGAGCCGGACGTGGTCGTGATCTCCGGCGATCTCACCTCGCACGGGTTCAAGGACGAGTACGTCCTCGCGCGCGAGTACCTCAACCGCGTCGAGTGCGAGTCGATGGTCGTGATCCCCGGGAACCACGACTCGCGCAACGTCGGCTATGTCCACTTCGAGGAGCTGTTCGGCGAGCGGAACTCGGTGCTCCAGGTCGGCGACGCGAGGCTCGTGGCGGTCGACTCGAGCGAGCCCGACCTCGACAACGGCCAGATCGGCCGTGGTCGCTACCGCTGGATCGAGGAGCAGTTCGCGGCCGCGGCCGGGCTCCGCGTCTTCGTCCTCCACCATCATCTGCTGCCGGTGCCGGGCACGGGCCGCGAGCGCAACATCGTCAACGACGCCGGCGACACGCTGGAGTGCCTGCAGAGAGCCGGGGTCGACCTCGTGCTCGCCGGCCACAAGCACGTCCCGTATGCCTGGCGGCTCGAGGATCTGTTCGTCGTCAACGCCGGCACCGTCTCGTCGTCGCGGCTGAGAGGCAAAGGACGGCCCTGTTACAACGTCGTCGAGGTCGAGGGGACGCACGTCGACGTCTGGCGCCGCTATCCGTTTCACGGGCAGGAGCGGATCATCCAGTTCTCGACCGACACGAAGACGTACGAGAAGTACACGGCCCGCATCGAGGACGAGGTGCGCTCGACATGACCGAGCGGGCGCTGGCGTTGATCGACGGCGAGCATTACGCCCCGGTCGTGCGGGACGCGCTCGCGGCGCTTCCGTACGAGGTCGTCGGCGCGCTGCTCGTGGGGGGGAGCGAGAAGCTGCGTGGCGGCGAGGACTACGGCGTGCCGCTCGTCGACGGTCTCGACGCGGTGGAGGCGGACCTCGTCGTCGACCTCTCCGACGAGCCGGTGCTCGGGCCGCGCGAGCGGATGCTGTGGGCGTCGCGGTCGCTTGCGCTCGGGCTGCCGTACGTCGGGGCCGATTTCCGCTTCGACCCGCCGCCGCTGCAGCGGGTGGAGATCCCCTCGCTCGCGGTGATCGGGCTCGGCAAGCGCATCGGGAAGACGGCCGTGGCCGGGCACGTCGCCCGCGTGCTCGCACACGAACGCCGCGTCGTCGTCGTCGGGATGGGTCGTGGCGGCCCGGGCGAGCCGGAGCTCGTCGAGGAGCCGCCGTCGCTCGACGACCTGCTCGCGCTCTCGCGTTCCGGGAGGCACGCCGCCTCCGACCACCTCGAGGCCGCCGCGCTCTCCGGCGTTCCGGCCGTGGGCTGCCGGCGCGCCGGGGGAGGCCTCGCGGGCGCGCCGTTCGAGTCGAACGTGCTCGAAGGCGCGCAGCTGGCCGCGGCACAGCTCGACCCGGAGCTGCTCGTCTTCGACGGCAGCGGTGCGGCGCTGCCTCCGGTCGAGGCGGACGCGCGGATCGTCGTCACGAGCGGCGCTCACGACCCGCGCGCCGGGCTCAACGCCTATCGCGTACTCGTCTCCGACCTCGTCGTCGACACGGGCGGCGCCGATCGCGAGGCGATTCGCTCGATCTCCGACGTCCCGGTCGTCGCGGCCGAGCTGCGCCTCCGTCCGGCCGAGCCGCTCGCCGGCCGCCGCACCGCCGTCTTCACGACGGGGCCGGCGCCGACCGACGGCCTCGACGCTGAGGTCGTGCACGTCTCGCGCAACCTCGCCCGGCGCGAGGCACTGCGGGAGGAGCTCGAGCGCGTCGACGCCGAGGTGTACCTCGTCGAGCTCAAGGCGGCCGCGATCGACGTCGTGGCCGAGGCGGCGCTCTCGCGCGGCGCGGAGCTCGTGCTCGCGGCGAACGACGTCGTCTCGTACGAGCTCGACGAGCGTCTTCCGGCCCTCGTGCCCGACCGGAGCCGCGCGTGAACGAGCCGCGCCGGATCATGCCTCTGCCGCTCGGCGGTGGAGAGCTCGGGCTCCCGTACTCACGCGGGCTGATGGCGCGCTCGCTGATGGCGGCCGGGGTCGCCGGGCACCGTGCGTACGCGCTCGCGAGCCGCGTCGGCGACGAGCTGATCGAGCGCGGGATGGACACGATCGAGATCGAGCGGCTCGAGGCGCTCGCCGTCGACGTGCTCGGCGAGGACGAGGGTCGCGACTCGATCCAGCGCCTGCGCCGCTACCACGAGCTTCGCGAGCTCGACCTGCCGATCATGGTCTTCATCGGGGGCGCGACCGGAACCGGCAAGTCGACGGTGGCGACCGAGCTCGCGTACCGCTTCGGCATCACGCGGGTCACCTCGACCGACTTCGTGCGGCAGACCATGCGCGCGTTCTTCTCGCGCGCCTTCATGCCGTCGATCCATCAGTCGAGCTTCGAGGCGGGCGACGTCTACCCCGACGCCGACGAGCCGCTCGCGTTCGGATTCCTGCAGCAGGCGCGCAACGTGCTCGTCGGGGTCAACGCCTCGTCCGACCGCGCGCTCGAGGAGGGCTGGTCGCTCGTCCTCGAGGGAGTCCATCTCGTCCCCGGGATGGTCGAGCTGCCGCGGCCGGAGCTCGCCGTCTCGGTCTTCGTGGTGCTCTCGATCGAGGACGAGGAGGAGCACCTGCGCCACTTCCACTTCCGCGACGAGGGCTCGGAACGGCCGGAGTCGCGCTACCTCGAGCGCTTCGAGGACATCCGGCGGCTGCAGGAGCACGTCGTCGCGCGTGCGCACCGCGCGGGGGTGCCGGTGATCGAGAACGAGAATGCCGACAAGGCGGCGCGCATGGTCGCGGATCTCGTCCTCGACGCGGCCGAGCAGAGTCGCACGGTCGCGCGGTGAGCGAGACCGCGGAATACGCCGCCGAGGAGGAGCGGCCCTGCCAGTGCCAGGCGTACCTGCGGGCGACCGAACGGGCGGCGCTCGCGTCGGCCCGCTGGCTCGGCCGTGACGACGAGGACGCCGCGGAGGAGTCGGCGGCGACCGGCATGCGGGCGACGCTCGACCTCCTGCCCCTGAGCGGCCGCGTCGTCTTCGGCTCGCTCGACGACTCGGGCGGGCTCACTCCCGGCGCGATCGTCGGAGCGGGGGGGAAGGAGGTCGACCTCGCGCTCGATCCGCTCGAGGGACGCGGCGTCGTGGCGCGCGGCGGCAACGGCGCGATGTCGATGATCGCGGTCGGCGATCCCGGCCGCTTCACGACCCTGCCGGACATCTACATGCGGAAAATGGCGGTCGGGCCACGCGCCCGCGGCGCGATCGACCTGCTGCGTCCAGTAGGCCACAACATCGAGGCGATCGCCGAGGCGTTCGGGCGGCGTGTCAACGACGTCACGACGATCGTCCTCGACCGCCCGCGCCACCACGATCTGATCGAGGAGATCCGCAACTCGGGCGCACGGATCAAGCTGATCCAGGACGGCGACGTGACCGCGGCGATCTCGGCCGCGATCCGCGGCACGAACGACCACCTCGCGATCGGGATCGGCGGCACGCGGCAGGCGGTGCTCTCGGCCGCCGCGCTGCGCTGCCTCGGCGGCGAGCTCCAGGCGCAGTTCTGGCCGACGTCGCGCCGTGAGATCGACGAGCTGCGCGAGGCGGGGATCTCCGACTACGAGCGCGTCTTTCGCACGGAGGATCTCGCGCCCGGCGAGGTGATCGTCGCCGCCACGGGCGTCTCGAACGGCGACCTGTTGCGCGGCGTCCGCTTCCTCGCCGACAGCGCCCGCACCCATTCGCTCGTCATGTGCACGCGCTGCAACTGGGTGCGGTTCGTCGACGGGATCCACTTCTTCGCCCGCGAGCGGCGCGAGGAAGTGCGCCTCCTGGGCTACTGAGCCGATCGGGGGTCAGTAGCCGGGCGGCGGCCGCCGTCCCGCGGCGCGCTCGCGCTCGTCGTAGCGCTTGCCGGCGCGCAGGAACCACCACGCGAACCAGGCCATGAAGATGACCGGCCCGATCGCCGCGACCAGGAGGAGGACGGTCAGGCCCACGGTGCCGACGGAGCCGAGCACGCTGCAATGGTACGCGCCTCTAGACTGGCCACATGGCGACGCGCGAGGAAGTGATCGAGGTTCTCCGCCAGGTCGAGGACCCCGAGCTCGGCATGGACATCGTCGATCTCGGCCTCGTCTACGAGGCGGAGGTCGAGGAGTCGAAGGCCAAGGTGACCTACAGCCTCACCTCGATGGGCTGCCCTGCGGGACCGCTGATCGCCCAGGACATCGACAGCGCCGTGCGCCAGGTGGAAGGCATCTCGGACGTCGAGCTCGAGCTGACGTTCGACCCGCCCTGGACGCCGGACCGGATGTCCGACGACGCGAAGTTCATCCTCGGCTTCGGCTGAGCCTCAGGACGCCGCGGCCGCGGGAAAGCGCTTTCGCGCGCGCTCCCGGGCACGTTCCGCCTCGACCTCGCGATTCCGCGGCGGCGCCGACGTCACGAGCGAGTGGAGGAGCCGCATCGACGACGCGGTGACCTCCTCGACGGCGCGTTCGAACGCCGCCTCGTTCGCCTTCGACGGCTTGGTGGAGCCGCTGATCTTCCGCACGTACTGCAGCGCCGCGGCGCGGATCTCGTCGTCGGTCGCGGGCGGCTCGAAGTTGTGGAGGGTCTTGATGTTCCGGCACATGCGCCGCAGGTTAGCCGCCGGGATGCAGGAAGGGGACGCTGCCGCGCCAGCCGGACTCGAGGACGCGCACGCTCGTCTCCGGCGTGACGAGGGGCGCCCGGCCGGACGCGGCGCGCCGCTCCGCGTAGCCCGCCGGGGTC
Organism: Gaiellaceae bacterium; assembly: GCA_035279325.1. Lineage (GTDB taxonomy): Bacteria > Actinomycetota > Thermoleophilia > Gaiellales > Gaiellaceae > Palsa-739. The sequence continues at coordinate 8,489 of DATEHY010000072.1, forward strand.
CAGCGCGCGAGCTCGCCGCCGTTCACGAGCCATGGCTCGCCGTGGACGAGGACGAAGGCCCCGTCGGGCAGCGAGGCGACGTCGCGCTCCGGCTTCGGCCCGAGCCGCTCGGCGTGCAGTCGCTCGTCGAGCTCGTCCGCTCCACCGGCGCCGGTCAGCGCAAGGAAGCTGCGGTAGTCCGCGTTCCGGCACTCCGCGCACGGGCGGTGGCCGGCGGCGAGCGCGGTCGCGTCGTCGAGGAAGAAGAGGCCGGTGTAGCGGCTCGGCGCCATCGGCCCGCCGGGTCGATAGCGCCCGCGGAACTCGAGCCGGCAGGAGATCCAGCGTCGCAGCTGCCAGTCGCGGCGGATGTTCCCGCGCTCGTCGTGCAGACGGCCGCGGTTGCCGTAGACGAGGCCGCGCTCGGCCGTCGCGATCAGCTCGCCCAGAGGAGTCACGCGGTTCCGGAACGGCATCAGATCGTGAGCACGATCTTGCCGAGCTGCTCGCCGGCCTCGAGCCGCTCGTGCGCGGCTGCGATCTCCTCGAGCGGCAGCACCGAGTCGACGACGGGCACCGCTCGTCCGCTCGTCACGAGCTCGTAGGCGCCCGCGAAATCCTCGGCGGTTCCCATCGTGGAGCCGAGGATCGAGAGCTGCTTCCACCAGATCCGGTGCAACGCGGCCGGCGGGTTCGGCCCGCTCGTCGCCCCGCACACGGCGACCCGGCCGCCCGGCGCCGCGACCTGGAGCGATGTCGCCCAGGTGGCCTCGCCGACGTTCTCGATCACGACGTCGATCCCATGGCCGTCCGTTGCCTCCTGCACGGTCGCCTTCACGTCGCCGGTCGCGTGGTTCACCGTCGCGTCAGCGCCGAGCTCGCGTGCGCGTTCGAGCTTCGCGTCGCTCGACGAGGTCACGAGGACGCGCGCACCGAGCGCCTTCCCGATCGCGAGCGCCGCGGTCGAGACGCCGCCGCCGATGCCCCACGCGAGCACCCACTCGCCCTCGCGCAGGCGGGCGCGCGTCACGAGCATCCGGTACGCGGTCTCGAAGACGAGCGGGAATGCCGCGGCTTTCTCGAAGCCGAGCTCGTCGGGGATCGGGTGCACGTTCGTCGCCGGCACGGCGATCAGCTCGGCGTTCGTACCGTCGCCGTGCTCGCCGATCACGTGGATGCGGCCGCCGCCGGCCTCGATCCCGGGGTTGATCACGACGCGCTCGCCGGGCTCGAAGCCGGACACCCCGTCGCCGAGCGCCTCGACGACGCCCGCGCCGTCCGCGCCGAGGATGCGCGGCTTCGGCACGGACGGCAGCCCCTTGCGGATCCAGACGTCGAGGTGGTTGAGCGCCGAGGCTCGGAGGCGGACGAGAACCTCGCCCGGGCCGGGCTCGGGATCGGGCGCCTCCTCGAGCACGAGCACGTCGGGGCCGCCGTCCTCGTGGATCCGAACCGCGCGCACCGCGGCAGACTATCCGCGTGACTGCAGGGGAACTCGAGGCTCTCGCGCAGGAGCTCGGGCTCGACGCGATCGGCGCCGCGCCGGCCGAGCCCTATGCCGCGACCGAGCGGCACATTCGCGAGCGCCGCGAGCGCGGGTTTTTCGCGGACATGCGGTTCACGATGGCGCGGCCCGAGGAGTCGTGCCACCCCGAGACGCTCCTGCCGAATGCGCGCACGGTGATCTCGGCGGCGCTCTGCTACTGGCTCCCGGAGCCGGAGCGTCCCGAGGGTCACGGCCGGCTGCCGCGGTACACGTGGTTCGACGGCTACGCACGCCTACGGGAGAGCCTCGAGTTGCTCGGCCGGCGCCTGGGCGGCGAGTACCGCGTGCTCGTCGACGCGAACCAGCACGTCGACCGCGAGGCGGCGTCGCGGAGCGGTGTCGGCTTCTACGGCAAGAACACCCTCCTCATCACGCGCCGGCACGGCTCCTGGGTGGTGCTCGGAACGCTCGTCACGGAGGCCGAGCTCGAGCCGACGCCGCCTCTCGACCTCGACTGCGGCGAGTGCCGGCTCTGCATCGACGCCTGTCCGACCGGCGCGCTCGACGAGCCTGGGACGCTCGACTCGACGCGCTGCCTCTCCTACTGGACACAGGCGGCCGCGCCGCCGCCGGCCGAGTACCGCCCGGAGCTCGGCGCGCAGGTGTACGGCTGCGACATCTGCCAGGACGTCTGCCCGTGGAACCGCGGGGTCGAGAAGCGGCGCGCCGGCGAGGCGCTGCCCGAGGATGCGACTCCGCACGTATCGCTGCTCGAATGGCTGCGGAGCGACCCGGACGAGCTGAGGCGCCGCTTCGGGCGCCTCTACGTGCCCCGCAACGACGGCCGCCGGCTACGGCTCAACGCGCTCGTCGCGGCAGGCAACGTGGGTGGGGACGGCGAACGGGACGCCGTGAGCGACCTTCTCGACGATCCGGACGAGACCACGCGCGAGGTCGCGGCGTGGGCGCTGGCACGACTCGAGGAGCGCGATGCTTGACCGTCCCGGCCGCTGGCTCGTTCTCCTGCGGGCCGCGCTCGTCGTCGTCGGCGCGATCGCCGTCGGCGTCACCGACTTCCCGCCCTCGTACACACCGTGGGCGTGGGCCGTGGTCGGCTTCTTCGCCGCGGTCACCGTGCTCTCGGGCTTCCTGTCGGCGACCGAGCTCGCTCCGGCGGGGCGGATCCGCGCGCGGGTGGTGCTGCTCGCTCTCGACGCGGTCGCCACGATCGGCTTCATCGCCGTCTTCTCGTTCGAGACCGGCGAGCCGTGGCGCGCGCTCTATCTGATCCCGATCGCGGCGGCGGCGCTTCGCTTCGGGCTGGTGGGCGGCGTGGTCGGCGGTGCCGTGATGGTGGGCGCGACGATCGTGATCGACGAGCTCGGGCCGGGCCTCCAGTGGAAGACGGCGTTCGCCCGCGTTCTCGTGGGGATGCTCTCGGGCCTCGTCATCGGCCGGCTCCGCGACACGGTCAACGCCGAGCGAAGCCGCGTCGAGTTGCGCGCCGCCGAGGCCGAGCGGCTGCGCGACGAGCTCGGTCATCGCGTCGACGTCCTCGAGACGGCGAACCGCTGCGCCCGGGCGCTCGGCTCGTCGCTCGAGCTCGACGAGGCGTTCGGCGCCTTCATCCGCGAGCTGCGGGGTCTCGTGCCGTTCGACCGGACGGCGATCGTGCTCGTCGAGGGTGAGACGGCCACGACGATGGCGACGGCGGGCAGCGGCGCAGGCGAGGTCTTCCCGCCGGGCAACAGCGACCCGATCGACGGCTCGCTCCTCGAGCGCATCCTCGACGGAAAGCTCCTCGTGCGGCGCGACCTCAGCGAGCGCGAGTACCCCGCCGACGAGCAGCTCCTCGCGCTCGGCCTGCGCAGCGAGCTCGTGGCGCCGCTCCTGCTCGGCGCGCGCACGATCGGGATGCTCTCGCTGTCGCGCGACCGCCCCGATGCGTTCAGCGAGGACGAGATCGAGCTCATCGCCCTGCTCGGCCGTCTCGTCGCGACGGCCGTCCAGAACATTCGCGCGTACGAGGCCGAGAGGAGGCGGGTCGAGGAGCTGGCCCGGCTGTCGCAGCTGCGGGCCGACTTCGTGTCGCTCGTCTCGCACGAGCTGCGCAGCCCGATGGCCGCGGTCATCGGCGCCGCGCGAACCTTGCAGGACCGGTGGCGGATGCTGACTGCGGCCCAGCGCGAGTCGTTTCTCGCGCTCATCGGCGACGAGACCGCGCGGCTGGCGGAGCTCGTCGGCGACGTGCTCGATACGTCCCGGATCGAGGCGGGGACGTTCAGCTACCGCTTCGAGGAGGTCGACCTCGGCCGGGTCGTCGACGAGGCGGTCGACACGGCGACCCTCGCGCAGCAGGACGTTCCGGTCGTCGCCTCGGTGCGCGGAGCGCTGCCCACGATCCGCGGCGATCGCGCGCGGCTCCGGCAGGTGCTCGGCAACCTGATCGAGAACGCGGTCAAGTACTCGCCGGAGGGCGCGGAGGTGCGCGTCTCGGCCGCGGCCGCGAACGGGGCGGTGAAGATCGCGGTGCGCGACGCAGGCCCCGGGATTCCGCGCGACCAGCAGGCGCGCATCTTCGAGAAGTTCGGTCGCGTCGACGTGGCCGGCGCGTCGAAGCCGGGAACTGGGCTGGGGCTCTTCATCGCGCGCTCGATCGCGGAGGCGCACGGAGGCTCGCTCGAGGTGACCTCGGGCGCCGAGCCGGGCTCGACGTTCACGCTCACGCTGCCCGTCGGGCAGTAGGAACCGACAGACCAGGAGCAGTGTCGCTGTCTACGGGCCGGAGTCGAAGTTTGGCAGCGGCCACGGAACACCGCCGAGCAACGGTCGCGGGATCAATCGGAGTGGTAGACGTACGACAAGATCGTCCAGCCGGCAGCGCGTCGCGGCGCCTGGTAGCTGACCGTGAACTCCGTAGCACCGCTCCGTCCTCCGATCGAGCGCGCCAGCCGATCGTCGCTGCTCCATCGATTGAGACACGGGTCAGGCGCGTACGCGCATGCGCTCGACGCCCAGCTCCTTCGCCAGAGCCTTCGCGCGGGCGGCGATCGAGCGCCGCAGCTGGTCGGGCTCGAGCAGGACTGCCTCGCCGCGCAGGGAGAGCACCTCGCTCTCGAGCCACTCGTCGCTGCCGACCGGTAGATCGCGGACGGCGCTTCCGTCGGCGAGCGGCCGCGCTCCCCGCTCGATCGCCCAGCGGGCGATCTCCTCGTCGTAGAGGACCTTGGCGGTGCGCGCGTCGCGGAGCCGCGTCGGCTCGAAGCCCTCTCGCGCCTCGAACCGCTCACGTGTCAGCCTCGCGCTGCGCATCCGGTCGAGGCGGAACGAGCGCGCGCCGTCGCTCGTCCGGTCCCACGTGTGGACGTACCAGTTCGGAAGCTGGCGCTCGAGGGAGTAGGGCTCGACGAGCCGCGTCGAGGGCTCCGCGTCGACCTCCTTCTGGTACTCGATCTCGACGAGCTTCCGCTCGCGCATCCCGCGCGCGAGCCGCGAGACGAGGTCGACTTCCTCGGTGCCCACGTGTGGCTCGGGAGTGCGCGCGAGCTCGAACTGCCCGAACGTCTCCTCGAGCTTCTTGCGGACGCGCGAGAGCGGCGTGTGCGCGTCGGCCGCGATCATCGGCCCGACGTACTCGAGCGCGAGCCGGATCGCCCGCGCCTCGAGCGGCGTCAGCCGCGGCGCGGCGCGGAACGTGTCACCCCAGAGCTCCTTGTCGACGTGCACCGAGCCGTCCCTCAGCTCCGCGTAGACCGTGTAGCAGCCGCCGCCGAAGTTGACGAGGTTGAGCAGCGACAGGTGCTCCTCGAGCTCGTCGGCCGGGATCGAGGGGAAGCGCTCGAGCAGCTCCGGCGCCGGGATCTCGGCATCGCGCTCCTCGCCGCACGCGGCGAGCAGATAGGCGAGCAAGGCCTGCAGGACGGCGAACCGCTCGGGCGCCACCGGTCCGGCGGGGCGCTCGACGGCTCCCTCGCCGTCGACCGCGGGAGTCTCGCGTGCCGGCAGCGGAGCTTCGCCCTCGTGCCGCTCGCGGACGCGGCGCAGCGCCGCCGCGACGTCACGCTTCAGCTCCGGGGGCTCGAGCGGTACCGCACGGCCGTTCTGGCGGAGCACCCATGACGCGAGCTGGGGGATCGAGGAGTACTCGGTGACGAAGACGCCGTCCTCGAGCTTCCCCGTCGCGCCGTACGCGCGCTTGACCCACCAGGCGGTGTCGCCGCGCACCTCGATCCGCGCCGTCCCGACGGCGTCGCCGATCTGCCACGGCGGTCGTCCGCGGTAGACCTCCACGTCGAAGTCGGCGGGGGCGCGGAAGTCGCGCTCGCGCCGGGTCGCGAACTTGATGTCGCCGCGGATCCTCGAGACGCGGAACGTGCGGATCTCCTCCCGGTCGAGATCGTGGCCGACCACGTACCAGAGCCCGTTGTCGTTGAGGAGCGCGTAGGGGTTGAGCGTGCGCTCGCTTTCCTCGTCTCGCGAGATCGACCAGTAGTCGAAGCGCACCGTGCGCTGCTTAGAGATCGCGTTCTCGAGCTTCGCCAGCCGGCCCGGCGTCTCGGGCGAGTAGTCGGGATCGAGCACCTCGACGCGGCTCGCGGTCTCGGTCGGCGCCTCGCTGAAGCCGGGCCGCCCGAGCGCGAGGTTCTGGAGCGCCAGGCGCAGCGGCTCGGCGTACGCGAACTTCCCCTCGAGGAGGTAGAACGCCGTCTGGAGCGCCGCGAGCTCCTCGTCCTCGAGCTCGAGCTGGGGGAGGAAGTACTGCTCGGAGCGGAGCGTGTAGAGCTCCTCGCCGGTGAACTCGTCGCGCTGCGACTGGAGCGGGACGCCGAGGGAGAGCAGCTCGGCCCGGTCGGAGTAGAACCGGCGGGCAAACGCCTCGTCCGACATCTCGGAGTAGCCCTCGACGTTGGACTTCACGTCGCGCGCGGTGATCGCCCGTCGTTCCGCCATGAGGAACGCGACGAGCGAGAGCTGCCGGATCAGCTTGTCCGTGTCGTGCGACACCAGTCCAGGACACTACCTCGGCCCACCTGTGGATCGCGGCTGTGGAAAACGCGCGTCCGCTCGGGAACGGGGCTCGGCACGCAGGGTTGCGAGGACCGCGTCCGCCCGTCTCAGCGCCGACCCGGGCGTCACCTCGACCCGAAACCGGCGGCCGGAGCGACGCAGGATCCGGCCGCTCGCGCGCTCGCCCGGCCGCAGCTCGGTGACGACGACGAGCACGCCGGGACCGCGGAGCTTGAGCACCGGAGAGCACGAGCTGCGAGGCCTGATCGCCGCCCGCCAGGTTCCCGGCAGCCGCAGCGAGAGATCGCAGCTCCGGAACGTCCACGGCCGCGGCGTCACCGCGAGCGTCGCGAGGAGCGGGTTTGCCTTCCGCAACTCGCCCGCCGACCGGGCGGTGACCTCGAGCTCGAAGCTGCGGCCGCCGGTGGAGAAGACACGGTGGGCGAAGGTGAGCGAGTCGTGGTGGGTCGCATCCCCGCTCGTGAGGACGATCGGGAGGCGGGCGTGCCGGGGCGGATCGCTCTGGGCATACTCGACGAGCTCCAGATGGAGATGGCCGTCGGTCGCTCGCAAAACGAGTCGTTCTCCGGCGAGGCCTTGCGGGATCTCGATGTGCCCCGTCCAGCCGCCGGGAAGCCGGACCGCCACGCCGCGTGCCGCGAGCCTGCCGTGCCGCGGATGCAGCACGCGCGGCGGGAGGACGTGCAACGTGGCGAGTACGGCGTTCGCCCTGCGCAGGGCGGGTGGAGCGAACGGCTTCGGGCCGAGGTCCGCGGTCACCTCGACCGTCTCGCCGTGGATCCTCGCGGTGCGAAGGAGATACGTGTCGTCGGCCGCGAAGCCCTCGATGGCCCGTGTCAGGTCGCGCTTGCGGAGCACGAGCGGCGGCGGCAGGTCGTGGTGGTGCGGCACATACACGACCCAGGGCCCGTAGTTCCAGACGATCAGATGGACGTGGCCGCGCGGCACGCGTACGAGATTTGCCGAGGAGCGTGCACGCCGCGGGAGGGGAAAGTCTGCCGCCTGCACGCCGCCCGGCCCGGCGAGCCCGTGCCAGCCGGCTGGGAGGGAGAGCTCGATGCCGTCGCCGCCGATCGTCCGGCCCGGCGACGCGCTCGCGCCGGTCACCACGACGAGCATCAGCAGGGCAAGCAGCGCGCCGCGCTTCATGCAGGCGTTACGCGGCCGACCTCCCGAGAGGTCCCGGAGCTACGCGGCGGCTTTGGTCTCGAGGTGCTGGTGCGAGGGGCAGTAGTCGCGCTCGGGCAGCGGCGTGCGCTGGCACGGCTTGCCCTTGCGGGTCGTCGCCCGGCAGCGGGCGACTCCGCCGTCGAGCAGTCCCGATTCGATCTGCTCCTCGATGAACTCCACCGCGGCCTTCACTCCCTGGTCGACGGCCCACGCGACCTGCGCCTGCGCCGTGATCGGGAAGAAGCGCCTGATGTCCTGGAACAGGGCCCGCTCGGGCTTCGCGAAGTAGAGGGGATCGCTCGCGAGGCGCTCCATCGTCTGCTCGCACGCGACGAGTACGGCGCGGCGCGATTCGAGCTGTGTCTCGCGGTCGGCGTACGGATCGATCATGTCCTTCACGGACCGGTAAATGGCCCGTGAGTATTGATACATACATTGCTGCAGCTGGGCGGTTCTCTCTTCGATCACAGCGCTATGTCTCCCCGTATCAGACCCCGCGAGGCCTTGTCCGAAGCCGAATCCCGGCGCACATCCCCTTAGCGCGCCCTACGATCCTACATGGTAACGGCGCTGTCACAAAGTCGCCGGATTCGTTGCCTCGGACGTAAACACCGGCGAGCTCAGGAGCGGTGTCGGTCCGAGTACGCGTCGGGCGCCGCGGCACGGCGGCCGAAGCCGGCCACCCAGAGGACCGCGAGCACGAGCCCGACGATTCCGACCGGGATCCCGACCCACGGGATGATGAACAGGAAGATGATCCCGACGATGATGAAGGCGATGCCTAGACCGATCACAAGGATCGGGTCCCCGGACGTCCGGAAAGGAAAACGTCAGGCCTGGAGGATCACGAGCCGCTCCTCGGTCATCTCGCGGATCGTGTAGGCGGGGCCTTCCTTCGTGTTGCCGGAGCCCTTGACGCCTCCGTACGGCATTTGGTCGGCGCGGTACGTGGGAGCCTCGTTGACCGTGACGCCGCCGAACTCGAGTGCTTCGGCTGCGGCGAGCGCAGTCGAGATCGAGCCGGTGAAGATGCCGGCCTGCAGGCCGAAGTCGGTTCCGCTCGCCAGCGCGAATGCCTCCTCGACCGAGTCGACCGCGTTGACGACGCAGACCGGGCCGAAGACCTCGTCGCAGACGACGCGCGAGGTCTCGGGCGCGTCGCCGAGGACGACCGGGCGGAGGAGGTCGGTGTCGGTCGCGCCGGCGAGGAGCTTCGCGCCCGCGGCTTGTGCCTCCTCGACCCACGACGCGATCCGCCTGCGTGCGTCCTCGTCGATCACCGGCCCGACGTCGGTCGCCTCGTCGGCCGGGTCGCCCACGACGAGCGCCTCGACCTTGGGGAGGAAGCGCTCGAGGAAGCCGTCGAGGGCCGGCCGCTCGACGTAGATCCGCTGCACCGAGATACAGCTCTGGCCGGCGAAGGAGAACGCGTTCCCCGCGAGCTTCGTCGCCGCGAGATCGAGGTCGGCGTCGGCGGCGACGATCACGGGCGTCGAGTTGCCGAGCTCGAGCCGCACGCGCTTCTTCGCGGCGCGCTCCGCGATTCCCCAGCCCACGCCGCTCGAGCCGGTGAAGGTGATCATCCGTATCCGCTCGTCCTCGACGAGCACGTCGCCGATCTCGCCGGACGCGCCGACGAGGACGTTGAGCCAGCCGGCGGGAAGGCCGGCTTCCTGCTCGAGCTCCGCGAGGAGAAGGGCAGAGAGCGGCGTCTGCCCGGCGGGCTTGAGGACGACGGGGCACCCGGCGGCGAGCGCGGGGGCGAGCTTGTGCGCGACGAGGTTGCAGGGGAAGTTGAACGGCGAGATGGCCCCGACGATCCCGATCGGCCGCCGCAGCGTGAACGCGATCTTCCCCTCGCCGGCCTCGGAGGCACCCATCGGGACGACGTCACCGGCGAGCTTGCGCGCCTCGACCGCTGCGAACGTGTAGGTCGAGACCGCCCGCGATGCCTCGACGCGCGCGGTCTTGATCGGCTTGCCCGCCTCGGCGCAGATCGTCTGCGCCATGTCCTCGTGCCGTTCGCGCAGCAGGCCCGCGACGCGGTCGAGGATCGCCGCCCGCTCGTGCGCCGGCAGTGGAGTCTCGAGCGCGCGCGCAGCGGCGTCGACGGCACGGCGCGCCTCGTCGGCTCCGGCCTTCGCGACGCGGCCGACGACGTCGCCGGAATACGGCGAGCGGACGTCGGCCGACTCGCCGGTCTCGATCCAGTCTCCGTCGAGGAGGAGCTTGTGTGCGTCGGTGGTCGTGGCCATAGGATCGCGTCGTGCTCAGCCGCGACGATATCGGGATTCACCTGACGTGCGAGCTCCTGATCGGCAGCGTCCCCTAGCCGTGTCTCTCGCACACCATCGGGCAGCCGGAAGGGCTCGTGCTGCCCGACACGGGGATGATCAAGTCGACGCCGGGCGAGACGCTCGGCCACCAGATCGTCGTCGTGCTCGGCGGCGACGTCGGCCACACCTTCAGGGCAAGGCGACACGCCCGGCGAGCGGCTCGTTCTCGAGCTCGCGGCGCCGACGTATCTCGCGCACGTCGCGGAGCCGCACGTTCCGCACCCGAACCCGTAGGTCGCTAGTCGTCCGGCAGCCGCGCGGTCACCGCCGCGAGCACCTTGTCCTGGATCGACGGCACATCGCGCATCAGCGTCCGGAACCCCGTCGCCGCGAGCACGAGGATCCGCGCCGGCCCGCGCGTGCGCACGGTCGCCGTTCTCGGCTTGCCGGTGACGAGGGAGATCTCGCCGACGAAGTCGCCCGGGCCGAGCTCGTTGACCTTGCGCCCCTTGCTGATCACGTCGGCATCTCCCTCGACGAGGACGATGAACTCCCAGCCGGCCGCGCCTTCGCGCGTGAGGTCGCGGGCGTCCGGCAGGTCGAGCTCGTCCACGAGCGCGGCGATCTGCGCGAGCTCGCGTTTCGAGCAGCGCTCGAACAGCGGAACCCGCTTGAGGAGCTCGATCTTGGCGTCCTTGCGCAACATCGACCGCGGTACAGTCTGTTGCATGACGCAGTCGAGCGCAATGATCGTCGACGCCGTCCGCAGTCCGATCGGCAAGAAGAACGGCACGTTGTCCCACATTCGCGGCGACGAGCTCTCGGCCCAGGTCGTGAATGCGCTCGTCACGAGGAACGGCGTCGACCCCGCCCAGATCGAGGACGTGCAGTGGGGCTGCGTGACGCAGGTCGACGAGCAGGCGTGGAACATCGGCCGCAACGTCGCGCTCACGGCCGGCTGGCCGGTCTCGGTGGCGGGGACGACGGTCGACCGCCAGTGCGGCTCGTCGATGCAGACGAACTTCAACGCCGCCGCCGCCGTCTGGTCGGGACAGCTGGATCTCGTCGTCTCGGGCGGGGTCGAGATGATGTCGCGCGTCCCGATGGGGTCGAACAACGGCTCGATGTCGCCGCTCGTGTGGGAGCGCCACGACGTCGTGATGCAGGGGATCTCGGCCGAGGAGATCGCGAAGCAGTGGGAGCTGACGCGGGAGGAGCTCGATCGGATCTCCTACGAGTCGCACCGGCGTGCGGCGCGCGCGATCGACGAGGGACGGTTCGACACGGAGGTCGTGCCGATCGAGCTCGACGTGCCCGATCCGAACGAGCGCGGCGGAGCGACTACTCTGACCCGCGTCCGCTTCGCGGTCGACGAGGCCGTCCGGCGCGAGACGACGCTCGAGAAGATGGCCGCCCTCCAGCCCGCGTTCATCCCCGACGGCGTGGTGACGGCCGGCAACTCGTCCCAGATAGTCGACGGCTCGGCGGCGGTGCTCGTCGCCTCGGAGGCGAAGGTCGGGGAGCTCGGGCTGGAGCCGCGCGCGCGGTTCGTCTCGTTCGGCGTCGTCGGCGTCGACCCACACCTGATGCTCCATGGCAACCCGGAGGCGGCGGCGAAGGCGCTCGCGAAGGCCGGGCTGACGTGGGACGAGATCGACGTGATCGAGGTGAACGAGGCGTTCGCGTCGGTCGTCGCGCAGTTCCTTGCCGACACGGGCCTGCAGGAGCGCTACGAGGCCGGCGACGTGAACCCGAACGGCGGCGGCATCTCGCTCGGCCATCCACTCGGCGCCACCGGTGCACGGATCACGGCCACGCTCGTCTCGGAGCTCGAGCGGCGGAACGCGCGCTACGGCCTGGCGACGATGTGCATCGGCTTCGGCCAGGCGATCGCCACCGTGATCGAGCGGGTCTAGCCCGAGCGCCGCGCGGCGGCGGGCGTCCTACCAGGCGCCCTGGTGATACGAGATCCGGCCCAGCGGCCAGTACGTGAGGATCACCGGCCCGATCAGGTTGCTTCGCGGCACGGCTCCCCACCTACGCGAGTCGCACGAGTTCGGCCGGTTGTCGCCGAGCATGAAGTATTCGCCTTTCGGGACATGCCACGTCTGGCCGAAGTTGGAGGTGTCGGCACGCCTGACTCCCGCCGGCAGGTAGGGCTCCTCGAGCTTCGTCCACGTCGAGCTGCCGGGCCGCAGGATCCAGATGAAGCCCTTGTTGTCCTCGAGCACGGTCTCGCCCGGCAGCCCGATCAGCCGTTTCACGAACGTCCTGCCGGCCTCGCTGCCGCCGCAGAGGTTCGCCTTCGCCGGAGCGGTGAAGACGACGATCTGGCCCCGCTGCGGACTGCCGAAGTCGTAGGCGAGCCGGTTGACGAGCACGCGGTCGCTCGTCGAGCCGGTGCAGCCGCTGGCGGGGCGGGCGCAGAGAAGCGTCGTCTCCATCGACGCGGACGGAATCCGGTACGGCTTCGCGACCTCGGCCTCGAAGGCGAGCACGACGCCGATGGCCACCGCCAGCGTGAGGACCCAGTCGGCGATCTTCCGCCAGGGGTTGGGAAGACGGCTGAGCGGGTTGACGCCCACGGCCGCTGAGGATAGACCGCGTCGCCGGACGCTCGGCTCTACGCTCCGCTCGGTGGGGGAGAACGAGCCGAGGGTGCGCCGCGCCCACGTCGCCCTCGGGGCGGCCTTCGTCGTCTTCGGGGCCCTGGGAGGGAACTGGGACGCCCGGTTGCCGGCGATCCGCGAACGGCTGGGGCTCGACAGCGGCGAGCTCGGCGTCGTCATCTTCGCCGTGACCCTGGCCACGACCGCCGTTCTCCCGCTCGCGGGCTGGCTCACCTCACGTCTCGGGAGCCGCGGGCCCAGCGCGGTCGGGTTGCTCATTGCGGCGGCCGGCATCACTGCCGCCGCGTTCGTGCCCTCGTATGCGGCGCTCTTGCCCGTCGCCTGCCTCATCGGCGCCGGCTGGGGGACCGTCGACGTGGCCGCGAACGCGCACGGTGTCGCCGTCGAGCAGGTGCTCGGTCGCCGCATCCTCTCAGGCTTGCACAGCGCGTGGAGCTTCGGCCTGCTCGCGGGCTCCGGCATCGCCGCCGGAGCCGCGGCGGCCGACATCGGGCTACGCGTCCAGTTTCCGGTCGTGGCGGCTGCGGCCGCGGTGACGATCGCCGTCGCGACGCGCTTTCTGCTGCCCCGCACGAGGGCCGCGATCGAGAGCGCGCACTTCGCGCTGCCCCGCGGGCCCCTCGCGCTGCCCGCTGTGTTGATGTTCTGCGGATTCTTCGTCGAGGCCGGGACGATCAGCTGGGCCGCGGTCTTCCTCACCGGCCCGGTGGGGACGAGCGCGGCCGTCGGCGCGGCGGGACTTGCGGCCTTCTCGCTCTCGATGGGGCTCGCGCGGCTCGTCGGGGACAGGCTGCTCGAGCTCTGGGGCATCGGCGGCCTCGCGGCGCGGAGCGGGACGCTCGTCCTCGCCGGCCTCGTCCTCGCCCTCGCCATGCGGTCGCCGGCGCCGGCCTTCGTCGGCTTCGCCTGTATCGGTGTCGGCTCGGCCCCGCTCGTCCCGGCGCTCTTTCGCGTCGGCGGCACGGTGACCGGCGTTGCCTCCGGCGCCGGCATCGCGGCGGTGGCGACCGCGGGCTACGCCGGCAGTCTCGTCAACGGGCCGGCGATCGGCTTCCTCGCGCGCGGCGTCGGCCTCACCGCCGCGCTCGGGCTGATCGGCGCCGCGGCACTCCTGATCGTGCTTCTCGGCCCCCGGTTAGGCTCCGCAGCGTGAAGGTCGGAGTCGTCGGACTGGGGACGATGGGCGCGGGCATCGTGCAGCTCGCGGTCGAAGCGGGCCTCGAGACGGTCGGACGCGAGGTGACGGACGAGCTCGGGGAGATGGCACGCGGCCGCATCGAGCACTTCCTCACCCGCAAGGTCGAGAAGGGCCAGCTCGCCTCCTTCGACCCGGGGTTGCTGACCCTGACGACCGACCTGGCGCCCTTCGCGGACTGCGACGTCGTGATCGAGGCGATCGTCGAGGAGCTCGGCCCGAAGCGAGAGCTCTTCGCCGAGCTCGACCGGATCTGCCGCGACGACGCCGTGCTCGCCACGAACACGTCCGCGCTCTCGGTGACGGAGATCGCCGGCGCGACCTCGGCGCCCGAGCGCGTGGTCGGGATGCACTTCTTCAATCCGGCGCCGCTCATGCCGCTCGTGGAGATCGTCCGCGCCGAGCGAACCTCGGACGAGACGTTCGACGCGGCGTATGCCCTCGGCGAGCGGCTCGGCAAGCACCCGATCCGCTGCCACGACACGCCGGGCTTCGTCGTCAACCGCATCCTGATCCCGCTGCTCAACGACTGCGTCCGCGTGATCGACGAGGCCCGCGTCACGCCGGCCGACCTCGACGCCGGGATGAAGCACGGCGCCGGCTGGCCCATGGGTCCGTGCGAGCTCGTCGACCTCGTCGGGATCGACGTGCACGTGCACGCGAGCGAGGCGCTCTGGGAGAAGCTGCGGGAGCCACGGATGGCGCCGCCGGCGCGGCTCGTGGCGATGGCGAACGCGGGGCTGCTCGGCCGCAAGAGCGGCCGCGGCTTCTACTCCTACGAGTAGCCGCGCACCGTCACGCCGCCGCCCGAGCGGCGACGAGCGTCCGTGACGGCTCGTCCGAGGCGCCGAAGACGAGGCAATAGGAGGCCCGTGAGAGGAGCGGCCGCTGCGTTGGTTTCCCGGTCGCGCGGCGCCTCTCCGCGGTCAGCAGCTCGAGATTGAGCGCCTGGAGGACGGCGGCGGAGGCGTGCGACAGGAGCTGGGCCGACGCCTCTTCCGGGACGCCCCCGCTGCGCAGTGCGTCGGCGAGCGCCGCGACCCGTGCCGCCAGGCTGTCGGCGCGTCCCTGCAGGTGATCGTCTGTCATGACAACACCGGGCTTCGCCCGGGCGCCTGACGTTCCTGCTCGCGGTGAGTACCCTTGGGGCGCTCATGCGCCGAATCCTGCTCAGCTGCGCGATTCTCGTCGTGCTCACGCTGCCGGCGGCGACGGCGTCGGCCGGTGCGGACACAACCCCGAGCGCGGGCTTCGTCGTCCTCCGCAACGCGGCCAACAGGCCCTTGAGCGGCAGCCCGTTCCTCATCCTCGTCGTGCACGGCTTCGTGCTCGGCAGTGTCAAGCCGAGGAACGAGGCGCGTGTCGACATCGTCCAGCTGCCGTCCCAGGGCAACCAGGGCGCGCCGGTCGCGGCCGGGCCCGACCGGACCCAGACCATTCGCTGGCACGGCTTCACCGGGCAGCGCTTCAGCGGCAGCGGCTTCCGCTTCCGCGCGATGGGCGGCTACTACCGCGTGGTCGTGCGCGGCTCGGGGGTCTATCTCTACGCCGGCGGTCACGGCCGCATCGTCAGCCTCCGGGGCTCGTCGTTCGACCGCGGTGCGGACGGGAGCTACTCGATCGACGATTCCCGGTTCCGCTCGCTGCCGACGCGGCCGCTCACCCGGACGATCGGGCGCGGGTGACCGCGGTGGCGGGAGGGGCGCAGACGATCCTCGTGGTCGAGGACGAGCAGGCAATCGCCTCGTTCGTCGCGGCCTACCTGCGCAAGGACGGGTTCGCGGTGCGCGTGACCCCGAGCGGCCGTGAGGCCCTGACCCTCGTCCACACCGAGGATCCCTCGCTCGTCGTCCTCGACCTGATGCTGCCCGACCTCGACGGGATGGAGGTCTGCCGGCGGATCCGCGAGACGAGCACGATGCCGGTGCTGATGCTGACCGCGCGCGACGACGACCTCGACAAGATCGCCGGCCTCGAAGCCGGCGCCGACGACTACTTGACCAAGCCCTTCAATCCGCGCGAGCTGGTGGCGAGGGTGCGCGCCATCCTGCGCCGCAGCGCGGCGCTGGCGCAACCCGAGGGCGGGGTGCTCCATCACGGCGAGCTCGTGCTCGACGCCGGCCGGCGGGAGTGCAAGGTCGGCGACGAGGAGATCCGGCTCGCGCCCAAGGAGTTCGATCTGCTCTGGGAGCTCCTCGACCACAAGGGGCTCGTGCTCACGCGCGACCAGCTGCTCGAGCGGGTGTGGGGCTACACGTTCGCGGGCGACACCCGGACGGTGGACGTCCACGTGCGCCAGCTCCGCCGGAAGCTCGGCGACGCCGCTCCGATCGTCACGGTCTGGGGGATCGGCTACAAGGCCGGCCCGGCCCCCGCCGAAACCGGCTGAGGCCGCTCCGTGCTCAGATCACTGCGCTTCCGGCTGCCCGCGCTGTTCGTGCTCGGGATCGTGCTCGCCGGCGTCGTCGCGACCCTGATCGCCGTCCGCTTCTTCCAGGGCTACACGCGCTCGCACGCCGCCACGGAGCTGCGGGCCGAGTCGGCCGGCATCGTCGGGCTCTACGAGCAGCGGGCGGGCATCGGCCGCGTTTCCCTCGAGAACCTCAAGCCGGCCCTCGGCAAGGACAGGGTCTTCTGGGTCCCCGCGGTGCGCGGGGGTAACCTGCTCGTGGGCCCTCTTCCCCAGCTGTCGCCGAGCGCCGTGCCCCTCGCGGACGTCAGGGGGCAGAACTCGCCGGCATTCGACTTCACGGTGCGCTCGGGCTCGTACTTCGGCGTCGCCCAGGTCGTCCAGCTCGGCGGGGTCGGGGCGGGCGTGCTCGTCGTAGCCGAGCCCGAGTCCGAGCTCCGCAGCCGCTGGCTGCAGCTCGCGTGGGAGCTTGCGCTCGCTTTCGGGATCGGGATCCCGGTGGCGGGCATCCTCGTCGTCTACTTCTCGCGCCGGATCGTGCGGCCGCTCGAGGCGCTCACGGCCGCCGCGGACGAGGTGGCCGCGGGCCATTACGACGTGGCTGTGCCCGAGCCCACCGGCGGCACCGAGGTCGAGCGGCTCGCTACCCGCTTCGACGAGATGACGGCGAGGCTCGCGGAGTCGGAGCAGCTGTCCCGCAACTTCCTGATGTCGGTCTCGCACGAGCTGCGCACGCCGTTGACGGCGATTCGCGGCCACGTCGCCGCACTGCGCGAGGGCGTCCTCGAGGACGAGGCCTCACAAGGGCGTTCGCTCGAGGTGATCGCCGAGGAAGCACTCCGGCTGGAGCGCCTCGTCGGCGATGTCCTCGACCTCGCGAAGCTCGACGCGCGCCGCTTCGCGCTGCTCCGCGAGGAGGTCGACATGCGCGCCCTGTGCGAGCGCGCCTATGCGACGTTCGCCGAGGAGGCGCGAGCCCGGGGCATCGAGTACGACCTCGAGCTCGGCGAGGGTGCGGTGCTGGTCACCGACGGCGACCGCGTCCTGCAGATCGTCACGAACCTGATCGCGAACGCCCTTCACTGGACGCCGGCCGGCGGACGCGTCGACCTCGGCCTCGGCGCGCACAACGGCGAGGTGACGGTGGCCGTCGCGGACACGGGGCCCGGGATCCCGCCGGAGCTGGCCGAGCGGATCTTCCGGCCGTTCTGGTCGGGCGACGGGGGCGGCACCGGTCTCGGCCTGACAATCGCCCGCGAGCTCGCCCTCGCTCTCGGCGGCCGGCTCGAGCTCGACAGCGAGCCGGGCCGCGGCAGCCGCTTCGTGCTCGTCCTGCCGGTGCGGGTCGCTCAGCCGGCGGTCTGACGCTCGCCGAGCTGGTAGACGACGGCACCGTCGCGCGCGAGTCCGTGCTCGATCTTCCCGAGCCGCTCCTCGACGCTGCGCCAGCCCGAGGCGATGAGGTCGACGAGCAGGGCGAGGTCGTCGACGCGCTCGTGGCGCTCGGTGAGGATGTCTCCCTCGATCCGCTCGAGCCGCCGGATGACCTGGTTCGTCAGCCCGCGTACCTCGGCGAGGTGGCGCGCGCTCGGCCGGAAGTGCTGCCTCAGCCCGTCCTGGATCGCCTCCGGGAGGCCCGCCTCGAAGCGCGACGTCGTCGCGGCCAGGGACTCGACGGCGCTGCGCGCCCGCTCGAGCACCGCGTCGAACGCGGCGGGGTCGGTGCGGCCCGCGGCGGCGTCCTCGATTCGCTGCTGCGCGCGGGCTATGGCGTCCATGTCCACGGAGGCGACGATAGAACTCGCGTCGGATGGAACTCTCCGAGCTCGACTACGAGCTACCGCACGAGCTGATCGCGCAGCATCCCGCCGAGCGGCGCGACGCCTCGCGCCTCCTCGTCTACGACCGCCGGACCGGCACCGTGCGCCATCGCACCTTCGCGCAGCTGCCGGAGGAGCTGCGCGGCGAGCTGGTCGTCGTCAACGACACCAAGGTCGTGCCGGCGCGGATCCCGATCGACGCGCCGCGCGGCGAGTTCCTGCTGCTCGAGCGCCTCGAGGACGGGACGTGGGAGGCGCTCGCCCGGCCGACGCGGAGGCTGCACGCCGGCCGCCGATACGGGCCGGTCGAGTTGCTCGAGCATCTCGGCGAGGGACGGTGGCGCCTCCGTCTCGACGGCGAGCCGGCGGGCGAGACGCCGCTGCCGCCCTACATCACCGAGCCGCTCGACGATCCCTCCCGCTACCAGACGGTCTACGCGCGCGCAGCGGGCTCGGCGGCGGCGCCGACCGCCGGCCTCCACTTCACCCCGGAGCTCCTGGCCCGGCTCGACCCGGCCCGGGTCACGCTCCATGTCGGGCTCGACACGTTCCGGCCCGTCACCGAGGAGCGGCTCGAGGAGCACCGGATCCACGGCGAGCGCTACGAGGTCGAGCCAGCGGCATGGCAACGGATCCGCTCGGCCGAGCGCGTCCTCGCCGTCGGCACGACGACGGTGCGCGTGCTCGAGACGATCGCCCACGGGGGGCCGCTCGCGGGCCGCAGCGAGCTCTTCATCACGCCGGGCTTCGCGTTCGGGCGCGTCGACGCGCTCCTGACGAACTTCCACCTGCCGCGCTCGACCTTGCTCGCCCTCGTGATGGCGTTCGCGGGTCTCGAGGAGACGCGCCGCCTCTACCGCCTGGCCGTCGAGGAGCGTTACCGCTTCTACTCGTTCGGCGATGCAATGCTGATCCTCTGATGTTCGACCACGTCACGATCCGCGTCTCGGACCGCGACGCTTCGCGCCGCTTTTACGAGACGTTGCTCGGCGATCCCACGTACGCGGGCGACCGGTTCGACGAGTGGAAGGACTTCTCGCTGGCACAGGCAGACGAGGAGCATCCGCTCACGCGCAACCTCCACGTCGCGTGGGCCGCGGCCTCGCGCGAAGAGGTCGACGCCTTCTGGCGGCGGGGGGTCGAGGCCGGTTACCGCAGCGACGGCGAGCCGGGGCCGCGGCGGCAGTACAACCCGAGCTACTACGGCGGCTTCCTGCTCGATCCCGACGGGAACAGCGTCGAGTCGGTGCACCGGCCGGGCCGGACGGAGAGCGGGCCGCCGATCGACCATCTCTGGCTCGGCGTCGCCGACCTCGAGGCGAGCAGCCGCTTCTGGCGGGCAGTCGTCCGTTCGCTTGGTCTGGGCACGGGAGCGCGGGAAGGCCTGTTCATCGTGGGCGGCGACCAGCGCCACTTCGCGCTCGTCGCCGACGGCCGCCCGCCGACCGAGCACGTCCACATCGCCTTTCCGGTGGCGGACGACGAGGCGGTGGCCGGGTTCCACCGCGTCGCGCTCGCGGCCGGCTACCGCGACAACGGCGGTCCCGGCGAGCGGCCGGAATACCACGCGGGGTACGTCGGCGCGTTCGTCCTCGATCCGGACGGCAACAACATCGAGGCCGTCAACCACAACCGATGAGGCCGAGGAGCGCGAACGAGTGGCGCGACTTCTGGCGCGACGGCGGGGAGCGCGAGCTCGCGGCCCGGCTCGACGAGTTCGCGCCTCACAGCGTCCGCGTCGCGACGCTGCTGGGCAGCGGCGCGCCGCTTCGGGCGCTCGTGGCCGAGCTCGGCCGCATCCGGGAGCACGAGCTCGGAGGAGCCGCGGATCCCGGTCGCGACGCGGAGCTCGCGGCCCGCGTCTACGGCTGGTTCCCGGGGACCCGGGCCTGACAAGGGACGCCTACAGCGGTACGCTCGCGCCGTGAGCGGCTTCGCGATGGAGGCCCCGGCTCGGCCGGCCCGCCCGACCTTCTGGCGCGTGCTCTGGGACGTGTTGCTCGGCTATATCGCCGCTTCGCTGACGCTCGGCCTCCTGGCCGTCGGCCTTTCCGCCCTCGGCCTGCTGCCGCGGCCGTTCAAGCGGCCCGGCCCATTCGCCGTCGACGGCGCGTGGAGCCTCGACGCGGACCTCGTCGCAGCGCTGGCGATCGTCCTCGTGGCCGCGTGGTGGATCCAGAGGATGGTCGCCGACGAGACGGACCTGCCGGTCTCCTTCGGCGTCGTCGCTCTCGTGGTCGCCGTGACCGGCTTCGCGCCGTTCCTGGCCCTGCGGCCGGTCGCACTGACCGGCGTCGTCGCGCTGCCGCTGACGGCCTGGCTCGTGCGCCGTTTTGCGGTGGGGAGGGTCCTGCCGTGGCCGAGTCCCTCGTGGCGTGTCTGGGCGGCCGCTGCTCTGGTCGGGCTGCTCGTCTTCGCGTCGTACTGCGTCTACCACCCGCTGAACTCCTTCGGCGCCGGCGTGGGTGGAGGCAGCGGAGGCGCATTCCGCGTCATCGCCGTCCACAACGCGGGATTCGCGGACCTGACGATCGAGCACGTGGAAGGTGGGATCCTCGCGAACGACTGGCTGTCGAACCCGGCGCACCTCCCGTACATCGTGCGTGCCCGCAGCGGAACGAGCGTCTTCGTCCGCGGCTCGACCTGCCGCCCGCGCACCGTCACGATCACGTTCGCCGTGCTCGGCCGGACGTCGACCCAGGCGTTCGCGATTCCTCCGTCCGGATGCGGCGGCTGAGGGCCTAGAGCGAGGAGCTCGCCCGCTCGAAGGCTTTGCGGACGTCCGCCTCGAGCAGCTCGAGCAGCGGCGTGTCGCGCAAGGTCGCCCAGACGAACTCGCGCGAGCCACAGCGGCGGACGTAGGCGTCGTCGAGGATCTCGCCGAGGTGCCGGCCGCGCTGGTGCTCGCGGTGGATGTAGGCGAGAAGCCGCTCTTCCCGGAAGCGGCGGCGCCTGTTGAAGAAGTA
Organism: Gaiellaceae bacterium; assembly: GCA_035279325.1. Lineage (GTDB taxonomy): Bacteria > Actinomycetota > Thermoleophilia > Gaiellales > Gaiellaceae > Palsa-739. The sequence goes on from DATEHY010000072.1 coordinate 29,449, forward strand.
CGGACCCCAACTCGCCATCTTCCTTCGAGATTACCGCGAGCGCCCGAAGTTAGGCTCGCCGGGTGACCGAGAGCTTCACCCTTACGGCTCGAGACGGCGCCGCGCGCGCGGGCATCCTCCGCACGGCGCACGGCGAGGTGCGGACGCCGGCTTTCATGCCCGTCGGGACGAAGGCGACGGTGAAGTCCGTCGACCCTGGTGAGCTGCGCGAGCTCGGCGCCGAGATCGTGCTCGGCAACACGTACCACCTTCACTTCCGTCCCGGCGAGGAGCTGATCGCCGACCTCGGCGGCCTGCACGCCTTCATGGGCTGGGATGGCGCGATCCTCACCGATTCCGGCGGTTTCCAGGTCTTTTCGCTCCGGGACACGCTGCTCGCGACCGACGACGACGGTGTCACGTTCCGCTCCGTCTACGACGGACGGGCCGAGCGCTTCACGCCGGAGCTCGCGGCTCGCGTGCAGGAGCTGCTCGGCTCGGACATCGCGATGTGCCTCGACATCTGCTCGCCCGCCGGCGTGTCGCGAGCCGAGCTCGAGGAAGCGGTGCGCCGCACGACCGCCTGGGCGGAGCGGCAGCGCGACCTGCCGCGGGCGCCGGGGCAGCTCCGGTTCGCGATCACGCAGGGAGGGCTCGACGGCGCGCTCCGGCGCCGCTCGTCGGAGGAGCTCGTCGCGCTCGACTTCGACGGCTACGCGATCGGCGGGCTCAGCGTGGGGGAGCACCGCGAGCCGATGTTCGAGGCCACCACCGAGGCCGCGGCGCTCCTGCCCGAGGGGAAGCCGCGCTACTTCATGGGGATCGGCGATCCGGAAGGCGTGCTCGAGGTGATCGGCCGCGGCGTGGACATGTTCGACTGCGTGCTGCCGACCCGGACCGCACGCACCGGGAGCGCGCTGACGAGCGAGGGCCGGCTCAACCTCCGCAACGCCCGCTTCGCCCGCGACGACCGTCCCCTCGACGCGAACTGCCCGTGTCCGGCGTGTTCACGCTTCACCCGGGCGTACGTGCGCCACCTCGTGAACCAGCAGGAAATCCTCGGGTTGCGGCTGCTCAGCCTGCATAATCTCCGCTTCCTGCTCGATCTCGTCGCTGCGGCGCGAGAGGCGATCGAGCGCGGCGAGTTCCTCGTCTGGAAGGACGAGGCGCTCCGGAGCACGAAGGGAGCCAGCGGTTGATTGCAGCGAGCAGCAGCGGGTCGAGCTTCTTCCTGATCATCATCGTCGCGTTCCTCGTCCTCTGGCTGGTCGTGGTGCGGCCGCAGAAGAGGCGCCAGAACCGGCAGCAGCAGCTGCTGAGCGACCTGCGCGTCGGCGACGAGGTGCTGACGGCCGGCGGGATCTACGGCACGATCGTGCGGCTCGACGAGGACGAGGTCACGCTCGAGATCGCGCCGAAGACCGAAGTCCGGGTCGCACGGCGCGCGATTGCAGGCGTTACGCGCGAGCCGGAGGCCGACGAGAACGGCGATTCCGAGGCGCCGCAGGAGGACGACGGAGAGAGGTGGCGCTCGGCTTTCGACGACGAAGAATCGGGGGCCGGCGACACGTCGACCGAGGAGAAGCGCGGCTAACCTGTTCCGCGGTCTTGAAGGATCCTTCATGAGAGAGCGTCGCAACTACCTCCTGTTGATGGGCGCGATCACTGCCGCCCTCGTCGGCGCGGCGATGCTCGCGATTCCCGGCTCGCCGATCTACCAGAAGCCGATTCTCGGCCTCGATCTGCGGGGCGGCCTCGAGGTCATCCTTCGTGCGAGCCCGAACAAGGGTCAGACGCTCTCGACGCAGGGCATGCAGACGGCCCAGCAGATCATCGAGAAGCGCGCAAACGCGACGGGTGTCGCCGCTCCGAGCGTCGCGATCCAGGGCAACGACGAGATCGTGATCCAGCTGGCCGGGGTCCACGATCCCGCGAAGGCCGCAAAGGCCGTCGGCACGACCGGCCAGCTGCAGATCTTCGACTTCGAGCCCGACCTCGCCTCGCCGACGGTCAGCGGGAACCAGCAGCCGGCGCCGTTTCCGTCCCTGTACAAGCTGCTGACGACGCTGAAGGGCGAGGCGAAGAGCGGCAAGCCCCAGGGCTACTTCCTGTTCAAGACCGTGACGAAGCACGTCACGAAGACGATCAAGGGCAAGAAGGTCAAGACGACGAAGACGTTCCACTCGCTCGTCCAGGGGGATCTGCCGTACGGCGCCCGGAGCAAGAAGCAGCTGCTGCTGCCGTACAAGAACGGGAAGCAGCCGGCCGACACGCAGGTCCTCGCGCTGCCGGCGAATCGCGAGGCCGTCTCCTGCCAGGGCGCGGCCAACTGCATCGGAGCCGGCCGGAGCGGAACCTCGCAGACCGGCAAGTACTGGTACCTGTTCAAGCTCTCGAGCAGCAAGACGCACCCGATCCCGGAGATCACCGGCGACCAGCTGAACGAGTCGGCGATCGCGGCCGACGTCGACCAGAACACCGGCCAGCCGATCGTCACCCTTCAGTTCAACAGCGAGGGCGCGAAGCAGTTCGCGGCGATCACGAAGGCCGAGTACAAGCGCGGCCGGCAGAACGCCGCTCTCGTTCCAGGGGCGCTGAGCCCGACCTACGCGAACATCCCCCAGCTCGCGGGCCACAACGCAATCGTGCTCGACGGCGTGCTCAAGGAGACGCCGTACATCGACTACACGAGCAACCAGCTGTCGGAGGGCATCGTCGGCGGCAACGCGCAGATCACCGAACCGAGCGCGACGGCCGCGAAGAACACCGCGTTCATCCTCAAGAGCGGCTCCCTTCCGTACACGTTCAAGCAGATCGCGAGCACCGAGGTCACGGCGTCGCTCGGCAAGAGCTCGCTCCACCAGGCGATCCTCGCCGCCGCGGCCGGTCTGATCATCGTCGCGCTCTTCCTGCTGCTCCTCTACCGCTTCCTCGGTCTCGTCGCGGTGCTCGGCCTCGCGATCTACGGCCTCCTCTACTACGCGGCGATCCTCATCTTCAACGTGACGCTGACGCTGCCGGGCTTCGCCGGCCTGATCCTCACCATCGGCGTCGCCGCCGACGCGAACGTCGTCGTGTTCGAACGCATCAAGGAAGAGGTGCGCGCCGGTCGATCGGTGCGGGCCGCGATCTCGGCCGGGTACGGCAAGGGGTTCCACACGATCCTCGACGCGAACGTCGTGACCGTGATCACGGCGATGGTCATCTTCCTCATCGCCGTCGCCGACGTGAAGGGCTTCGCCCTGATGCTGCTGATCGGAACCGTGATCTCGCTGATCACCGCGGTTGCGGCGACGCGCGCGATGCTCGGGCTGCTGAGCGGCTTCCGCTGGTTCGACAACCCGCACTTCATGGGCGCGCACGGGCAGCAGACCGCGAAGTGGCTGCAGATCGACTTCATGCGGCGCCGCTACCTCTGGTTCGCGCTCTCCGGTGTCGTGATCCTCGCCGGCATGGTCTCGCTCGGCGTCCGCGGCCTCAATCTCGGAATCGACTTCAAGGGCGGAACGCAGTTCACGTTCACGACGAGCCAGGGCTACACGCAGGGCGCGGTCGCGAGCTTCATGGCGAAGCAGGGCCTGCCCGACGCGGTCGTCCAGGGCGAGGGGCACGCCGTCGACAACAAGCTCAAGAAATGGCAGATCCGGACGAAGTCGCTCTCGCGCGCGGAGCAGGCGAACCTGCAGACGAAGCTGCGGAGCGACCTCGGCGCGTCCGGCGGCGGGGTGCAGAGCGTCTCGGGCACGTTCGGGCACCAGATCGCGATCGACGCGATCTACGGCATCGTCGTCTCGCTGCTCCTGATCACGATCTACATCGCGGTCAGGTTCGACTTCAAGTTCGCGATGCCGGTGATCCTCGCGATGCTGCACGACATAGCCGTCACGGTGGGCGTGTATGCGCTCGTCGGGAAAGAGGTCTCGGTCGCGACGGTGGCAGCGGTGCTGACCGTGCTCGGCTACTCGATCTACGACACGATCATCATCTTCGACCGCATCCGCGAGAACATCCCGCTGATGCGGCGCTCGCCGTTCGCGACGATCGCGAACGTCTCGCTGTGGGAGACGATCAGGCGCTCGCTGGCCACGACGTTCATCACGTTGCTGCCGATCATCTGCCTCGAGATCCTCGGCGGCGCGACGCTCAAGGACTTTGCCATCGCGCTCATCGTCGGCGTCACCTCGGGTGCGTACTCCTCGATCTTCTTCGCGGCCCCGCTGCTCACGATCATGAAGGAGCGCGAGCCGGACTACGCGCGGCGGAAGGCGCAAGCGGCGACCGCCGGAGCGGCCGAGGACGGTCGCGGCCGCTCCGTGGGTGCCGTCGCCGAGAGCGGCACGGCGGCACTCGTCGCATCGGAGGCCGCGCTGGCCGCCGAGCCCACTCCCGAGCTCGTCGACGTCGTGACCGCGGCTCCGTCGGAGTCGGCGGCGCAGGACCGCCGCGAGAGGCGGCGCCAGCGGCGGCGCTCGAGGCCGCATGGCCGGACGCGGTAGCAGCCGGCTGCTCCTCGACACGCTCGAGGAGCTCGTCGCTGAGCTGCCGAGCCGTGTGCGCGGCAGCCGCGAGCGATTCTCCGAGAGCGCGCTCGCGGCCCTGCGCGGCATCGCCGACGAGCTGAACCTCGTCACGAGGGACGAGCTCGAAGAGCTCGAGCTCCGCGTTGCGCAACTCGAGCACCGGCTCAAGTTGCTCGAGCGAAGCTGACGCTTCGCTCGCTGGGAGACGGAACTGCGCGGGCCGGGAAGCGCGGTTCCCGGCCCGCTCCGTGCTGTTCTCCTTTTCATGTCCTGTGGCGCGGTGTTCTCTGTTGTGCGCTCGCGCGCGGCGGAGGCCGGCGCGAGCGCGGTTCGGCCTGCGGCTAAGTCGCCGCTTCGCGGCTGTCTTAGCCTCCGGCCTTTGCTGGTTCTTGGCTTCGAGCGTTTCGAACGCCGCGACGACGGAACCATCCGCACCGACCAAGCCCAGACAGGCCCTAGCGCACGGAGCGGGCCGGAGACCGCGTCTCCGGCCCGCGCAGTTCCTTCCGAACCGGACGAAGAGCGCAGCTCTTCGCCCCGCTACCGACGGAAGCGATTCACGGTCGCGGCGAGGAAGCTCTCGGCGTCGTAGACGATGAAGCCGCACAGGGCTGCGAACGGAAGCTCCGCCAGCGCGGCTTCCGCGATCGCTTCCCACATCTCGCTGCCGGCTTGCGACGTGACGATGTCGAACCACGCGTCGCAGCAGAGCATCGTCCCGGTCACGGCCGCCAGCGGAGCGAGCCATTGCGAGCCGCGGAACCCCGCCCACGCCGTCGCGGCGACCGAGGCCGTCAGGCCGACGTCGAAGCCGATCCACGCGAGGTCGTAGTGGAACGTGACGTGCCGTGACGGCAGCGTGAACGTCAGGTAGAGGATCCAGGGCACGAGCCCGATCGCGACGAGGCCGAGCAGGGACGTCACCCAGCGCGGCAGCGGGATGCGAACGCCCGCCTCCGGCTCGTCGACGAAGAAGGGCTCTCCCGGATCCTTCATGAGCACGTTGTACCCTGGCCGCGTGACGCTGCGTCAGCTCCGCGCCGAGAGTGTCCTCGCCTGGGCGGCCGCGCTCGTGGGGGTCATCGGCCTCGTTTCGGCCCTGACGCCGGAGATGGCGGACCGGCTGGCCCTCGTGCAGGGCGTTCTGCCGCCGGGGCTGCCCGAGGCCGCGCGCGTCCTGACCTTCACCTTCGGGATCGGCCTGATCTGGCTCTCCCGGTCGCTCGCGAAGCGCCGGCGGCGTGCCTGGCAGCTCGCGGTCGCGCTCGTCGTCGCGTCCGCGGCCGCGCACCTGGCCAAGGGTCTCGACTTCGAGGAGGCGTCGGTCTCTCTCCTGCTCGTCGCCGCCCTCGTGCGCTGGCGCCGGCGCTTCGAGGTGCCCGGCGATCCGGCGAGCGTGCGGCCGCTGCTCGGGCTCGGGATCGCACTCGCGGGGCTCGCCGCGGTCGCGGGCGGGGCGGAGGTGCGAGGCGTCGAGGTCTCGCCGCGCATCGGCGACGCGCTCCTCGGGCTCGGCATCGCGCTCGGTCTCCTCTCCCTCCACTTCTGGCTGCGGCCGTTCGGGCACGCGGTCGTGCAGACCGTGGGGGAGCGGCGGATGGCCAGGGCCCTCGTCGACGCCTACGGCAACGACAGCCTCGCCTTCTTCGCCCTGCGGCGCGACAAGAGCTACCTCTTCTCGCCGTCCCGCCGCGCCTTTCTCGCGTACCGCGTCGTCGGAGGGACGGCGCTCGTCAGCGGCGATCCCGTCGGCGACGAGACCGAGATCGACGTCCTCCTCGGCGAGTTGCGCCGGCTCGCCCGAGCGAGTGGATGGCGGATCGCGGTCGTCGGTGTCTCGGGCGAGCAGCTCGACCGCTACCGCGCGCTCGGGCTCAAGCCGGTGCCGATCGGAGACGAGGCCGTCCTCCGGCCGCAGGAGTTCTCGCTCGAAGGTCGCGCGATCCGCAAGGTGCGGCAGTCGGTCTCGAGGCTCCGCAAGGCCGGCTACTCGTTCCGCATCGTCGCCGCCGACTCGGTCGAGCCGGCGCTCGAGGCCGAGCTCGAGGCCGTCTCGGGCGCCTGGCGCCGCGGCCAGCCCGAGCGCGGCTTCTCGATGGCGATCGACGACCTGCACGTGCACGGGACGGTGCTCGCGCTCGCGGAGGATTCGGCCGGCCGCGTCGGAGGCTTCCTTCACCTCGCGCCCACGCCGGCCGGCGGCGGGTGGTCGCTGAGCGCGATGCGACGCCGCCCCGACGAGCCGAACGGCCTGACCGAGTTCCTCGTCGTCGAGACGCTCGCCTGGGCGCGCGACGCCGGCGCGAGCGAGCTGTCGCTCAACTTCTGCGCGCTCACCGACTTCCTCGTGCCCGAGCGGGTGACGACGCCCGTTCGCCGGCTCGTCCGGCGCGGGCTCCTGCTCGCCGACAACGTCTTCCAGCTCGAGCGGCTCTACTCGTTCAACCGGAAGTTCTTCCCCGAGTGGCGGCGTCGCTACATCTGCGTCGAGCGCCTCACGGACCTGCCCGCCGTCGGGCTCGCCTATCTCCACGCGGAGTCGCTGCTCGTCCCGCCCGGCCCCTGGACGCGCAGGCGCGAGGGCCGCCGCCGCACCGCCGCCTGACAGCGACACCCACACGACGTAGCCTGTTGCAGGGTGAGCACGACCCGCAGCATCGGTCGTCTGTCGGAGATCGCACAGGTGATGGTGCGCCACGGCTTCGGCTACTTCCTCGAGGCGCACAAGCTGAGCGACCTCCTGCCGGGACGCTCGTCGGAGGATCGGCTCGCGGGAGTCGCCGCGGAGCACGGCGCGTCCTCCGCCCGCGGCCAGCATCTTCGCGAGCTGCTCGACGAGCTCGGGCCGACGTTCGTGAAGTTCGGCCAGCTGCTCTCGACCCGGCCGGACGTCGTGCCGCCGGACATCGTCGTCGAGTTGCGCGGCCTGCAGGACGACGTGCGGCCGTTCCCGTTCGAGCAGGCCGAGCGCGTGATCGAGGAGGAGCTCGACAACACGCTCGAGCGGCTGTTCCTCGACTTCGAGCCCGCCCCGGTCGCGGCCGCGTCGATCGGCCAAGTGCACCGCGCGACGCTGCCGAACGGGCGCCGCGTCGCCGTCAAGGTGCAGCGTCCCGGGGCGCCGCGCCAGATCGAGGCCGACCTCGGGCTCCTGTACCAGGCCGCGCGGCTCGCCCGCGAGCGGATCCGCGCTCTCGACTTCGTCGACACCCGCCAGCTCGTCGACGAGTTCGCACGGTCGATCCGGAAGGAGCTCGACTACCGGCAGGAGGGACGCAACGCCGACAACTTCCACCGCCATTTCGCCGGCAGCCCGCACGTCCGCGTGCCGAAGGTCTACTGGCAGTACACGCGCCCCCGGGTGCTGACGCTCGAGTGGATCGACGGGATCCAGCTCGCCGACCTCGACCTCGTGACGACGACGCTCGAGGAGCGCAAGGAGCTCGCTTACCGGATCACCGAGGCGTGGATGACGATGATCTTCCGGCACGGCTTCTTCCACGGCGACCCGCACCCGGCGAACATCCTCCTGCCGGCCGAGGCGGGCTCGATCGGGCTCGTCGACTTCGGCGCGGTCGGGACGCTCACCGACGACGACATGTCCAAGCTGACCGGCCTCTTCATCGACGCCGCGAACGAGAACATCGACCAGCTGCCGCGGCGCCTCGCCGACCTCGGCGTGCGCTATCCGAAGGAGCGGGAGGGCGAGTTCCTCGCCGAGCTGCGCGAGCTCTACTACCGCTACTACGGCGCGGGCCTGAACGAGATCGACCCGATCCAGGTCATCCGCGAGGGCTTCCAGCTCATCTACTCGATGAACCTGTACCTGCCGGCCCGCTTTCTGCTGCTCGACCGCACGATCGCGACGCTCGGTTCGGTCGGTGCCGAGCTCTACCCGGACTTCAACGTCTTCGAGGTTGCGCGACCGTACGCGCGCGACCTGATGCTCGAGCGGTTCACGCCCGAGCGCGTCGCCCGGCGTGCGCGGAAGGAGGCGTTCCGCTACGCGCAGGTGCTCGCCGACGCGCCGCACCAGTTCCACGACTTCATGGAGGAGATCCGGGACGGCCAGATCGAGGTCGGCTTCGTGCACAAAGGGCTCGACGACTTCCTCGACAACATGCAAAAGGTCTTCAACCGGCTCGTGATCGCGCTCATCGTCACGGGCGGGCTGATCGGCTCGAGCCTGATCGGCATCTTCGCGAAGGCCGGGCCTCACTTCCTCGGCATCAACGTCATCTCGATCATCGGCTTCGTGCTCTCCGGGCTGCTCGGGCTCTGGCTCCTCTGGGGCGTCATCCGCAGCGGCCGCTTGTAGCTCGCGAAGCTGGCGCTTCGCTCGCTGGGAGGAGGAACTGCGCGGCCGGGAGACGCGGTCTCCCGGCCGCTCCGTGCTGTTCTGCTCTTCATGTCCTTGGGCGGGTGTTTCTGTTGTGCGCTCGCGCGCGGCGGAGGCCGGCGCGAGCGCGGTCCGCCCTGCGGCCAAGTCCCAGCTTCACTGGAGCCTTGGCCTCCGGCCTTCGGTGGTTCTCGGTTCGAGCGATGTGCGCGGCGCACGGAAGGCGTCACTGTTTTGCGTGAAAGGACATCTGGCGGAGGCGGGGCGGTGCGCCTAGCCTCGGTGGAGTGACTGCGCTCCTCCTCGCAGAGCCCGAACCGGCCGTTCGGGGATTCCTCGAACGGCAGCTGACGAACGACGGGTTCGACGTCGTCTCGTGCGAGCGCGCCGAGCAGCTGCCGCGCGCCGCCGATCCCGACGTCCTCGTGCTCGGGGATGCGGACGCGCTCGACCGCGGAGTCGTACCGGACTGCCCCGTGATCGTGCTGGGCAGCTCGGATCCTGCGGCCCGCGTGCGGGCGCTTGCCCGCGCCGACGACTGCCTGGCGCGGCCGTTCGTCTACGAGGAGCTGCTCGCGCGGATCCATGCGCTTCTGCGGCGCTGCCCGCCGCGGATCGAGCTCACCGAGGTCGGCTCGCTCGCGATCGACCGCTCGGCGCGGCGGGTGACGGTGCTCGGGCAGGAGGTCGAGCTGTCGGCGAAGGAGTTCGCGCTGCTCGTGAAGCTCGCGTCCGCACCGGACAGAGTGTTTACCCGCGAGCAGCTGCTCCGCGACGTCTGGGGATTCAGGACATACGTGCCGACGCGCACACTGGAATCTCACGCCTCGCGCATCCGCCGCAAGCTCGCGGCGGCGGGGCTACCCGGCTGGGTCGTGAACGTGTGGGGCGTCGGCTACAAGCTGCGGCACGTTCCCGCAAGCTAGTGGAAGTGGCCCCAGCGGGTGGCGATGACGAGGAGCACGAAGCCGCCGCCGATGAGCAGGCCGCCGATGAACTGGCCCGCCCGCCGCGCCAGCGGCATGAGCGCGCCCAACAGGAGCGCGAGTCCGCCGACCGCTCCGAGCGCCTCTCCGAGCTCGGCCAGCCGGATTCCGGTGTGGTGCTTGATCACGAGCGCGAGCAATGTCATGCCGGCCATGATCGAGACGGCCCCGGACGGCGCCCCGGAAGGTGGCTGAGAACTCGTTTCGGAATGACCACGCGCCGACCAGCGCGGCCGGTCAGCACGGTGCTTCATTTCGATGCGAGTTCTAAAGCAGCGCCCCTTCCAGCCGCAGGAGCCACTCCTTGCGATCGAGGCCGCCGCCGTAGCCGGTCAGGCTGCCGTTCGCCCCCACGACGCGGTGGCAGGGCAGGACGATGGGCAGCGGATTCCGGTTCATGACGGTGCCCACGGCCCGCGCGGCGCGCGGGGCGCCGACCCGGGCGGCGAGCGCGCCGTAGGTGGTCGTGTGCCCGTACTCCACTCGGTTCAGCTCCGCGAGGACTCGGCGGTGGAACTTCGGCGAAGTGCGGAGGTCGAACTCCAGGTCGAATGCCTGCCGACGGCCGACGAAGTACTCGTCGAGCTCTCCGCGCACGCGGTCGAGCGCCTTCGGGGCGCGAAGGACGCGCGGCCCGAACTGGCGCGCGAGCCGCTCGAGCTCGGCCTCGGGCTCCGGATCGAAGCCGATCCGGCAGAGCCCGCGGTCCGAGACGCCGACGAGCAGCGGCCCGACCGGCGTGTCGTCGAGCACGTCGTAGGCCACGTCGAGCTCGCCGGACGCCGCAGCCGCCGCGCGGAACCTTTGGTCGAGGACGGTGGAAACTCCGGTCATCGCTGGTCCTTCTCCTTTCGCAACCGCCGCACGCCGGCGGAGGCCGCCTGTCGCGCGGCCTGCTCGTTCGAGCCGAGGGCCGCGCCGATCGCGTCGTAGTCGAGGTCGTAGCCGTAGCGGAGGACGACCGCCGCGCGCTCCTTCGGCGGCAGCCCGTCGGTCAGCGGTGCGAGCTCCTCGACGGCCGGGCGCTCGTCCTCACCAGCCGGCTCGAAGGCGAGCTCGGCGCCGGGACGGTCGCGCCGCGCGGCATCGACCACCGCGTTCGCCGCGATCGTCAGCACCCAGGCGCGGAGATGCTCGCCGTGCTCGAGCCGCCCGTATGCGCGCAGCGCGCGGAGGAACGTCTCCTGGAAGAGGTCGTCGGCCCGGTCGCGGCCCGCCCGTCGGCGCAGCACCGCCAGCACCTCGTCCTTGTGGGCTTCGTAGAACCGCTCGAAGGGAGGAATGCCGCTCACTGTGGAGTGAAACGTAGTCCGGGTTCAAGATGTGAGATATGCAGCTCGCGGTCGTCGGACACGTCGAATGGGTGGAGTTCGCCCGGGTCGAGCACGTGCCGGCGGTGGGGGAGATCGTGCACGCGCTGGAGACCTGGGAGGAGCCGGCGGGCGGCGGCGCGGTCGCGGCCGTCCAGCTCGCCAATCTCGGCGGCTCCTGCCACCTCTTCACGGCACTCGCCGACGACGAGCTCGGACGCCGCTCGCGCGAGGAGCTCGAGGCGCAGGGCGTCACCGTGCACGCCGGACACGCGCCGGGACCGCAGCGCCGGGCCCTCACCCACGTCGACGAGGACGGCGAGCGGACGATCACGGTGCTCGGCGACAAGCTCCTGCCGTCCGGCGAGGACGGGTCGCTGCCCTGGGAGGATCTCCGGCGCTGCGACGCCGTCTACTTCGTGAGCGGGGACGTCGCCGCGGCTCGCGCAGCCCGCCGTTGCGCCGTGCTCGTCGCGACGTCGCGCGAGCTCACCACGCTGCGCCGCGCCGACGTGCAGGTGGACGTGCTCGTGGGCAGCGGAGAGGACGCGGCCGAGCGCTTCGAGGCCGGCGAGCTCGAGCCCGCGCCACAGATCGTCGTGACGACGGCGGGCGGGCTCGGCGGCTGGATTCGCCCCGGTGGCCCGTTCCGTGCCGCGCCGCTTCCCGGGCCGGTATCGGATGCCTACGGCTGCGGCGACTGCTTCGCCGCCGGGCTCACGTACGGCCTCGCGCTGGGGAACGCGGTGGACGAGGCGGTCGCCATCGGCGCGCAGTGCGGCGCGGCGGTGCTGACCGGCCGCGGCGCGTACGGGCACCAGCTCGCGGGCGGCGATGTACACGCAGGTTGAGGAGCTATAGGGTCTTTTCATGAGCCAGCTCGCCGCCCGTTCCGCCGCGGAGGCGATGCTCTGGACCTCTTCCGACAGGCTGGCGCACGACTGGCTCGTCACGCTCGAGGAGGTGCCGCTCTTCGCGGGCCTGTCGAAGCGCCACCTGCGGGGAATCGCGAAGCTCGCCCGCGTCCGGCGCTTCGCGTCCGGTTCGACGCTGGTACGCGCCGGCGACCCGGGGAGGTCGTTCTTCGTCCTGCTCGACGGAACGGCACAGGTCGTTCGCAGCGGCGGGCGGCCGCGGCGTCTCGGCGTGGGAGACTACTTCGGGGAGATGGCCCTGCTCGACGGCGCTCCTCGCTCGGCCGACGTCGTCGCCGAGAGCGACGTGCTCGCCCTGACGGTCGATCGCACCGGTTTCGCGAAGCTCCTGCGGGCCGAGCCCGCGATCGCGCAGACGCTCCTCCGCACGCTCGCGGTCCGCCTGCGCGCGGCCGAAACGTCGGTCTGACCGTCGATCGATGCGGGGTCGCGCCCGACTTCAGCGTGGTCCAAAACGCTGGACGTGTGGGGGAAAGTGGTTTATAGTGGATTACAGTGGTGAGAGAGGGAGAGCCGCCCCATGCTCCTCGGCGAATACGAGCACACGATCGATGACAAGAACCGTCTCACGCTCCCGGCCAAGTTCCGCCGGGCCTTCGAGGACGGAATCGTCGTGACGCGCGGCTTCGACGGCTGCGTCTACGCGTGGACGCCCGAGGGCTGGGAGAACTATCGCGACTCGACCCTCGCCACGCTGCACCCGCTCAGCCAGGAGGGCCGGCGGATGCAGCGCCACTTCTTCTCCGGCGCGAGCGAGACGGCACCCGACAAGCAGGGCCGAGTGAGTATCCCGCCCGCGCTGCTCGAGCACGCGAGGCTCGGCCGCGACGTCGTCGTCGCCGGAGTCAACGACCACCTCGAGATCTGGGACCGCGCGGCCTGGAAGCGCGAGCTCGCCGAGGTCGAAGGGAGTGCTGAGGATGTTGCCGAACGTCTTGCAGCCCAGGGAAGCTGACCACGTCCCCGTCCTCGCCGAGGAGGTGCGGGCGGCTCTCGCCGTCCGGCCGGGCGAGACGGCTGTCGACGCGACGTTCGGCGCCGGGGGGCACGCCACGATCCTCGCCGCCGACCTGCGCGGCCAGGGAAAGCTGATCGCGATCGACCGCGACCCCACCGCCCGCACGTACTTCGAGCAGGTCGCGAAGCGCACCCCGGTCAACGCACGACTCCTGCGGGGCGATTTCGGCGTCGTCCTGCCGCAGCTCGCGGGCAACGGCGTCCGCGCCGACGCGATCCTCCTCGACCTCGGCGTCTCCTCGATGCAGCTCGACCGGCCGGAGCGCGGCTTCTCGTACGCCGTAGACGCGCCGCTCGACATGCGGATGGACCCGACGCAGGACGTCAGCGCGCGCGATGTCGTCAACACCTGGGACGAGCGCGACCTCGTCACGACCTTCCGCCGCTACGGCGAGGAGCGGTACGCGAAGCAGATCGCACGGGCTGTCGTCCGCCGCCGGCGCGAGCAGCCGTTCGAGCGCACCGGCGAGCTCGTGGACACCATCAAGGCCGCGATCCCGGCGCCGGCCCGGTTCGGCGACGGGCATCCGGCCAAGCGCGTCTTCCAGGCGCTGCGGATCGCGGTCAACGACGAGCTGGAGTCGCTGACGGTCGCCCTGCCTGCGGCGCTCGAGATGCTGCGACCGGGCGGACGCCTCGCCGTGATCTCGTTCCATTCGCTCGAGGACCGCATCGTGAAGCGCTTCCTCCGCGACCGCGAGCGCGGCTGCACCTGTCCGCCCGACTTCCCCGTCTGCGTCTGCGGGCACGAGCCCGAGCTCCGGGCCTTGCAGCGAAGGCCGATCCGTCCCGGCCAGGCCGAGCTCGCGGCGAACCCGCGCTCGGCGTCGGCCCGGCTGCGCGCCGCCGTCAAGACCGGTGGGGAGGCCTGATGGCGGCGGTCGACTGGTTCGCGCACGCCGAGGTCGCCGAGCCCACTCCGGCTCGGCGCCGCCGACCGCCGCGCACCGCCAAGCGTCCGGCCGCGCCCGTACGCTCGCGCCGCAAGCCCACGCAACGCCGCGT
>DATEHY010000073.1:0-22874 GCA_035279325.1 Gaiellaceae bacterium
CCCGCCTCCGAGCCGAGGACGTCGCGGCTCGTCACGTCGAGCGTCGGGAAGTTCGGGAAGAGCGAGGCGATGTGTCCGTCCGGGCCGAGGCCGAGGAGGACGAGGTCGAACGTGCCGACGCCGGCCAGCTCGTGCTTGTACTCCGCGACGCCCTCGTCTCGGCCGAGCTCGCCCTGCATGCGGTGGACTCCGGCGGGCTGAGCGCCCAGCCGGTCGAGCAGCGCCTTCTTCGCCATGCCGTAGTTCGACTGCGCGTCGCCGGGCGGGACGCAGCGCTCGTCTCCCCACCAGAGCTCGACGCCGCTCCAGTCGGGCTCGAGCTCCGCTGCGATCTCGTAGGCCCGGCGCGGCGTCGACCCGCCTGTGAGGACGATGCTGCCGCCGGCGCCCGCCTGCTCGGCGAGCCGCTCGGCGACGAGGCGGGCCGCTTCCTCGGCGTCGGCGGCGACGGTGATCTCGACGGCGCTCATCCGCCCTCGGCGAGCTCGCGCCCCCGGTTCATCGCCGCCTGGATCGCGTTGAGGAATGCTGCGCGCACGCCTGCCTGCTCGAGCTCGCGGATCGCGGCGATCGTCGTGCCGCCCGGCGAGGTGACGGATTCCCGCAGCTCCACCGGATGCATGCCCTGGTCGCGCAGCTGCTTCGCCGTCCCGAACATCGTCTGCACCACGAGCATCGTCGAGACCTCGCGCGAGAGGCCGAGCAGGATCCCCGCCTCGATCATCGCCTCGGCGAGGAGCGCGAAGTACGCGGGCCCGGAGCCCGAGACCGCGGTGATCGCGTCCATCCACGCCTCCGGCACGCGCACGACGCGGCCGAGGTGCCCGAGGAGCTCTTCCGCGGCGGCCAGGTGCTGGTCGTCGGCGTGTGCGCCCGCGCAGATCCCGGCCATCCCCTCGTGCACGGTCGCCGGCGCGTTCGGCATGGCGCGCACGACCGGGACGCCCTCGACGATCCGCTCCTCGATGTACGCGGTCGGGATCGCGGCCGCGACGGACACGACCGTCTGCCCGGTCGTGAGGTGCCGGCCGATCTCGCCGAGCAAGGCGTCGATGTCCTGCGGCTTGACGGCGACGACCACGAGCCCGGCCTCCGCGACCGCCGCCGCGTTGTCCGCGGTCGCCTCGACGCCGTGGCGCTCGCGCAGATCCGCCAGCTGCTCGTCGCGCCTGGCGGTGACGACCACCTCGCCCGCATCGCGCCAGCCCGAACTGAGCAGACCGGAGAGGAGGGCCTCTCCGATTCGCCCGCCACCGAGGATCGCGACCTTGCGCCCACTCATGGGTGAAGCCTAAGCCGCGCGCGCGGCCGGCAGGGGGATCAGGCCGCGGCTGAAGCCCTGGAGGAGGTAGACGCTCGCCAGGCCGGCCCACTCGCCGTACGGCTCGAGCAGCTCGGCCGTCTCCGACGTCTCCACGACCTTCCTGCCGGTGAGTGCTCGCACGAGCTTGACGAGGCCGAGGTCGCCCACGAGACCCTGCTCGAAGCGGCCGAGCCCCTCGAGGCAGACGACGCCCGCCGACCAGGGGCCGAGACCGCGCTCACGCTCGATCCGGCGGACGACCGCGTCGGTCGGCAGGTCGTGGAGCCGCTCGAGGTCGAGGCTGCGGCAGAGGCGGACGACGGCGGCGCCACGCCGCTCGTGCAGCCCGAGCCGTCGCAGCTCGAACGGAGCGACTGCGCCGAGTGCCGTCGCGGTCGGCGGCTCGCAGTGGCCGTTCTCGTCCCGCGGCGCGAGGGCGCGGATCACGCGACGTTCGAGACTCCGTGCGGTCTTCGAGTCGATGAGCTGCCCGCAGACCGCGCGCAGGAGCGCCTGCGCCACGGTCGCCGTGCGCGGCGGCCGGTACCCCCGGAGATGCTTGGCAGCGCGGCTGAGCAGCGGATCGTCCGCCACTCGCTCGAGGAACCCGGAGTGGTCGTCGTCGAGGGCGAGCGTCCAGCGGAGCTTGTCGGCGGCAGCGGCCGACTCGGATCGGATCGTCACGGTGCCGTCGCGCGACTGCCACGCGCGGGCCACCGCGCCGCAGCAGCGCGCGGTCACGACCCCGTCTCGCACCTGCCGCGTCGCGTCGCTCGCCAGCCGCGCCGACAGCTCGAGCGAGTACGGACCGGCCGGGCGGACGGCGATTTCGAGCATGTCCGCGAGCCTACTGCCTCGTCTGGACACGGCTGCAAGAGCGTCTTGCGCCGGCCGGGGAGGCGGCCTACCGTCGCCGGATGGCAAGGCCGGCCGACTTCCTGATCGCGCTCGTCCTCGTCGCCGCGGTCCTCGTCGTGTTCGGGCACGGGCGCGGCCACGGTGCGCCCGCGATCGTCGCGAGCCCCGTACGCACGCCCGGCGTCCTCAACCCGGACGTGACGCAGGCGAACATCCGCTCGACCATCTGCAAGCGCGGCTGGACGGACACGATTCGCCCGCCGACCTCGTACACGAACGCGCTCAAGACGAAGCAGATGCGGCAGTACCGCGAGGCCGGGTCGCTCTCGGACTATCAGGAAGATCACCTGATCAGCCTCGAGCTCGGCGGCAACCCGACCGACCCGCGCAACCTCTGGCCCGAGCCGTACCCGCGTGCGTCGGACGTCGACAAGATCGAGAACGAGCTCAACGCGGAGGTCTGCTCGGGCGAGCTCACGCTCGCGCAGGCGCAGCAGCGCGAGGACGACCTCAAGCACACGCAGGGCTAACGCTCGTAGAGAGCGGCGTAATGGCCGCGGTACGCCGCGTAGGCTGCGTCGTAGTCCTGCCTCAGCGCCGGATCGGGCCGCTGTTCGTCAGACTCGTAGGACACGAACCGCTCGGCGACGGCCGCGACTTCCGTCTCGGGTTCGACCGCGCTCGCGGCGAGGATCGCCGCGCCGGTCGCGGTCGTCTCGACGTTCGAGGGAACCTGGACGGGAAGGCCCGTCACATCGGCCTTGATCTGCCGCCAGAGCCGCGAGCGCGCACCTCCGCCGACGGCCGTGATCCGCCGTGCCTCGAGCCCGGCCTGCCGCATCGCGGTGACGATGTCGCGCAGGGCGAACGCGCTGCCCTCGAGAATCGCCCGGGTCAGGTGGCCGTGCGAGTGGGCGAGGGTGAGGCCGATGAACGCGCCGCGGGCGTGGTCGTTCCACTCCGGCGCCGTCGACCCCTGCATGCACGGAAGGAAGACGACGCCGTCGGCGCCTGGCGGGACCTCCGCGGCCGCCGCCGTGAGCGCGTCGTAGCCCTGGCTCGCCGGGGAGAAGTTGTCCCTCCACCAGCGGAGGTTTCCGCCCGAGACGAAGCCGGGATTCTCGAGCAGCCAGAGGCCGGGGAGCGCATGCGGGTGGCACTCCACGAGCCGTGCGGGGTCCGCGAGCGGTTCGCTCGAGACCGCGCAGACCGGCTCGGCGGTGCCCGTGATGTCGCAGACCTCCCCGGCTGCGTGGACGCCGGCTCCGAGCGTGGCCGCCATCTCGTCTCCGCAGCCGCAGGCAACGCGTGTGGCCGGATCGAGGCCGCAGGCCTCGGCAAACTCCGGCGTGACGGTCCCGACGTCGGTGGTCGCGGGCACCAGCGCCGGCAGCAGCTCCTTGTCGAGCGCGGCTGCGTCGAGCAGTCCCGGCGACCATTCGAGCCGGCGCGGATCGAGCAGCCCGAGGGACGACGCGTTGGAGTAGTCGACCGCGAGCTCGCCGCTCGCATGGCGCAGCACGTAGGAGCCCGGAGTGAGCAGGCTGCCGGTTGCCTGAAAGACTGCGCTCTCCTCGCTGCGAACCCACAGCGCCTTGAAGACTCCGTGCGACGAATCGAGGTTGACGCCCGACGCGCGGTAGAAGTCCTCGGGCGAGATGCGGGCCGCGACCCGTTCGGCCTGTGTCGTAGCGCGGCGGTCGAGCCAGATGATCGCCGGTCGCAGGGGCGCGCCGTCCGCGCCGCACAGAACCACGCCGTCGAGCTGCGAGCCGAACGAGAGCGACCGCACCGCCGCGCGCGACGCGTCGAGCGTCGCCATCAGGCGGCGGACGGTCGTCGCGACCGCCTCCAACCACAGCTGCGGATCCTGCTCGGCCCAGCCGGGTCGCGGAAACGAGCTCTCGTAGCCGCTGTACGCGGAGTCGATGTGCCGGCCGTCGAGCGTGAAGAGGGAGCTGTTGACGCCCTGGCTTCCGACGTCGCAGCCGATGACGTACTCGTCGGCTACGGCTCGACGACCACCTTCAGCCCTGCACCCGAGCGAATCGTCGAGAACGCCTCCTCGATCTGCTCGAGCGGGAAGCGGTGCGTGACCACCCGGCCGAGCTCGTCCTGGCGGCGGTCGAGGTAGTCCATCGTGACCTTGTACTGCTGCGGGGTAGCTCCGTAGGCGCCGAGGATCGCAAGCTCCTTGTAGTGGAGCTGGTTCATGTTGAGCGGGCTCGTCGGGTCGTGCTTCGGCAGGCCCGCGAAGTAGACGACCCGCGCGCGCTTGGCCGCCATCTCGAGCGCGGCCTGCTGCGCGACCTTCGACGGCGCGGCGACGGAGACACGATCGGCCCCCTCGCCGCCCGTGCGCTCCATCACCTCGGCGACGCCGTTGTCCTCGGCCGAGACCCAGGCGTCGTCGATGACGTGGCCCACGATCTCCGACGCGATCGCCAGCCGGTCGGCGCTGACGTCGACGATCCAGACCCGGCTCGCTCCCCGGTCGCGCGCCATGAGCGCCTGCCAGCAGCCGATCGGCCCCGCTCCGACGATCGCCACGCGGTCTCCGAGCTGGACGTCGAGCACCTCGACGCCGTTCAGGGCACAGGCGAACGGGTCGGCGGTCGTCGCGAGAGCAGACGGCAGGTCGGGTGGGAGCTTCATCAGGTTCTTCGTCGCGATCGGCGGCACCGCCGCGTAGTCGGCGTACGCGCCTGGGAACGGCTCGTAGCCGAAGAGGAGATGGTGTTCGCACAGGTTCTGGAAGCCGCTCAGGCACCAGCGGCACTCGCCGCAGGTCAGGATCGAGCCGAGGAAGACGCGGTCTCCCTTCTGCACGTCGGGCGGCAAGACGGCATCGGGCCCGACCTCCTCGAGCACGCCGACCGGCTCGTGGCCGAGGATCCAGGGCGACGGCGCCCGCGGGTCGCCGTTGAAGAACGTCCGTGCGTCGGTGCCGCAGACGCCGCACGCCTCGACGCGCAGGATCGCGCCGCGCGGATCGAGCATCGGCTCTGCGGTCTCGCGCACCTCGACGGCGTCCACCGCCGTCATGAAGGCGGCTCTCATGCCGGCTCCGCCACGGCTTCGAGCAGCTCCTCGTGGGCACGATCGACCGGCCAGCGCTCGCGGATGACGCGGGAGAGCGCTCGCGTGAGCGCCTCCGGCGAGTGGTGCATGAAAATGTTGCGGCCGACGCTGCAGCCGACCGCCCCCGCGTCCATCGCAGCCTCCATCCTCGTGAGCAGCTCGAGGTCGTCGAGCCTCGAGCCGCCGGCGAGCACCACGGGGATCCCGTTCGCCGCCTCGACGAGCCGCGCGAACGAGTCGGCGTCGCCGGGCCAGTTCGTCTTGACGATGTCGGCGCCGAGCTCCGTGCAGAGACGCACGTTGCGACAGAGGTAGTCGAAGCCGTACTGCTGATTCAGCTCCTCGACCGACGCATAGGTCGTCGGGAACTCCGCCTCTGCGATGAACGGCATCCCCAGCATCGCGCACTCCCGGCCGACGGTGGAGAGGATCGTGATCATGTCCGCCTCGTTCTCGCCGTCGAGCGCGGTGAAGAGGACGACCGCGTCGGCGCCGAGCTGCAGCGCCTCCTCGACGTCCGCGATGTTCACGATCTCGGGGCGCGTGTCGCCGGGGCGGGCGGAAGCCGAGAGCAGCAGCGCGAGCGACGTCGTCGGCGCGAACGCCGGCTCGGCGATCCGGATCATCCCCTTGCTCATCATGATCACGTTCGCCCCGCCGGCGACGGCCTCGGCCGTCCTCGTGCGGATGTCGGCGAGCGGCTCGAGGAAGGTCGGCGACGTCATCCCGTGGTCCAGCGCGCAGATGACCGAGACGCCGTCCCGGTCGATCACCCGCTTCAGCCGCATCGCCTTGCCTACGTGCGCACTCATGTCAGCCTCTTTCCCGGGCCGCGGCGCACGACGGAGAACTCGAACGCGTTGGCGACGTGGTACTCGTGGGACGAAAGGACGGGGTCGCCGCTCTCCGCGTAGTCGACCTGCCAGAGGTAGAAGAGCAGCTCCCCCTGCTCGACCCGGAGCCGCTCGGCCAGCGACCGCTCGGCTCGCACGGGCCGGAAGCTCGCGATGCCATACTGGATCGCGAGGCCGAACTCCTCCTCGAGCACGTCGTAGACGGACCCGGCCAGCATGGACTCGACGACCTCCTCGCGGTCGGCGACGAGCTTGTGCGGCAGCACGTCGCGGGAGAGGACGACCGGCCTGCCGTCCGCGGTTCTCACGCGATCGATGACGAGGACGTCTTCGCCCGGCCCGAGCGCGAGCCGCTCGGCCTCGCTCGCCGCGGCCGGCTCTATCCAGTGCCGGGCCTGCTCGACGCCCGGGTGCATCCCGCCCTGGCGGATCGCGGCGGTGACGCCGAAGTTCATGTCGAGGCTATTCGGGACGCGCGGATGCGCGACGTACGTGCCGGAGCCCTGAACGCGCCGTACGAGCCCTTCCTGCTCGAGTGCCCGCAGCGCATCTCGCACCGTCGCGCGTGACACCCCGAGCTCGGCGGCGAGCTTGGGCTCGGACGGAAGCCGCGTCCCGACCGCAAGGTCGTCGGCCACGATCCGCTCGGAGAGCTCCACGCGGACGGTCTCGGCCCGCAGCATCCCGCTGCGCCCCTTGCTCGAGTCGATATTTTGCTTGTCTGACAACTTTTGGAACCGCGCGCGATCCTACACAGCCGGCCCATCACTGTCCAGATGCTTGACTTAGCCCTCGGTTCCGGTGTAGCTTCGCCGCGTCGCATCTTGTAGCTGTCAGACAACTATGCCCGCGGGAGGCAGCCCCATGTATGACATCGAGAGTTCGCTCGAGTCGAGGGTCTCAAGGCGAGAGCTTCTACGACGGGGAGGCCGAGGCGCGGTCGGCGTGGTTGCGGCCGGCTCGCTCGCGAGCTTCCTCGAGGCCTGCGGCGGCGGAAAATCGAACGTCGCGGCGACCCTTCCATCGGCGCTCGGCTCCGACGGCCTCGCCGGGCTGATCAAGAAAGCGCAGCAGGAAGGACACCTCAACGTCGTCGGCGAGCCGCCCGACTGGGCGAACGAGGGCCCGCTGCGCGATCGGTTCTCGAAGAAGTACGGGATCAAGGTGACGAGCGAGGGCGAGGACGACAGCTCCGCCGAGGAGATCCAGGCGATCAAGAGCCTCAAGGGCCAGAGTCGCGCTCCCGACAGCTTCGACGTCTCGCCGTCCCTTGCCATCGTCGGGGCCAACCAGGGCCTCATGTCGCCGTACAAGCCCGCGACCTGGGACACGATCCCGGCGACGATGCGCGATCCGGCGGCGATGTGGATCGGCCCCTACTGGGGCGCAATCTCCTTCGGCAGCAACACGAAGGTAGTGAAGACGCCGCCGCAGAGCTGGGACGATCTCAAGAGCTCGGCCTACAAGGGCATGATCGCGCTCGACGGCGATCCGCGCTCGGCGGGCGACGCGTTCGGCGCCGTCATGGGCGCGTCCCTTGCGAACGGTGGCTCGCTCGACGACATCGAGCCCGGCATCAACTTCTTCGCCGACCTGAAGAAGCGGGGCAACTTCATCCCCGCCGGCATCTCGGCGGCGAACATCGCCAAGGGCGCCACCCCGATCGCGGTCCAGTGGGACTACGAGAACCTCGCCTTCAAGCAGGAGTTCAAGGGGAACCCGCCCTTCGAGGTCTCCGTCCCGTCCGACGGCGTCTTCGGCAACTACTACTGCAACGGCGTCAGCAAGTACGCCGCCAACCCGTACGCCGCTCGGCTCTGGATGGAGTGGATCTTCTCCGACGAGGGCCAGCTCAACTACATCGGTGGCTTCTCGCATCCCGCTCGCTACCAGGATCTCGTCAAGCGGAACAAGGTCCCGCAGCACCTCGCGGCCCTCTTGCCGCCGGCGGAGCAGTATGCGAACGTGAAGTTCCCGACGGTGAAGCAGACGAACGCGGCGACCAAGGTGCTCATGCAGCAGTGGGGTCCGAAGGTGGTCAGCTAGCAGGGGACGGAATGGCAACTTCATCCGGCGCGGCAACCGAGCTCGACCAGGCGCCCGCCGGAGGGATCGCATTCGAGCGGGCGAGGCGCAGGCGCTTCGCCCGCTGGCTCATCGTCGCGCCGTTCCTGGCGTACGTCGCCGCCTTCCTGCTGATCCCGACCGGCGAGGTCGTCCTGCAGGCCTTCCGTACCCAATCGGGCGCGTTCAGCCTCGGGGGCATGCACCTGCTGACCGAGCCGCAGACGATCAGCGCCTTCGAGGAGACGATCAAGCTGAGCCTGATCACGGCCGTGGCCGGAGGGCTCCTCGGCCTCTTCGTCGCGCAGGCGACGCTCCGCAGAGGCATGCCCGGCTGGCTACGACCGGTGCTGACGACGTTCTCGGGAGTCGCGTCGAACTTCGCCGGCGTGCCGCTCGCCTTCGCCTTCATCGCGACGATCGGCAGCACGGGCGTGGTGACGATCTGGTTCAAGCATCTCGGCCTGGATCTCTACAGCCACGGCTTCACGATCTACGGGCTGCTCGGGCTCTCGCTCACCTACGTCTACTTCCAGTTCCCGCTGATGATCCTGATCATCCTCCCGGCGCTCGAGGGAATCCGGCGCGAGTGGCGCGAGGCGGCGACGAGCCTCGGGGCCACGCCGTTCCAGTTCTGGCGCCATGTCGGCTTCCCCCTCCTCCTGCCGTCGATGCTGGGGGCGGTCGTGCTCCTGTTCGGGAACGCCTTCAGCGCCTACGCCACGCCGTACGCGCTCAGCAGCGGCTACATCAACCTCGTGCCGGTCCAGATCGGCGAGTTCCTCAACGGCGACCTCGCGTCCGAGCCGCAGCTGGGCGACGCGCTCGCCTTCGGGATGATCGTCGTGATCGGGGTCGCGGTCGCGATCTACGCGCTTCTGCAGCGGAGGACGGCCAGATGGTTGCGCTGAGGTGGTTCCCGTTCTGGTCGTGGTTCTGGCTGCTCTTCGCCGCCGGGTACTTCCTGCTGCCGCTGTACTCGACGCTGGAGTTCAGCCTGCAGACCGGCGCGCACAGCTACGGGCTCGGCTGGTACGGGACGATCCTCCACGACCCGGAGTTCCGCCACAGCCTCTTCCTCTCGCTCCGCCTGGCCCTCGAGACGGTCGGGCTGAGCCTCGTCCTGATGATCCCGACGGTCTATGGGATCCATCTCCTGCTTCCGGCGGCGCGGCCGATGGTCGAGTTCATCTCGGTGCTGCCCTTCGTCGTGCCGCCGATCGCGCTCGCCGTCGGCGTGATCGGGCTGTTCGAGGGGATTCCGTGGCTGATCTCGAGCACGCAGCTCCTCGCGCTCCTCTACGTGATCCAGGCCTTGCCTTTCACCTACCGCGCTCTCGACGCGGGCATGAGCGCGCTCGACCTCCGCACGCTGTCGGATGCCGCGAAGAGCGTCGGGGCGAGCTGGCCGCGGACGCTGTGGCACGTCGTCTTGCCCAATCTCCGCACCGCGATGCTGGCGGCCTCGTTCCTGACGGTCGCCATCGTGCTCGGCGAGTACACGATCTCTAGCCTCCTCCTCTTCAATACGTTCGCCGTGTACATGCAGCACATCGGGAGGACCGAGGCGTACTCGGCCGCCGCGCTCGCCATCCTCAGCTTCGGCTTCACCTGGGTGGCGATGCTCGCGATCTTCGTCCTGACCCGGGGCCGCGGCAGCCGCCGCGCGATTGCGATGGCCCGATGACGGATTCCGCGGGACTCACGATGTCCGGCCTGCACAAGCGGTTCGGCGAGACCGCGGCGGTCGAGGGCGTCGACCTCGACATCGGCCCGGGCGAGTTCATGTCGCTGCTCGGCCCGAGCGGCAGCGGCAAGACCACGGTGCTGCGGATGGTCGCCGGCTTCGAGGAGCCCGACAGCGGCTCGATCCTCGTCAACGGCTCGCGGATCGACGCCACGCCCGCGCACAAGCGGAACATGGGGATGGTCTTCCAGGCATACAGCCTCTTCCCGACGATGACCGCGCGGCAGAACATCGAGTTCGGCCTCCGGTTGCGCGGCCTGTCGAAGCGCGACCGGGCGGCCAGGGCGGCCGAGGCCCTCGACCTCGTTCGTCTCTCGGGGCACGGCGACCGCTACGCCCACCAGCTGTCCGGCGGAGAGCAGCAGCGGGTCGCACTCGCCCGCGCGCTGGCGCTCGAGCCGTCGGTCCTGCTGCTCGACGAGCCGTTGTCCGCGCTCGACGCGAAGGTGCGGCTGCACCTGCGCGACGAGATCCGCTCGATCCAGTCTCGCCTCGGGATCACCACCTTGTACGTGACCCACGACCAGGAGGAGGCGCTCGCGATCTCGGACCGGATCGCCGTCATGTCGGCGGGCCGGGTCCAGCAGGTCGGGACGCCGGCGGAGATCTACTCCGAGCCGGCCAGCTCCTTCGTCGCCGAGTTCGTCGGCACGATGAACCGCCTCGACTGCCGGATTGCCGACGACGAGGCGATCGCGTTCGAGGCCGGCGGTGCTCGCCTCGTCGTGGGCCGGCACGACCGCTCGCGCGACGAGCCGCTGATCGCGCTCATCCGGCCCGAAGGGATCTCGATCACGGCCGGCAACGGCAGTGGGCCCGGCGACCCACGGGTGACTGCGTCGGTGCGGCGCCACACGTTCCTCGGCGCGACCACCCGCCTGGAGCTCGAGTCCCCGCTCGGCGTCCTGCTCGCCGACGTGCCCAGCACGCAGGCGGTGACGCTGCCTGTCGGAGCCGAGGTTCTCCTGCGTCTCGATGCCTCGGCGGTGCGCCTATTGCCGCGCCTCTGAACGTCGGTGCCTGGCCGGCGGTGGTCGCGCATCGCGGTGCGTCGGCGCAGCAGCCGGAGAACACCCTTGCCGCCTTCCAGGCCGCGGTGGAGGCCGGTGCCGACATCGTCGAGTTCGATGTCAGGCGGAGTCCCGACGGTACCCTCGTGATCAGCCACGACCCGGTCGAACGGGCGCGGCCACGGCTGCCGACGCTTGACGAGGCGCTCGAGCTGCTCCGCGGGCGCGTCGCGCTCGAGGTCGAGATCAAGAACGTTCCGGGCGAGGCGGACTACGAGCCCTCGGGCGCGGCCATCGCGCGCGACGTCGTCGCGGCGCTTCGGCGCCACGCCTTCGCGGATGCCTTCATCGCGAGCTTCGACACGGAGTGCCTGCGCTCCGTCGAGGAGTTCGACAGCGGGATCCCGACAGGGCTACTCGTCGAGCCGACGGACGATCTCGAGGACGCGCTCGAGCGCGCAGCGGGCCGGCATGCGTTTCTCCTTCCCGCTGCGTCCGCGCTCGAGAGCGCGGACGAGACGTTCGTCGACCGTGCCCACGAGCGCGCGATCTGCATCTGCACCTGGACGGTCGACGACCCCGTGGCGATGGAGCGGCTCTTCGAGCTCGGCGCGGACGCGGTCGAGACGAACGACCCGGCCCTCGGCGTGCGCGTCCGCGACGCGCTCGCGCAGGGATAGGCTCCTCCCATGGAGATCTCCCCCGACGCGCACATGGGGCTCGTCGAGCTCAGCGTCTCGGATCTCGGCCGCTCGCTCGCGTACTGGCAGGACGCGATCGGCCTGCGCGTGCTCTCGCGGGAGAACGGGACCGCCGAGCTCGGGTCCGGCACGCCGCTGGTGCGCCTCGTCGAGGAGCCCGGCGCACGGCCGGCCCAAGGCTTCACCGGCCTCTTCCATGTCGCGCTGCTCGTGCCCGACCGGTCGAGTCTCGGCCGCTTCCTCGCCCACACGCTGCGCGACCAGATCCCGCTCACGGGCCTCTCCGACCACCGCGTGAGCGAGGCGATCTACCTCCGCGACCCCGACTACCACGGGATCGAGGTCTACGCCGACCGGCCGCGCGACCTGTGGGAGGGCAACGTCGGGACGGTGATGACGACCATCCCGCTCGACACGGCCTCGTTGCTCGCCGAGGCGGGTGAGGGAGAGTTCGCCGGCCTGCCCGACGGGACGAAGGTCGGCCACGTCCATCTCTGCGTCAGCGACGTCGACGAGACGATCGGCTTCTACCGCGACAAGCTCGGGATGGGGCTGACGGCGCATCTCGGCGACCAGGCCGCCTTCCTCAGCGCGGGCGGCTACCACCACCACCTCGCCGGCAACACGTGGGAGACGCTGGGCGCCGAGCCCGCACCGGAGGGAACCGCGAGGCTCCTCCGCTTCACGGTCGTGCTTCCGGACGATGCCGAAGTCGAGCGCGTGGCCGAGCGGATCGGCGGGGACGAGGTCCGCGATCCTTCCGGCAACACCCTCGTGCTCACGACCGCCTGAGCCGCGCCTCGAGCCCGTCGAGGAAGAGCTCGAGGCCGTTCTCCCAGACGTCGTCCCACGAGTAGTGCTGTGCGAACGGCGCGAGCTCCCGTAGGTGCGTCCCCTCCGCGTCGAGTCGCCAGGCCTCTGCGGGACTCAGCCTGGGCCAATGCACGAGCGGCGCATCGAGGAAGAAGACGAGCGTCTGGTAGGCGAGCCATGCGCCGGCGCCGCTGAACCCGGCCGTGATCAGCGCATCCATCAGCTCCTCGGTGACCGGGAGCACGCCGATTTCCGCGCGGTAGACGAGCGCGAAGGATTCGGGGTGTCGCGCGCGCAGCTTCGCCCACGCGCGGCAGACCGTCTCGATGCGTCCGCGCCAGTCGGCGACATCTTGCGGCTCGGCGTCGAGTTCGGTGAGGATCCGCGATCCGATCGCCGCGAGCAGGTCGTCCTTCGAGCGGACGTGGGTGTACAGCGCCATCGCTTCGACCCCGAGCACCGAGCCCAGCCGGCGCATCGTGACCGCGTCGATGCCCTCCTCGTCGGCCAGCTCGAGCGCGCGCTCGACCACCCGGTCGCGCGAGAGCGTCGGTTCGCCGAGCCGTGGACGTCCGAGCCTTGACAATCTATACAGCGTAAAGATAGTGTCGGACGGTGCTCTCCGTGAAGACGCTCGCCGGCGGAGTCGTCGCAACAGCCGCGCTCGCGCTCGGCGTCCACCAGACGGCCGTCGTCCACGTCGGCTCGCAGCCAACCGGCCTCGCCGCCGGAGCAGGCTCGCTCTGGAGCGCGAACTCGGGAGCCGGAACCGTCTCGCGGATCTCGCCCGCCGAGCGGAAGGTCGTGGCGACGATCAAGGTCGGGACGGCGCCGTCCTCGGTCGCATTCGGCGGCGGAGCCGTCTGGGTCGGAGACTTCTCCGCGGACGCGCTCTACCGCCTGGACCCTGCGACGAATCGCGTCGTCGCGACGATCCCGCTCGAGGGCCCGGCGACGGGCATTGCCCGGACACCCGACGGATCCGTCTGGGTCGCGGAGTACGGCGCGGGGACCGTCGCGCACGTCGATCCGGCGACGAATGCGGTGGTCGGCCGCGCCACCGTCGGGGGCAAGGCCGAGGCGCTCGCCTTCGGGCACGGCCGGCTCTGGGTTACGAACGGGGGCGGGTACGTTACCGCGGTCGACCCCGCGAGCGGGAAGCAGGTCGCCAAGATCAGGATCGGCCGCGACGTCGATGCCGTCGTCGCGACACGGGACGGACTGTGGGTGACGACCTACTACGCGGGCATCGTCGCGCGGATCGACCCCGCGCGCGCGAAGGTCGTCCGGCGGTTGCGGATTCCCGGCACCGCGTCGGGCGTGACGTGCGCGCGCGGCTCGGTCTGGGTCAGCGACTCATCGCTCGGTCGTGTCGACCGGATCGATCCCCGGCGGGCCAGGATCACCAAGTCCTACGCCGTAGGTCAGACTCCGCGTGACCTCGTCCAGGTCGGACGCGGCCTCTGGGTCGTCGAGCAGGGGTCGAGCGACGTCCGCAGGATCCCACTGCCCAAGAGCTAGCCGCTCGCTTCCTTCGGCAGCCAGCTGAAGCGCATGAGCGCGACGGCGATGCCGATCGCACACCAGAGCGCGAGCACGCCGAGGTCGCTCCACACGATCCCGGCGCCGTGCACCGTCGGGCTGTACGCCTTGTGGAGGCCGTCGGCGAGGTGCTGCACCGGGAACACCTCGGCCACGTGCCGCAGCCACGCGGGCAGCTGCAGGTTCGGGACGAATACGCCCGAGATGAAGTAGAGCGGGAGCATGATCGCCTGCACCATCGGCTGCGCGGCGTCCTCGTTCGAGATCGCCGTCGAGAGCGCATAGCCGAGTACGCAGAACGTGATCGAGCCGACCACCGCGGTCACGACGACTCCGGACAGCGCCGACGTGTGCAGCCTCACGTCGAAGGCGAAGCGGCCGAAGACGATGAGCACGGCGAGCACGACGAGCGAGACGGCGACGGCCGTGAGCGTCCGCCCGGCCACGAGCACCCACGCGGGAAGCGGAGTCGCCCGGCGGCGCTTGAGGATGCCGCCCTCGCGCTGGGCGGTGATCGAGATCACGAGGTTGACGAACGAGGAGGCGATCACGCCGAGGGCCGACAGGCCGGGCACGTAATACGTCGACGCCTTGACGTGCACGCCGCCGCCGGCGGGCACGGTGTGGTTGCCGAAGACTCCGACGAAGATGGCGAGGAACAGGAGCGGCAGGATCAGGGTGAAGAAGCGGGCCTGCTTGTTGCGCAGGATTCCGAGCAGGTCGTAGCGCGCCTGATGCAGGACGAGCGCGAGCGGTCCGCGCGCCGCCGCGGTCGGTCCTCTCCGCGCGGGCGTCGGGCGGAACTCGGTCGGCGCCTCGGGCTCCGTCGTCGCGTCCGCGCCGCGTCGGCGCCGCCACCAGCGCCAGAGCCAGAGGACGATCACGACTCGCTCCTGGTCAGCTCGAGATAGACCTCCTCGAGCGTCGGCCGCCGCACGTCGAGGTCGGGCAGGTCGATCCCCCGGTCGCGCGCCCACTCGGCGAGGGCGCCGACGTGCGCGAGCGGCGTGTCCGACGTGAGCGTCACGCGTCCGTCCTCGCCCGCGAGCAACGCGCGGAGCTCCGGCGGCAGGTCGCCGCCGCCGATTCCCTCCGGAAGCGTGAAGCGGATCGTCGCGGCCATCGCGTTGCGGCCGCCGAGCGTGCCCGGCGTGCCCTCGGCGACGATCCGCCCGTCCGCGATGACGGCGATGCGGTCGGCGAGCTGCTCGGCCTCGTCCATGTAGTGCGTCGTGAGGAAGACGGTCTTGCCCAGCGCGCGCAAGCCGTCGATCACGTGCCACGCCGTGCGGCGCGCGGACGGGTCGAACCCGGTCGTCGGCTCGTCGAGGAAGATGAGCTCCGGGTCGCCGATCAGCGCGAGCGCCACGTCGAGCCGGCGCCGTTGTCCACCCGAGAGCTGCTGCCCGAGCGTGTCCGCCTTCTGCTCGAGGCCCACGAGCTCGATCGTCTCGTCGATGTCGCGCGGCTCGCGGTAGTAGCCTGAGTAGAGCTGGAGGCTCTCGCGCACCGTCAGCCCCGGCTCGGCGTTCGACTCCTGCAGCACGGCGCCCACTCGGTTGCGCCAGGCGGCGTCCCCGCGAGCCGGGTCGAGGCCGAGCACGCTCACGTCTCCCTCGGTGCGCGCGCGGAAGCCCTCGAGGATCTCCACGGTCGTCGTCTTGCCCGCGCCGTTCGGGCCGAGGAAGGCGAAGATCTCGCCGCGTCCGACCTCGAGGTCGATGCCCGCGACGGCTTCGAACTGCCCGTAGCGCTTCCGCAGTCCTCGGATGGAGACGACCGGCTCCACGCGGCCGATTCTCTCACGGAATCGTGAGAACCGGCCCCCGGCCCGTGCGCTATACCTGTCCTTCAGGGAAGTGAGCAGCAAGCCCGTCGAGCAGCTCTCGCAGGTCATCGTCCGTTTCGCGGGCGACTCCGGCGACGGCATGCAGCTCACCGGCTCGCAGTTCACGAACGAGGCCGCGCTGCTCGGCAACGACATCTCGACGCTGCCGGACTTCCCCGCCGAGATCCGCGCGCCCGCCGGCTCGCTCCCGGGCGTCTCGGGCTTCCAGCTCCACTTCGCCGACCACGACATCCTCACGCCGGGAGACGCGCCGAACGTCCTCGTCGCGATGAACCCGGCGGCGCTGAAGACGAACATCGCGGACCTGCCGCGCGGCGGGACGCTGATCGTCGACGCCGACGCCTTCACCGAGCGGAACCTCCAGAAGGCCGGCTACGCGCAGAGCCCGCTCGAGGACGGCTCGCTCGACGAGTACCAGCTCCATCGGGTGCCGCTGACCTCGCTGACGGTCGGGGCGCTGAAGGAAATCGAGGGCGTGACGCCGCGCGAGGCCGAGCGCTCGAAGAACATGTTCGCGCTCGGGCTCATGTCGTGGCTCTACGGGCGCTCGATCCGCCCGACGATCGAGTTCCTTGAGGAGAAGTTCGGCGCTAAGCGGCCCGAGATCGCGGCGGCGAACGTCAAGGCGCTGCGCGCCGGTTATGCGTTCGGCGAGACGACCGAGTCGTTCGCGGTCACGTACGAGGTCAAGCCGGCGCAGCTCGCGCCCGGGACGTACCGCAACATCACGGGCAACCAGGCGCTGTCGCTCGGGCTCGTCGCCGCGTCGCGCCTCTCGGGGCTGCCGCTCTTCCTCGGCGCCTACCCGATCACGCCGGCGAGCTCGATTCTCGAGGAGCTCGCGGGCTACAAGCACTTCGGCGTCCGCACGTTCCAGGCGGAGGACGAGATCGCGGCCGCCGGCGCCGCGGTCGGAGCGGCGTTCGGCGGCGCGCTCGGCGTCACGACCTCGGCCGGGCCGGGAATCGTGCTCAAGGCCGAGACGGTCGGGCTCGCGATCATGCTCGAGCTGCCGCTCGTGATCTGCGACATCCAGCGCGCCGGCCCGTCGACCGGGATGCCGACGAAGCCGGAGCAGGGCGACCTGCTGATGGTGATGTACGGACGGAACAGCGAGTCGCCGGTGCCGGTGATCGCGGCCGGCTCGCCGTCCGACTGCTTCCACGCGGTGATCGAGGCGGCGCGGATCGCGCTCAAGTACCGGACGCCCGTCTATCTCCTCTCCGACGCCTACCTCGCGAACGGCTCCGAGCCGTGGCTGCTGCCCGACGTCGCGACGCTGCCCGACCTCCACACGACCTTCGCGACCGAGCCGAATGCGGGCGACGAGTTCCTGCCCTACCTCCGTGACGAGCAGACGCTCGCGCGTCCGTGGGCGGTGCCGGGCACGCCCGGGCTCGAGCACCGCATCGGCGGCCTCGAGAAGGCCGACCGCACGGGGAACATCTCCTACGACCCCGAGAACCACGACCTGATGACGCGGCTGCGCGCGCAGAAGGTCGCCGGCATCGCGAGCGACATCGCGGAGCTCGAGGTCGACGACCCGAGCGGCGAGGCGAAGGTGCTGATCCTCAGCTGGGGCGGCACGTACGGCCCCGTCGCGGCGGCCGCGCGTCGCGTGCGCACGAACGGCAAGCAGGTCGCGCACGCGCACCTGCGCTACCTCAACCCGTTCCCGCGCAATACCGCTGACGTGGTGCGCCGCTACGAGAAGGTGCTGATCCCGGAGATGAACCTCGGCCAGCTGCTGCAGCTCGTTCGGTCGCAGTTCCTCGTCGACGCGATCGGCTACAACCGCGTCCGCGGCTTCCCGCTGCGCGCGCAGGAGGTCGCCGACGCGGCCGAGGCCCTGGTGGACAGCGCATGACCGACGGCAACGGCAACCTGACCGCGAAGGACTTCCGCACCGACCAGGAGGTGCGCTGGTGCCCGGGCTGCGGCGACTACGCGATCCTCGCCGCGCTCCAGTCGTTCATGCCCGAGCTCGGAATCGCACGCGAGAACACCGTCTTCATCAGCGGCATCGGCTGCGCGGCGCGCTTCCCGTACTACATGAACACATATGGGATGCACTCGATCCACGGCCGGGCGCCCGCGATCGCGACCGGCCTCGCGACGACGCGGCCCGATCTCTCCGTCTGGGTCGTGACCGGCGACGGCGACGCGCTCTCGATCGGCGGCAACCACCTGATCCATGCCCTGCGCCGCAACGTCGACTTCAAGATCCTCCTCTTCAACAACCGGATCTACGGGCTGACGAAGGGCCAGTACTCGCCGACGAGCGAGCTGGGGAAGGTGACGAAATCGACCCCGATGGGCTCGCTCGATTGGCCCTTCAACCCGATCTCGCTCGCGATCGGCGCCGAGGCGACCTTCGTCGGGCGCGCGATCGACACCGACAAGAAGGGGATGACCGAGGTGCTCCGCGCCGCAGCCGAGCATCGCGGCAGCGCGTTCGTCGAGATCTTCCAGAACTGCCCGATCTTCAACGACGACGCCTTCGACTACGTGCGCGACGACAAGGAGGGCGTGAACCGGATCTTCCTCCGCAACGGCGAGCCGATCACATGGGGCAAGGACGGCGAGAAGGCGCTGCGCCAGCGGCCGGACGGGACGATCGAAGCCTGCGGCGCCGAGGAGGACGGCATCCTGGTGCACGACTCCTCGCACGCGGAGCCGTCGCTCGCGTTTGCCCTCTCGCGCGTGACCCAGGCGACGCACGGAGGCACCCCTGTCGGGATCTTCCGCAACGTCGAGCGCCCGGTCTACGACGATCTGATGGCCGAGCAGCTGCGGGCCGCCGAGGAGAAGCGCGGGCCTGGGGATCTCGCGGAGCTGCTCCACTCCGGCGAGACCTGGGTCGTCGGCTAGCGGCTACTCCCAGCCGACCTCGTCGCCGGTCTCGAGCTTGCGCCAGAAGGTGATCTCCGGCTCGCTCGTCGCGACCTGCTCCATCATCGGGCCGATGTTCGCCTGCTCGGCCTCGAAGAAGGCGTGGAAGCTCGCCGCGTCCGGCCACTCGTCGACGACCATGATCTGGCCCTCGCTGCCGTAGAAGCGGTGCGCGATGAGCCCATGCCCTTTCGCCCGCTCGGAGATGCCTCTGATGGTGTCCGGGTTCTCCGCCGCGAGCTGCTCGAGCTTGGCCGGGTCTCCCGACGCGCGCAACGTCATGATGACTGACACGTGATCTCCTCCTCGTTCGGCAGTGGACGGGCCATCTTCGCTCGTCCGCCGGATCGGATCAAGCGTGCTGCGGCTGGTCGGCGCGGCGGCGCGTCACGAGGCGCGGCGCCCAGCCGAGCGCAAGCGCGGCGGCGACGATCGCGACCAGGCCGACGATGCCCGAGAAGAGAAAGGCGAGCCCCGTGCCGCCGACGTCGCAGAGCCAGCCGGTCATGATCCCGGCGAGGGCTCCGGTGCCGTTGAAGGCGTAGAAGTAGAGGCCGATGATCCGGCCGCGCAGGTGGTCCGGCGCGGCGAGCTGCATGCTCGCGTTCGAGTTCGCCGACCAGGCGGTGAAGCCCGCGCCGACGAGGAAGAGCAACGCGCCGGCCAGGATCGCCGAGCGGATCGGCGCGAGCAGGAGCTCGCCGCCGACGAAGACCATTCCGCCCGTCAGCAGCACCTTCGTCGACGCCCTCCCGAGCGCCGCCGCGGTCAGCGCTCCGACGAGCGCGCCGGCGCCGAACACGGCCGACAGCAGTCCGTACACGTAGCTGTGCCCGTGCAGGGTCACCTTCGCCAGCACCGGCAGCGTGACGTTGAAGTTGAAGCAGAACGTGCTCAGCACGAAGGTCAGCGTGAGGAGGACGAGCATCCGCGGCTGCCGCCGCACCCAGGCCAGGCCCTCGCGTGTGCCGGCGAGGATCTTCGGCCGCCCGAAGCGCTCGAGCGGGAAGAACTCCGACGTGCGCATCGCCAGCAGTCCGAGTAGCACCGCGAGGAAGCTGACGGAGTTGACGAGGAAGCAGATCCCCGCGCCGGCGACGAGCACCACGCCTGCGACGGCCGGGCCGAAGATCCGCGACGCGTTGAAGAGCGTCGAGTTGAGCGCGATCGCATTCGGCAGGTCGTCGCGGCCGACCATCCGGTACGTGAGCTGCTGGCGCGACGGCACGTCGAGCACGAGCACCGTGCCGTTGACGAACGCGATCGTGTAGAGCATCCACGGCTGCGCGAAGCCGCCGAGCGCGATCCACGCGAGCGCCGAGGCCGAGACGAGCTGCGCGGCCTGTGTCCCGATCACGGTGCGGCGCGCGTCGAGACGGTCGGTGAGCACGCCCGCGAAGAGGCCGAACGCCATGTACGGCGTGAACTGGGCGAACGCCATCAGGCCGACGTCGAACGGCGAGTGCGTCAGCTGGAGGACGTACCAGCCGAGCGCGATCCGCTGCATCCAGGAGCCGGTCTGAGAGACGATCTGGCCGCCGAAGAAGAGGCGGTAGTTGCGGTACTTGAGGCTGTGGAACGTGCGCTTCGCGGCCCTCGTCATGTGCCGCTTGCCTTCTCGAGCTCGAGCAGCCGGGCGAGCGGCTCGGCCGCGGCGCCGACGGCGGCGAGCTCGGCCGGCGACAGCGAGCTCAGCCGGCTCGCGAGCCAGGCGGTGCGGCGCGAGCGGACGCGGCGCAGCGTGCGCTGGCCGTCGTCCGTGAGCGTCAGGCCGACGCGCCGCCGGTCGGACTCGCTCTGGGTGCGGGCGACGAGACCGTCGCGCTCCAGGCGCGAGACGCGCTTCGACATCGCGGCCGTCGAGACGCGCTCGCTCGTGGCGAGCTCCCCGACCGTGATGCCCGGCGCGTACTTGATCGCGACGAGCAGACCGACCTGCTGCGGCGAGACGCCGGCGATCTTCTCCCGGCGCAACTCCCGGCCGAGCCGCAGGAGCGTGGGCCGGAGGCTGTCTGCCACCGCCATCGCTTCGACCTGCTGCTTCGTCGCCTGAGGCATTCCGTAACCAGGTTAGCGAAATGCTTAGCCTGGTTACGATTTCCTTACAGGTTGGCCGAGCCCAACCGTCCTTCGCTTTTCGCGTCGAACCTCGTACGATGTTTTCTTCACATCGCACGCAGGCTCGTCAACGGTCGTGAAGAGGAGGTAGTGCATGTCTCGCCGTATCGCCGGGCTGCTCCTGGCCACCGCAGCCCTCGCGCTCGTCGTCACCGGCTTCGCCGGCGCGTCGAGCTCGACGTCCCTCGGCCTCAAGAAGGTTCCGAAGATCGCCAAGATGGTGCCGGCGAAGATCCGTCACAAGGGGACGCTGAAAGTTGCCTCCGACGCGACCTACGCGCCGATGGAGTTCATCGCGAAGGACGGGAAAACCGTCATCGGCGTCGACGCCGACCTCGCGAAGGCGCTCGGCACGGTCATGGGCCTCAAGTTCAAGGTCGAGAACGCGAGCTTCGACGGCATCATCCCTGGACTCAAGTCACACAAGTACGACATCGGGATGTCGTCGTTCACCGACACCAAGGCGCGCCAGAAGGTGGTGGACTTCGTCACCTACTTCTCGGCCGGGACGTCCTTCTACGAAAAGGCCTCGGGCGGCCCCGCGCTCAGCGGCCTCTCCGCACTCTGCGGTAAGTCCGTTGCCGTCGAAAACGGCACCACTGAGCAGGCGGATGCGACTGCGCAGAACAAGAAGTGCAAGAACGCGGGCAAGCCGGGTGTGTCGGTGAAAGCGTATCCCGACCAGAACGCTGCGAACCTCGCGATCTCGAGCGGCCGTCAGCAGATCGGGATGGCTGACTCGCCCGTCGCTGCGTACATCGTCAAGCAGTCGCACGGGCAGTTCAAGCTCGTCGGCAACTCCTACGGGACGGCTCCATACGGCATCGCGTTGCCGAAGCACAACGGGATGGCCAAGCCGATGCTCGCTGCGGTGAAGTACCTGATCAAGCAGGGCGCGTACGAGACGATCCTAAAGAAGTGGGGCGTCCAGCGCGGCGCGATCTCCAACCCGAAGATCAACGGCGCAATCAGCTGACATTGCACCGGGCGGGGCCGCTCCGGCGGTCCCGCCCGACGAAATCAAGGCGATACCGGTCCGCCATCCGGGGCGATGGGCGGGCGCTCTCGTAATCGCATTCTTGACGTACGCGGTCGCCGTCTCCATGGCGAAGAACAAGAACTTCGGGTGGTCGGTCGTCGGCCACTACATGACGGAATCCACGATCCTCCGCGGCCTCCTGCTGACGCTCGAGCTCACAGCGAGCTCCATGGCGATCGGCATCGCTCTCGGGATCGTGCTCGCGGTGATGCGTTTGTCCCCAAACCCGTTGGTGTCGGGCGCGAGCTGGCTCTATATCTGGTTCTTCCGCGGAACACCCGTACTGGTGCAGATCATCTTCTGGAACTACATCGGCAGTCTGTATCCGCACGTCGCGATCGGGATCCCGCTCGGTCCTCAGTTCACGCAGGTCAACATCCAGGCGCTCATCACGCCGTTCATCGCTGGAATGTTGGCGCTCGGGTTGAACGAGGGCGCGTACATGTCGGAGATCGTTCGCGCGGGAATCATTTCTGTCGAGGAGGGACAGACTGAGGCGGCCCATGCTCTGGGTATGACCCGGCTGCTGGCGATGCGGCGGATCGTTCTGCCGCAGGCGATGCGCGTGATCATCCCACCGACGGGCAACGAGACCATCTCGATGCTCAAGACTTCGTCGCTCGTCGCGTTCATCGCGTTGGCTGACCTGCTCTATTCGGCCCAGATCATCTACGCGAGGACGTACCAGACCATCCAACTCTTGATCGTCGCAAGCATCTGGTACCTGATCTGTACGACAGTCCTCTCGATCGGCCAGTACTACGTCGAGCGGCACTACGCACGCGGCTCGCGCGGGCAAGCGAGACCTTTGCAGGACTTCTGGTTGAACGTGACCGACATCCGGCCGTTCTTCGGATTCAGACGATGACCGCGATGGTCCTCGCCGAGGGAGTCCACAAGCGCTTCGGGCGGCTCGAGGTGTTGAAGGGCATCTCGCTCGAGGTCCAGCCGGCGCAGGTGATGTGCATCCTCGGACCGTCGGGATCGGGCAAGACGACGTTCA
>DATEHY010000074.1:0-7082 GCA_035279325.1 Gaiellaceae bacterium
CGCTTCTGCTATGGCCCTCAAGGCTTGGATAGGCTCGCTCCCCGTGGACGGCTTCTCCTTCTCGACGCCCATCCGCGTGCGGTTCGCCGACACCGACGCGCAGGGGATCGCGCACAACTCCGCCTACCTCGTCTGGTTCGAGGTGGCGCGCGTCGAGTACCTGCGCGTGTTCGCCGGCGGCTACCAGGCGCTCCGCGACCGGGGCGTCGAGGCAATCGTCCTCGAGTCGCTCTGCCGCTATCGGGTTCCGGTGCGGTTCGACGACGAGCTGGTCGCCCATACGCGCTGCGTCGGTCTACGCGGCGCGCGCTTCCGCTACGAGTACGCGATCGTTCGCGGGGACGAGCTCGTCGCGGATGGGCACACCGAGCACGCCTGCGTCGACGCGGTGACGCTGCGCCCGACGCGCGTTCCCGACTGGCTCGTCGAGGCGATCGAGGCCGCCGAGAGCCGGGCGGCTAGCCCTTCGGGGTGAAGATCTCGCGCGCGATCACGAGCCGTTGGATCTGCGACGTTCCCTCGTAGATCTGGAACAACTTCGCGTCGCGCATCAGCTTCTCGACCGGATACTCCTTGATGTAGCCGTAGCCGCCGAGCACCTGCACCGCGTCGGTCGTGACCTTCATGGCCGTGTCGGCGGCGAACCGCTTCGCGAAGGACGAGTAGAGCGTCGCCTCGCGGCCGAGGCCCCCAGGGCCCCATCGGGGCCCCTCCCCGCCGGACGTCGTCGGCTTTGCCGACGACGCCTCCAGCGATTTGTCGAGCATCCACGCCGCCTGCCAGCAGAGGAGCCGCGAGGCCTGGATCTCGGTCGCCATGTCCGCGACCATGAAGCCGACCGCCTGGTGCATCGCGATCGGGAGGTCGAAGGTGACGCGCTCCTTCGAGTACTCGAGCGCGTGCTCGTACGCAGCCTGAGCGACGCCGACGGCGCCGATCGCGGTCCCGGGCCGCGTGAAGTCGAGCGTCGCCATCGCGATCTTGAAGCCGTCGCCCTCCTCGCCGAGCAGGTTCTCGGCCGGGACGCGCACGTCGTGGAGCGCGAACGCGGAGGTGTCGGTTGCGCGCTGCCCCATCTTCTCGAGGTGCTTCTCGATCGTGACCCCGGGCGAGCCCATCTCGACGACGAAGGCCGAGATCCCGCGGCGTCCCGCGGCCGGATCGGTCTTCGCGAACACGACGGCCCACTCGGCGTGGCCGGCGTTCGTGATGAACGTCTTCGAGCCGTTGAGGACGTAGTCGTCGCCGTCCCGCACCGCGGTCGACCGCAGTGCCGCAACGTCGGATCCGGCACCCGGCTCCGAAAGGGCGAACGAGCAGAGGATCGGCTCCTCGACGAGCGGCGGCAGCCAGCGAGCCTTCTGCTCCTGCGTCCCGAAGAGGACCACCGGCCCCGCGCCGAGCCCATTGGCCGTGATCGAGGTGCCGATTCCCGAGCAGCCTCGGTAGAGCTCCTCGCCGATGAGCAGGCCGTCGAACGCGGAGAGGCCCAGCCCCCCGAACTCGGGCGGGACGTGGACGTTCATCAGGCCGAGCTCGTGGGCCTTCGCGATCAGGTCGGCCGGATGCCGCATCTCGGCGTCGCACTCGGCTTCCTGCGGCCGGATCTCGCGTTCGGCGAACGTGCGCGCGAGCGAGCGAAGCTCCTTCTGCTCCTCCGTCAGCGCGAAGGAGACTCCTGCCGCCGTGCTCTCGTCGATCGCAACCATCGTGGTCCTCGGACATCCTTGATTGACTGGTCAGTCAACGATACTCGGAGCCCGCCAGACCGTCTAGATCCGTACGATGCTCGTGTGGCGACGACCGCGAAGAAGACGGAGCTCGATCCGAGCGACTTCCTCGCGCTCGACGCCCTCCTCTCGGACGAGGAGCGCGCGATCCGCGACACCGTCCGCCAATTCGTCACCGAGCAGATCAAGCCGTACGTCGGCGACTGGTTCGAGCGCGGCGAGCTGCCGGGCGAGCTGATCCCGGAGCTCGCGAAGCTCGGCCTCTTCGGGATGCACCTCGAGGGCTACGGCCTGCCCGAGGCGAGCTCGGTCATGTACGGCCTCGTCTGCCAGGAGCTCGAGGCCGGCGATGCGGGCATCCGCAGCCTCGTCTCGGTGCAGGGCTCGCTCTCGATGTTCGCGATCTGGCGCTGGGGCTCCGAGGAGCAGAAGCAGCGCTGGTTGTCCGCGATGCACGCCGGCGAGGCGATCGGCTGCTTCGGGCTGACCGAGCCCGACGCCGGCTCCGATCCCGGCTCGATGCGCACGACGGCGAGGCGCGACGGCTCGGACTGGATCCTCAACGGCGCGAAGATGTGGATCACGAACGGCACGATCGCCGACGTCGCGGTCGTCTGGGCGCGCACCGCGGACGGCGAGATCAACGGCTTCCTCGTCGAGAAGGACATGCCGGGCTTCGAGGCGCCGCTGATGCACAGGAAGCTGTCGCTGCGCGCCTCGGTCACGTCCGAGCTCGTTCTGCGGGACGTCCGCGTGCCCGAGGAGAACCGCTTCCCCGAGGTCTCGACGCTGCGCGGGCCCCTCTCCTGCCTCAACGAGGCGCGGTTCGGAATCGTCTTCGGCGTCGTCGGCTCGGCGCGGACGTGCCTCGAGACGGCACTCGAGTATTCGAAGGAGCGGATCGTCTTCGAGAAGCCGATCGCCGGCTACCAGCTCACGCAGCAGAAGCTCGCGGAGATGGCGCTCGAGGTGAACCGCGGTGCCCTTGTCGCGCTGCACCTCGGCCGGATGAAGGACGAGGGGACGCTGCGGCACGAGCACGTCTCGCTGGGGAAGATGGGCAACGTCCGCGGCGCGCTGGAGGTCGCGCGCACGGCCCGCTCGATCCTCGGCGGCAACGGGATCACGCTCGAGTATCCGGTGATCCGGCACATGAACAACCTCGAGACCGTGCTCACGTACGAGGGCACGCACGAGGTGCACACGCTCTCGGTCGGCAAGGCGCTGACCGGCGAGAACGCGTTCAGGTCTTGAGCCCTTCCGAGCGCGTGGCCGCCGCAGGCGGGTGACGACCGGTACGACGTACCGCACGTCTTCGTCGCCGCCGCATTCGTCCTGATCAAGCGGGCGAAGATAAGCCCGTCACGCTTTTGTGACGGTACGTGGTACCGGTCTTCGTACCTAGAAGCCCGGGCCCTCGGGCGCCGGGAGCGGGCTCTGCGGCAAGCCCTCGCGCGGCTCGCCCTCGTTGTACGCCGACGGCGCGACGTCGTTCGGGCCGTCCGGGTAGAAGACGCTCGCGAGCCGCTGGATCTGCGGTCGGCCGTGGCCGAGCTCGTACTGGCCGCCGCCGTACATCCGGATCCCACGCTCCTCGCACGCCTCGATCGTCTCGAGCAAGCCGCGCACCGTGCCGAAGCGCGACGGCTTGATGTTGAGCCACCGCGGCTCGACGGGCAGCGCGTCGAGATCGGCGAGAGAGTGCACGGGCGCATCGAAGCTGAGTCGGTCCTCCGCGCCCGCCAGAGCGTCGCGGAGGCCGTCCTCGAGCCACGCGTCCTCGATCACGACGTCCGGAAGCTCCTCCACGACCGTCCGGTACAGATCGGGATCGGGCGCGAGATCGACGCTCGTGCCGCGGTAATACGCCTTGAGATCGACGACGCGGACGCGGTCCAGCTCCCGCAGGCTGCGGAGGAGCGGACGGTCCCAGTCCTTCTCGGCATCGAGCTTGAACTCCAGTCCGGGTGCCACCTCGAGCCACCGCTCCGGCGCGGCCCGCGTCGACACGACGAAGCGGACGGGCCGCTCCGCGCGACCGAGCGCCTCGCCGAACCCGAGCTCGTTCTGCCGGAGCCCGAGGTCGAGTGCTGCGCTCTCGAACGCCCAGCGGCGGTACCCCTCGTTCAGCTCCTCGAACTCGTCGAGCTGGTGGAACAGGTCCGCGAAGCTCCACGTGCCGGCGAGCATCAACTCCTCGGGCACGTCGTCGTGCATGGCCGCGTCGTACGTGACGTCCTCTCCTTCGCCGCTGGCGCCGTCGCCGTCCACGACGACCGTCGTCGTCACGCGCGTCCACCCCGACGGCGTCTGCGACTCTCGCCGCTGCAGCGAGTAGCCGTCGATGCGGACCTCGAGATCCGCGAGCGAGTCCCAGAGCGCCATACTCCGAGCATATGAGGCCGAGCCTCCTCGCGACCGCCGTGACCGCCGTTCTCGTCCTCGCCGCGCCCGCCGCGGCCGGGCTGCCGAGGCCCGGGAAGCTCGTCCCGGGACGGTCTCTCGGCGGAATCCGGCTCGCGGAGTCGCCGCGAGCGGTCCGCGCCGCGCTCGGGACGTTCTACGGCCCGTGCCGCGGCTGCCGGCGCACCACGTGGTACTTCACGTATCGCCCGTTCGACGAGCACGGGCTCGCGGTCGAGTTCGCCGGCGGCGGCGTCTCCGCCGTGTACACCCTCTGGCGCCCGCGCGGCTGGACCGCGGCCCCGCACCGGCTCGGGTTCGGCTCCTCGCCGCTCGTCGTGCACAGGCTCGGCCGCACGACGCGCTCGGTCGCCTGCGGCGGCTACGAGGCGCTCGTCCGTGACTCCCGGCGCGCCAGCACGGTCTACTACCTGTTCGACGGCGCGCTCTGGGGTTTCGGCCTCTTCGAACGTGGAGCCGACCCCTGCCGCTGAGCATCGAGCTCGAGGACGTCGAACGTGCCGCGCAGCGGCTCGCGGGCGTCGCGCACCGGACGCCCGTCCTCACGTCGAGGACGCTCGACGGGCGCCTGGGCGCACGCGTCCATCTGAAGGCGGAGTGCTTCCAGCGCGGCGGCGCCTTCAAGTTCCGCGGCGCGTACAACAAGATCTCGTCGCTCGGACAGGACGGGCTCCGGCGCGGCGTGCTCGCATACTCCTCCGGCAACCACGCGCAGGCTGTCGCCATCGCCGCCGGGCTGCTCGGCACGGCGGCGACGATCGTGATGCCGGAGGACGCGCCGGCCGCCAAGCTCGACGCAGCGCGGGGCTACGGCGCCGACGTCGTCCCGTACGACCGCTGGACCGAGAACCGCGAGGAGCTCGGCGCCCGGCTGGCCCGGGAGCGCGGTCTCGAGCTCGTCAAGCCCTACGACGACCCGCTCGTGATGGCCGGCCAGGGCACGGTGGCACTCGAGCTGCTCGAGGAGGCACCGGAGCTCGATCTCCTCCTCGTGCCGATCAGCGGCGGCGGCCTCATCGCAGGCTGTGCGACGGCGGCCAGGGCCCTCCGGCCGGAGATCCGCGTGGTCGGCGTGGAGCCCGAGGAGGGCAACGACACCCAACGCTCGCTCGCGGCCGGCGAGCGGGTGCGGATCGACGTGCCGCGCACGATCGCCGACGGCCTGCAGTCGACGGAGCCGGGCGAGCAGACGTTCGAGATCCTGCGGCGGCGCGTCGACGAGGTCGTCACGGTGAGCGACGACGAGATCGTCGACGCAATGGTCTTCCTCTTCGATCGCGTGAAGGTCGTCGTCGAGCCGAGCGGCGCGGTCGGCGTCGCGGCGTTGCTGAGCGGCAAGCTCGACGGGCGGGACCGTGCGGTCGGCGTCGTCCTCTCGGGCGGCAACGTCGGCGCGGCCCGGTTCGCGGAGCTGGTCGCTAGGGCGCCTGCAAGCCGAGAAAGATGACCTGCAGCAGCGTCCGTTCCGCGGCAGCGACGTCCTCCTCTCCCGACGGCAACCGGCCGAGCACCCACGCCGTCAGCAGTTCGTCGATCGAGCCGTAGACGACGGTCGCCGCAGCGCGGGGCTCGATGTCCTGGCGGAACTCGCCGCGCTCGATCCCGCGCGCGATCACGCGCTGGATCGCCTCGATCGGCTGTGCCAGCTCGCCGATCCGCTCCGCGAGCTCCGGGCTGCGGCCGAACTCGCGGATCACGACGCGCACGACGTCCGGCAGGTGGAGCCAGGTGCGGAGGACGATGGCCGCGATGTGACGCAGCTGGTCGG
Organism: Gaiellaceae bacterium; assembly: GCA_035279325.1. GTDB lineage: Bacteria > Actinomycetota > Thermoleophilia > Gaiellales > Gaiellaceae > Palsa-739. Next base: position 5,923 of record DATEHY010000074.1, read on the forward strand.
CGGCCGGCTCGTCGGTCTCCTCCACTCCGGCGATGCGCGCGAGCAGGACGTTCCAGTTCTCGTGGAAGACCGCCTCGAGCACCTCGTCCTTCGAAGCGAAGTAGTGGTAGAGGAGGCCGTGGGCGACCCCGGCTTCCTCTGCGATGTCGCCGACGCGGCTCGCGTGGAACCCCTTGCGCGCGAACACGCGCACGGCCGCATCGAGGAGGTGCCGCCGTTTGTCCTCCACCGCGTGGGTCCGTTCCGCCAAGGCGCCAGAGATTACTCCGGAATGGAGGAAAAACGTATCCTGACCGCATCATGAAACGGGCGCTCCTGATCGCGCTCGTCTTGCTCGCCGCGCTCGCCTTCGCCGGTGGCGCCGCGGGGTCGAGCACCCGGCCGCGCGTGCTCGCGATCACCTTCGGCCCCGACCTCGAGATCAACCCGGTCACGCAGGACTACCTGACCAGCAAGCTGTCCGAGGCGGCGAACGACCACTACAACGCCGCGGTGATCCTGCTCGACACGCCCGGCGGGCTCTCGACCTCGATGAAGACGATCTACCAGGCGGAGCTGGCATCGAAGGTGCCGGTGATCGTCTACGTCTCGCCGGAGGGCTCGCGCGCCGCCTCGGCCGGCGTCTGGGTCTCACAGGCGGCCGACGTGCTCGCGATGTCGCCCGACTCCAACATCGGGTCGTCGACGCCGATCGACTCGAGCGGCCAGAACCTCGGCTCCGACCTGCGCCGCAAGGTGATCAACGACTCGGTCGCCTCGCTCAAGGCGCTCGCGCAGAGCCACCACCGCAACACGGAATGGCCGAAGAAAGCCGTGACCGTCGCGTCGAACCTCACCGCGCAGGAGGCGCTGAAGATGCACGTGATCGACGCGATCGCGCCGACACTGCCCGCTCTGCTGAGGCAGCTCCAGGGCTACCACACGAAGGACGCGCAACGCCCGTTCACGCTGCATCTCGCAGGCGCTGAGATCGTGACGGTCAAGCCGGGCTTCTTCACGCGCTTCCTCAACACGATCATCGACCCCAACCTGATCAGCCTGCTCTTCCTGCTCGGCATCATCGGCCTCGTCTTCGAGGTGCTCCATCCGGGGATCGTCCTGCCGGGGGCGCTGGGCGCGGTCTGCCTCGTGATGGCGCTGTACGGGTTCTCGGTGCTCAC
>DATEHY010000075.1:0-5957 GCA_035279325.1 Gaiellaceae bacterium
CCCGCCCGAGAAGCCGCCGCCCGACGGCAGGCGCACGACCATCGGCACCGGCGTGCCGGCGCGCCAGCGCTGCTTCGCGGCGACCGTGACGAGATGGTCCCACGCGCACGAGATGAAGTCCGCGAACTGCATCTCCGCGACTGGGCGGAGCCCCATGATCGCGGCGCCGGTGCAGCCGCCGACGATCGCCGTCTCCGCTAGCGGCGCATCGATGACGCGCCAGGGCCCGAACTCCTCCTGGAAGCCGAGCGAGACCTTGAAGGCGCCGCCGTAGACGCCGACGTCCTCGCCGATCAGGAAGACGCGTTTGTCGCGCCGCATCTCCGTGCGAAGGCCGTCGGAGATCGCCTGGAGATACGTCAGCTCGGCCATTACTTGTGATGGGGCGTGTCGAGGTCCTCGGGCGAGGCGTAGACGCCCTGGGTGAGGTTGCCCGGATCGGGCTGCGGCGACTCCTCGGCGCGCTCGAGCGCGGCGGCGAGCAGCCGCTTGACGCCGCTCGCGATCTCGTCCTCTTCCTCGTCGGTCAGGTCGGCGTTGTCGCGCAGCCAGGTGCGGAAGCGCTCGAGCGGGTCGGACTCCGCCCAGCGCTCGAACAGGGGCTTCGGGACGTAGAAGGCGTCGTCGTGGACCGCGTGACCCTCCATCCGCAGCGTGAGGCACTCGAGCAGCGTCGGGCCGCCGCCGGCGCGCGCCTTGTCGATCGCGCGCTTCGCCTCGCGGTAGACGGCGAGGACGTCGGTCCCGTCGACGACGACTCCCTCGAAGCCGTAGGCGTCGGCGCGGTCGGCGACGTGCTCGGTCGCGAACTCGTAGTGCGTCGGCGTCGAGTAGGCCCACTGGTTGTTGTCGCAGACGAAGACCACCGGGAGCTTGCGGGTGCCGGCGAGCGTCATCGACTCGTGCGCGTCGCCGCGTGCCGAGGCGCCCTCGCCGAACCAGCCAACGGCGACCCGTGGCTCCTCGCGGATCCGGAACGCGAGCGCGCAGCCGGTCGCGACCGGGAGCATCGCCGGCAGGTGGCTGACCATGGCGATCAGCCCGAGCTGCGAGTCGGCCATGTGGACGTTGCCGTCGCGGCCGTGGGTCGGGCCGTCCTCGCGGCCCATGTACTGCGCGAAGATCCGCCACGGATCGACGCCGCGCGTGATGTGGACGCCCATGTCGCGGTGGAGCGGCGTTCCGACGTCGTCCGGCCCCATCGCCGTGGCGACGCCGACCGACGCGGCTTCGTTCCCGCGACCGGTGTAGAAGGAGCCCGGGATCTTGCCCTGGCGGTACAGGATGTGGCCGCGCTCCTCGACGCCGCGCGTGACGAGCATGTTGCGGTAGACGCCAAGCAGGTCTTCGCGGTCGAGGCCCGCCTCGCGCACCTCGTGCAGCGAGCCGACGGGCTGCGCCTCTCTTGCGATCGCCATCGGCCCGAAATCTAACGATCCCACCCGAAGGCATCGCCGATCTGCCGTAGGCGCCTGCGCGTTTCGTCGTCGCACAGCGCTCCGGCGAGCCCGGCTTCGTATGCGGCACGCGGCGAGACACCGAGCGCGGCGGCGGCTTCGTGGTCGCGTGTCAGGTCGGTGTCGAACATCGCCGGGTCGTCGGTCGAGATCGAGCACCGGACGCCCGCGGCGACGAGCTGCGGCAGCGGATGCTCGTCGAGCGAGCGAACGACCCCTGTGCGGAGGTTCGAGAGCGGGCAGACGTCGAGCACCGTGCCGCGGCCGGCGAGCTCGGCGACGAGGCCCGTGTCCTCGACCGCGCGGATGCCGTGCCGGATCCGATCGGCGCCGAGCTCCTCCAGCGCGCCGCGGACGGACGGCGCGCCCGCGGCCTCGCCGGCATGCGGGACGGACGCCAGGCCGAGCGAGCGCGCGAGGGTGAACGCAGGCTCGTACGGCTCCGGCGGGAACTCCGCCTCGAGCCCGCCGAGCCCGATCGCGACGATCCCACGGTCGCGGTACTTCGCGGAACAGCGGACGACCTGCTCGGCCTGCTCGGCCGTGGCACCGCGGTAGATGTCGGGCGTGAGGCGCACCTCGACTCCGTGCTTCTCCCGCGCCTCCTGCGCGCCCGCGCAGTAGCCGCTGAAGATCTCGTCCCAGCCCACGCCGCGGGCGACGCGCTCGGCCGGGCTGAAGATCCCCTCGAGGTAGACGGCGCCGTGCGCCGCGGCCTCCTCCGCATAGTCGACGACGACCTGCCTGAAGTCCGTCTCGGTCCGCAGTGCGTTCGTCGTGAGGATCCAGACCTCGATGAAGTGGGCGAAGTCGCGGAAGCGGTAGAGCGACTCGAGATCGGCCGGCAGGGCGTAGTCGTTGCGCTTCGCGATCTCGCGCAGCGTGTCGGGTCGCACCGTCCCCTCGAGGTGGACGTGCAGCTCGATCTTCGGGAACGGCTCAGGCGCACTCACGCACGAAGAAGCGTAGAAACTGCGGCGTGAAGGCGTCCCACAGCGCCGCGTCGTGCCCGCCGGGCCGGATGTGGGCCCGAACACCGGCGCGCCGGGCGTAGGCGAGGGTGGCGGCGCGGAACGGATCACTCGCGCCGAGGTCGATCCAGAGCGGATGCGGTGGCCGCAGCCTGAAGACGTCGTTGCGCACGTAGTCCTGCGCGTCGTCGAAGGCGCCCGGAGCGGTCTCCCTGGCGCTCTGCCACAGCGCCGGCGACTGGACGCCGACGGCGCAGAAGCCTTGGTGCCGGGAACCGGCGAGCAGCGCGCCGTAGCCTCCCATCGAGATTCCGCCGATCGCGACTCGCCGGGCGCGTGCACGCGCAATGCCGGCCGGAATCGCCTCCTGCAGCACCATCGACCCCCAGCGCCCGTCGGCCCGGTCGTGCCAATAGCTGTCGGCGCCGCCGTCGAGCAACAGCACCTCGGGAGCACGCGAGCCGAGTACGCGAAGGGTGTCGAAGAACGGCTGGGTGAGGAACTGCGACGGGCTTGCGTGGTAGCCGTGGAGCAGGACGAGCAGCCAGCGGCCGTGCCGCCGCGGGACGACGAGCACCTCGCGCAGATCGCCGTGCGTGAACCGGCTGTGCAGCGTGAAGTGGACGAGGCGGGCGCCGCGCGTCGAGTGGTAGTGCGGATCTCCGCCGCAGCCGGCGGCGAAAAGGACGGCGACGGCCGCTATCGTCAGCGCATGGGCAAGGCGACGGACTGGCTGCGGGAAGAGCGTCGGAAGGTCCTCGGTGACTGGGTCGCATTCTGTCTCGGCTGCGGCGCTGCGCGCCGGTGGTTCGAGGAGTTCGAGGCGGACGTGCCCGACACCTGCCCCCAGTGCGGCGGCGAGCTCTTGCGGCGCTGCAAGCGTTGCGGCGCCGCCTTCTCCTCCCTCGCGGTCGTCGACTGCGAGGAGTGCGGGGAGCCGGTGCGGCCGAATGCGCTGTTCGGCTCGAAGATAAGGCGGACGAAGACGACGTGAGGGCGAACCCCGGCGGCAATGAGCAGCTCACCGCGCTCGCCGGAATCCTCCTGATCGTCTTCCTCGCCGTCGAGGGAGCGACCCTGCTCAACCTGCGCGCGCTGCTCACGGTGCACGCCTTCGTCGGCATGTTCCTGCTGCCGGTCGTCGCGCTGAAGCTCGGCAGCACGGGCTGGCGGATGGCGCGCTACTACCTCGGCAAGGAGGAGTACGTGCTCCGTGGGCCTCCCGCCTTTCCGCTGCGGGTCGTGGTCGCGCCGGTCGTCGTCGCCTCGACGCTCGTCCTCTTCGGCACGGGCGTGTACCTGCTCGCGGTCAACGAGACGCAGGGCACGGCGGTCGGCCTGCACAAGGCGAGCTTCGTGGTCTGGCTCGTCTCGACGTCGATCCACGTGCTCGCGCGGCTCGTGCGCATGTCCGAGACGTTGCGCGCGCGCTACCCGGGGCTCGGCCTGCGGCTCGGGCTCGCGGCGGTCACGCTCGCGGCCGGTGCCGGTGTGGCGACGCTGACCCTCCCCCGCGCCGATCGCCTGCAGGACCGGATGTCGGCTCGGGTCGGTTTCGACGTGCGCTAGAAGAGGTCGCCCTCGAACGAAGCGACGACCGGGCCGCCCATGATCTGCGAGAAGCGGATCACCGTGATCAGATCGTCGGGGCCGACGTCGCGGTTGTAGAGCTGGCCGAGGAAGTTCGCCATCTCGTCCGTGCGCCGGATCTCGGGATTGTCGTGCTCGATCTCCCGCGGCGAGAGCTCCCCGAGCGTCTTCACCTCGACCTTGTCGATCACCGCGTCGAAGACGTGCTCGCGCGGACTGAAGCGGACGCCGCAGAGGACGCGGACGACCATGCCCTTCCTGTACTTGCCCGACTTGTCGCCGAGCCGGATCGTGGCCGACTTCCGGCCCGACCGGAGCTGGTCGGCGACGAGCGGCGAGTAGAAGTTGAGGGCGTACATCGTGGCGGGAGTCTGCCAGCTACGAGCGCGACCGTTGGACGTGCGCCGGCGTGAGCTCCTCCGGCGAGGTGCAGCCGAGCAGGCACAGCGTCAGCGCCAGCTCCTCCCGCAGCAGCTCGAGGACGTGGCGCACGCCCTCTTCGCCGGCTGCGGCGAGGCCGAAGACGGGCGCGCGGCCGGCGAGCACGGCGCGCGCGCCGAGCGCCAGCGCCTTCGCGACGTCGCTGCCCCGGCGGATCCCGCCGTCGAGGTAGACCTCGGTGCGTCCGGCGACCGCATCCGCGACCTCCGGCAGCGAGTCGAGCGTGGCGGGAGCTCCGTCGAGCTGGCGGCCGCCGTGATTCGAGACGACGACCGCGGCCGCTCCGTGCTCGACGGCGAGCTTCGCGTCCTCGGCCGTCGTCACGCCCTTCAGGATCACCGGGAGCCGGCCCTCGCCCGCGACCCACTCGAGGTCGCGCCACGAGACCGACGCATCGAGCAGCGCGAACTGGTCGGCCGGGTTCGCCGCTGCAGTGCCGATGGCCCCACGGGCGTACGGGAGCGGGAGATCCGACGGCACCTCGAAGCCGATGCGCAGGTCGCGCTCGCGCTGCGCGAGGCGCGGCGTGTCGACCGTGAGGACGACGGCGCTGCAGCCGGCTGCGGCCGCGCCCGCGAGATGCTCGCGCGTGAAGCCGCGGTCCTGGAAGACGTAGAGCTGGCACCACTGGATAAGTCCCGGCGCCGCCGCGGCGAGCTCCTCGTGCGAGCGGGTCGAGAACGTCGAGACGCCCATCGCCGTGCCTGCCGCCGCGGCGGCGCGGGCCGTCGCGCACTCGCCGTCGGGGTGGTAGAGCTGCTGGTACGCGAGCGGCGCGACGACGACGGGCAGCTCGATCCGGTTGCCGAGCACCGTCGTTGCGGTCGAGACCGTGGACACGTCGCAGAGGACGCGTGGGCGGAAGGTCCAGCGCTCGAACGCCGCACGGTTTTCGCGCAGCGTCCACTCGTCGCCCGCGCCGCCGGCGAGGTAGGCCCACGGCCCGGGATCGAGCTGCTCCTCGGCGAGCCGCTCGTAGTCCGCGACGGAGAGGGCCGCTCCCACCGGCTACGACTCCTCGGCCGTCGCGCGGCGGAAGACCTCCGCCGCGGCTTCGTGGAACCCGGTCGGGAGATCGTTCGCTGCCATGCTGTGCGCAATCTCCTCCATCTCCCCGACCCAGCGCCCGCCCTTGCGGCTCGCCGACTGCGCCGCCCCCTCCGCCCGCTCCTCGAGCCCCGGCAGCGACAGCCGCCACTCTGCGAGCAGCTCCTCTTCGACTCCTTCGGCACGGGCGAGCGCCCGCACCGTGAGGAGCAGCGCGCCGCTGCCCTTCGTCCAGCCGGCGTAGGCGGCCTTGAGCGCCGAGGCCGCGCCAGACTCGCCGAAGAGGACCCGTGCTTCGAGGTTCGTGTGGGCGAACAGCGAGGCCACCTCTCCGGCCTCCGCGCCGGAGAGGTACAGCCGGGTCGTGCCGGGCCGCTCGGGCGGCGGCCCGACGATGCCGCCGTCGACGAAGCGCGCGTGGAGAGCGGCGACGGCGCGCGCCGTGCCCGGA
>DATEHY010000076.1:0-13707 GCA_035279325.1 Gaiellaceae bacterium
CCACTGGTCGCGCGGCGACTGGGCGCTCGGCGCCGAGCGGCGATTCGTGCGCTAGCGCGGAGGCAGCCGCCGTGCGCCCGGCCCGGTGAGCGGCCGGTGCTGGACGAAGCGGCGGTGGAGGTAGAGCAGGAGCGTCGCGGCGAGGATCGAGATGATGATCCCGCCGGCGTGGCCGAGGAAGAGCCACGAGACGATCCCGCCGACGAACGATCCCGCCAAGCCGAGCCCGATCGTGGCGAGGATCCCCATCGGGTCGGGGCCCGGGAGCGCGAGCCGAGCGAGCGCGCCGACGACGAGGCCCGACAGGGCGAGAACGAGGATGAACCAGAGCACCATCGCCGCTCCTAGCTCCGCAGGCTCTCGAGCAGGCGCGTTCGCGCCGCGGTGTACTCGTCGTCGTCGAGGACGTGGGAGTCGTGGAGCTCTTCGAGCAGCCCGAGGTAGTGGGCCGGATTTTCGGTGGGATGATCGCCCGAGTGCGGGCGGGCGTCTCCGCCGGACGGCTGCGTAGGCATCCGCTGCGGCAGGCCGCCGAAGGGCTGCGCCCCGATCTGATCCGGGTCGATGCCGGCCCGCTTGAGCCGCTCGCGATAGTGCTCGACCCCGATGCCGCGCTCGGGGAAGCGATAGGCGTCCCTTCCCCACACCGGCCGCTTTTGGACGAAGCGCCGGTAGATCACGACAAGCCCGACGGCCGCGAAGAAGCTCGCGATGCCGGCCCACGAGACGGCATGGCGCCCGCCGATCGCGACCACGACGCCGCTTCCGATCGCAGTGCCGGCTAGGCCGATCGCGATCGTGAGCCAGGCCGGCATCGGGTCGGGCCCCGGCAGCGCAAAGCGCGCGAGCGCCCCGGTGACGAACGCGATGAAGAGCGCTCCGATGACCGCTCCGAGCATTCGCGGAGGTTAGCGCGGCGGTGTGAGCGCTCAGTAAGCGGCGTTCGCTACGCGGCGGTCTGCTCGAGCGCCTGCAGGTCGCGCCGCAAATCCTTGACCTCGTCGCGCAGCTTCGCGGCGTACTCGAACCGGAGCTCCTCGGCCGCGAGGTACATCTCCTCCTCGAGCGTGACGACGAGCTTCTCGAGCTCCTCGCGCGACATGCCCTCGACCTTCGTCGCGCCGCGGCGGCGCCGCGAGGACGGGACGGTCGGCGACTCGAGCTGCAGCAGCTCGGCGATGTCGGACACGCCTTTGGCGATCGTCTCCGGCACGATCCCGTGCTCCTCGTTGTACGCGAGCTGGACGGTCCGGCGGCGGTTCGTCTCGTCGAGCGCCTCCTTGATCGCCTCGGTCTGCTTGTCGGCGTACATCAGCACCTTGCCGTTGACGTTCCGCGCCGCCCGGCCGATGGTCTGGATGAGGCTCGTCCGCCCGCGCAGGAAGCCCTCCTTGTCGGCGTCGAGGATCGCGACGAGCGACACCTCCGGCAGGTCGAGCCCCTCGCGCAGGAGGTTGACGCCGACGAGGACGTCGAACTCGCCGAGCCGCAGCTCGCGCACGATCTGGATCCGCTCGAGCGTGTCGATCTCCGAGTGGAGGTAGCGCGCCTTCACGCCCGACTCGAGCAGGTAGTCGGTCAGGTCCTCGGCCATCTTCTTCGTCAGGGTCGTGACGAGCACCCGCTCGCCCGCCGCCTCGCGCGCCCGGATCTCGCCGAGCAGGTCGTCGATCTGGTTCTTCGTCGCGCGCAGCTCGACGTCGGGGTCGACGATGCCCGTCGGCCGGATCAGCTGCTCGGCAGTCACCGTCGAGTTGCGGAGCTCGAACGGCCCGGGCGTCGCCGAGACGAAGACGAGCTGCGGCACCTTGCGCAGGAACTCGTCGAAGCGGAGCGGCCGGTTGTCGAGTGCCGACGGCAGCCGGAAGCCGAAGTCGACGAGCGTCTGCTTGCGCGAGCGGTCGCCCTCGTACATGCCGCCGAGCTGCGGCACCGTCTGGTGCGACTCGTCGACGAAGACCACGAAATCGTGCGGGAAGTAGTCGAGCAGCGTGAACGGATGCGTGCCCGCTGCGCGCCCCTCGAGGATCCGTGAGTAGTTCTCGATCCCGTTGCAGAAGCCGAGCTCTTTCAGCATCTCGAGGTCGTACTCGGTGCGCTGCCGGATCCGGTGCGCCTCGAGCAGCTTGCCCTCCTCCTCGAACATCGCGACCTGCTGCTCGAGCTCGTGCCGGATCTCGTCTACCGCGCGCTCGACCGTCGGCTGCGAGGTGACGTACTCCGTGGCCGGCCAGATCGAGAGGTTGTCCAGCTTCGCGAGCACCTCGCCCGTGAGCGGGTCGAAGTGCGTCATCCCCTCCACCTCGTCGCCGAAGAACGAGATCCGGTACGCCGTCTCCTGGTTCGCAGGCTGGACCTCGACGACGTCGCCCTTGACGCGGAAGCGGCCGCGCCCGAGCATCGTGTCGTTGCGGACGTACTGCGAGTCGATCAGCTTGCGGAGCAGGAGATCACGGTCGTGCTCGGCGCCGACCTCGACGTAGATCATGCGCTCCCGCCACTCCTCCGGCGAGCCGAGGCCGTAGATGCACGAGACGGATGCGACCACCACGACATCGCGGCGCGTGAAGAGCGACGAGGTCGCGGAGAGTCGCAGCCGCGCGATGTCGTCGTTCCGGGACGAGTCCTTCTCGATGTAGAGATCGGCCTGCGGGACGTACGCCTCGGGCTGATAGTAGTCGTAGTAGGAGACGAAGTACTCGACGGCGTTGTGCGGGAAGAACTCCCGGAACTCGTTGCAGAGCTGCGCCGCGAGCGTCTTGTTGTGTGCGATGACGAGCGCCGGCCGGCCGGTCTTCTCGATCGTCCACGCCATCGTCGCCGTCTTGCCGGTGCCGGTCGCGCCGACGAGCGTCTGGTAGCGCTCGCCCGCGAGGATCCCGTCGGCGAGCTTCTCGATCGCCTGCGGCTGGTCGCCGGTCGGGCGGTAGGCAGACGTGGTCTGGAGAGGCGGCACGACGGACAGCGTATCTCGGGGCATGTCCCGTGCCGGGGCGCGGCTCCTCAGTCGCCCCAGCCGGTAAAGACATCGCGGCGACGCGCGTGCGGTCCTCTTCCCCGCGGCCCGCGCACGGTGTCGCGGAGCACCCAGAGTGTCGCCGGCGAGCCGGTGACGTCGGTCGCCGCTCCGGCCACGAACACGGTTACGCCGGCTTCCCCCAGAGGCCCTGTAGCGTACGCGGGGACACCCCGCTCTGGATACGGAACCGATGCACGCTCAACGGACCTTGGCCCAGAGCGCTCGCGCGAGGAGCGGGACGATGTGGCGGCGCGCCGGGCCGTTGAGGATCAGGAAGTCGTCGGAAGGTGTGCGCGCCGGGCTCTGCCCCGACCGAGCGTGCCGCGTCGCGAAGGTCGACCAGCTGCTGCACGGTCATCTGCAGCGGAGGCTCGTCGGGCTGGTAGCGGCAGCCGACGGGATAGTCGCTTCGCGGCTGCCTGGTCATCTCGATGTGGCAGCCCAGCACGTGCGTGACCTCGCGCACCGAGCCACGCGTCGACGATCTCGTCCACGGCCTCGCACAGCGGATTGCCCTCGGCCTTCTTGCCCGTCCCGGTGTCGAAGAGCACCGCCCGCTCGCTGCCGAACAACAGGTACAGGAACGGCGCCTCCGGAGGGCCGAGGGCCTTGCTCTGACGCAGCACACATACGTGTGCGGGTCGTACCGGTGCACCTGGAACGGCGGGTGGGTGTCGGGTGCGCCACGGGGCGCTCCGTGGATCCAGCGAACGTCGAAATCCCCGAGGACCGGCGCGCCCGCCGTGAAGTCGAGCTCACTCACCGAACGAGATCACGCTGCGGATGCCGTCCTGCGCGTGCATGAGCTCGAAGCCGCGGTTGACCTCGTCGAGCGTGAGCGTATGCGAGATGAGCGGGGCGACATCGATCTCGCCGGCGCGGTAGCGGTCGACGAGCTCCGGCACCTGGTCGCGTCCCTTCACGCCGCCGAAGGACGAGCCGGCGACCCGGCGGCCGGTGATCAGGAAACGCGGCACGACGTCGAGCGTCTCTCCCTTGCCCGCGACGCCGCACACCGTCGCGAGGCCCCACCCCATGCGCGCCGACTCGACGGCCTGGCGCATCACGTCGACGCGCCCCGTCGCCTCGAAGGTGTAGTCGGCTCCGAAGCCGCCGGTCAGCCCGAGGATCTCCTCCACGACGCCGGGGCCTCCGCCGAGCGTGTCGGTCGCGCCCTGGCCGCGGGCCAGCTCGAGCCGCTGCTCGGCGGGATCGACGCAGACGATCCGCTCCGCGCCGGCGAGCCGACAGCCCGCGACGGCACCGAGCCCCACGAGGCCTGCACCGAAGACGACGCACGTCGAGCCGGGCTGGACCTTGGCGGTGTTGAGCGCGGCCCCGAGGCCCGTCGAGAGGCCGCACGCGAAGACGCACGCATGGTCGAGCGGAGCTTCCGGCGCGATCTTCGCCAGCGCGATCTCCGGCATCACGGTGTACTCGGCGAACGTCGAGGTGCCCATGAAGTGCCGGATCGGCTCGCCGTTGCGCGACAGGCGCGTCGTCCCGTCGGGGAGGAAGCCCTGGTTCTGCTGCTCGCGGATCGCGAGGCAGAGGTTCGTGCGCGGGTCGAGGCAGTGCGCGCACTCGCGGCACTGCGGGGAGAAGAGCGTGACGACGTGGTTGCCCGGAGCGAGCGACCCGACGCCCTGCCCGACACGCTCGACGACGCCGGCGCCCTCGTGTCCGAGCACCGTCGGCGCGTAGCCCGACGGGTCGGCGCCGGACGCCGTGTACAGATCGGTGTGGCAGACACCGCACGCGACGAGGCGAACCAGCACCTCTCCCGCCTTCGGCTCCGCGAGATCGAGCTCCTGGACCTCGAGCGGACGGCCGAACTCCTCGAGTACCGCGGCCCGGATCTTCACGCCGGCGGTAATACCAGTTTCCCGATCGGCCGGGACGCGCAGAAGGCCCTCGTGGAGGCGGAGCAGTCGCCACCGTACGGCAGCTACGCCGTGATCATGGCCGCGTTCTGCGGCGGGCTGGTCGCGGCGGGCGCGCTCGCGGGCGCGCTCGACCGCGACCCGCACGAGCACACCGCACTCGACCTCGCGACGCTCGCGCTCGCGACCTACAAGGCTGCGCGGACGGTCTCCCGGGACGAGGTGACGAGCTTCCTCCGCGAGCCCTTCGTCGAGGGACACGCACACGAAGGAGGCGAGGATCCGCTCGGAGACGGCGGGATGCGGCAGGCGATCGGCGAGCTCGTCACGTGCAGCCGTTGCATCGGCACGTGGGTCGCCGCCGGGATGGGCGCGACCCAGATCGTCGCCCCGCGCTTCGGCCGGCTACTGACGTGGACGCTCGGCGCCGCCGGGCTCAACGACTTCCTCCAGGCGGGCTTCGCCGCGCTCACGAACAAGAGCAACGAGCTCGAGAAACGGGCCGGCTAGTAGCCGAGCTCCGACGGATACGTGCGGCGGTAGATCTTCTTCAGCCGCTCGACCTTGGCGACGTAGTCGCGCGTCTCCTCGAACTGGATCCCGACGTGCTCCCGCTGCCAGCGGTCGACGTTGTCCTGGCCCGCGTTGTAGGCGGCGAGAGCGAGCCGCTCGTCCCGGTACTTGTTCAGCAGGTGCCCGAGGTACCAGGCGCCGTAGCGGATGTTGATGTCCGGGTTGGTGAGGTCCGAGACGCGGAAGCGGCTGCCGCCCGTGTACTGCGCGATCCCCTTTGCCGTGCTCGGGGTCAGCTGCATGAGGCCGACGGCGCCGGCGCTCGACCGGGCGTCGGAGTTGAACTTGCTCTCCGCCTCGATCACCGCGGCCAGCAGCGCGGGGTCGAGGTGATCCTGCGCTGCGTAGACGCGCACGTTCGTCGAGTAGCGGAGCGGATACCACAGCCGCGCGTACCACGGCGGCTCCGTCCGCTGCAGGTACACGAACGCGCCGAGCGCCGCGAAGACGACGACGGCCGCCACGATCCAGCGCCTCAGGACCGTCGGAGCTCCTCCAGCACCTCGGCGACGAACGCGTCGAGCTCCTCGAGCGAGCCGTCGTTGACGTAGCAGAAGTCCGCCCGCCGCACCTTCTCCTCTTCGGGTACGAGCCGCTCCTCCCTGTCGGCGACGGCGCCTCGCCGGGCGTTTCGCACCTCCGCCGGCGCCGTCACGACGACGACGCGGTCGAACCGGTCCTGGCCGCCGGTCTCGAAGAGCAGCGGGATCTCGGCGACGACGACGTCGGCCGTCTGCGACGCGAGCCAGGCGTCGGTCGCGGCGCGGACGCGCGGATGGAGCTCGGCCTCGAGCCAGGCGAGCTCGGCGCGGTCGGCGAAGACGATCCGCCCGATCTCCGTCCGGTCGACCTCGCCGTCGCGGAACGCGCGCTCGCCCCACCGAGCGCGGAGTGCGGCGTGGAGCCCCTCGTCCTCGCGATAGAGGCGGTGGACGACGTCGTCGCTCGAGATCACGGCGGCGCCGTGGCGCTCGAACGAACGGAGCGCCTCGCTCTTCCCGGCCGCGATGCCGCCCGTGAGCGCGACCGCGAGCGGCCGCTTCACTACTCGGTCGGCTCGGCCTCGTCGGAGGCTTCGGCCTCGGCTGCCACCTGCGGCTCCACCTCGGCGGCCGGCTCTTCGGCCACCTCGGCCTCGGCCGCGGGCTCTTCCTCCGCCGGAGCCTCGAGCGCCTCGGCGGCGGGAACCTCGTCGGCGAAGACCTCGTCGGAGAGCCCGAGCGCGGGTGGCTCGCTCTCCTCGCCGGGCAGCGGCTGGACGGGCATGTTCTCCTCGACGCGCTTGAGCGAGAGCGAGAGACGGCGGCGGTCGGCGTCGACCTCGAGGATCCGGACGTTGACCTGGTCGCCCTGCGAGACGATCTCGCGCGGGTTCTCGACGTGGTGCTGCGCGAGCTCGGAGATGTGCACGAGCCCCTCGACGCCCGGCAGGATCTCGACGAAGGCGCCGAAGGTGACGACCTTCGTTACGTTCCCCTTCACGACGTCGCCCTCCTGGTAGCTGTCGAGCACCTGCTGCCAGGGGTCGGTCTGGGTCTGCTTGAGGCCGAGCGAGATCCGCTGGCGCTCGCGATCGATGTCCAGAACCTGCACCCGCACCGTCTGGCCGATCTCCAGGACCTCGGACGGGTGGTTGACGTGGCTCCACGAGAGCTCGGAGATGTGGATGAGGCCGTCCATCCCGTCGAGGTCGACGAAGGCGCCGAAGTCGACGATGTTGGAGATCGTGCCCTCCACGACGTCGCCCGGGTTGAGACGGTCGAGGATCCGCTGCCTTTGCTCCTTGCGCTCCTCCTCGAGCACGGCGCGGCGCGAAAGGACGACGTTGTTGCGTGAGCGGTTCAGCTCGATGACCTTGCACTCGAGCTCCTGGCCGAGGAACTCGTCGAGGTCCTGCACGCGGCGGATGTCGACGAGCGACGCCGGCAGGAAGCCGCGCACGCCGAGGTCGAGGATCAGTCCGCCCTTGACGACCTCGATCACGCGGCCGGTGACCGGTTCGCCCTTCTCGTGGGCACCCTCGATCGCCTTCCACGCGATCTCGAAGCGCGCGCGCTTCTTGGAGAGGATCAGCCGGCCCTCGGCGTCCTCCTTCGTCAGCACGAGAGCCGCGATGTCGTCGCCGACCGTGACTTCGTCCTCGGGGTTGATCGAGCGCCGGATCGACAGCTCGGCGACCGGGATCACGCCTTCCGACTTGTAGCCGATGTCGACGAGCACCTCGTCCTTGTCCACGCGGACGACGGTGCCGTTCACGACCTGCCCCTCTTCGATCGTGGGGAAGGTGGACTCGTAGTCGGGGACTAGCTCACCGCTCTCGGGATCGGTCGTCCAGACGCCTTCCTCGAGCCGCGGATCGTTGATTGTGTCGTTCGCCATGTGCGGCGAGCCAATATACCCGCGGTGCGCCGGGCTCGTCCGGTGGCCGGGGCTAGGCTGAGCAGAATGGAGGAGCGGTATCCCGTCGGCGTCACGGAGTCCTGCGCGGTGCACGTCTTGCGGCGTGACCGCGGCGGGTCCGGGTACTCGGGCTGGTCGGCGACGATCGGCCTGCGCAGCGGCGGGGCGACGATCCACGTGCCGGGTCACTACGCCGGCGTGCTGGCGCAACGCCTCGCGGGCGCCGCGGAGCGGTTCGAGCCGGGCCGCCGGCTCGCCCGGGACGAGTATCTCGACGTGACGGCGCTCTCCACCGACGGCGTCGACACGCTCGCGCTCTCCTCGACGGCCCGCTCGCCGGTGCGGGTCACGGTCGAGGTGCCGCGCGACGAGGCCGACGAGCTTGCGCTGCAGCTCGCCGAGGCGCAGCGGCTGATCGAGACGCTGCGGCAGGGGCTCGGCCTCGTGCCCGACTCGCTTCCCGAGGTGCTGTGAGCGCGATCCTCGACTACGCGACCGCCGGCGTGCGGGTCGCGGAGCGGTCGCTCGTGCAGCGGCCGAGGCTCGGCCGCGAGGAGCGGCTCGTCTTCGTCGTGGGCTGCCCGCGCTCGGGGACGACGTTCGTCGGACGCGCGATCGGCGGGCTCCCCGGCTTCGTCGACTTCGGCGAGGTGACGCCGTGGAAGGCGGCGCTCCCGCACGACCCTTCGGCCGCCGAGCTGCGGACGATCCTCGAGCGGATCCGCCGCATCGGCCTCGCCTGGGGGCTGCGCGGCGTCGAGCAGACTCCCGAGACGGCGCACGTCCTCGACGCGGCGCTGGAGGCGTATCCGCAGGCGCTCGCGGTGCACGCGGTGCGTGACGGCCGCGACGTCGTCTGCTCGCTGCTCGAGCGCGGCTGGCTGAACGCCGATCAGGTGGGCGCGGACGACGCGCGGCTTCCCTATGGGTCGCAACCGCGCTTCTGGGTCGAGCCCGAGCGACGCGAGGAGTTCGCGCAGGTGAGCGACGCACGCCGGTGCGCCTGGGCGTGGCGGCGCTACGTCGACGCGGTCCGGGCGGCGAACGCGGGCGACAGGATGCTCGAGATCCGCTACGAGGCGCTCGCGACCGTCGCCGACAGGCTGGCCGAGTTCCTCGACGCGAACGCAGCCTCCACGCACCGGGCCATGGACAGCTTCCGCGACTCCTCGATCGGCCGCTGGCGCCGTGAGCTCACGCCCGAGCAGCTCGCCGACGTCGAGGCCGAAGCCGGGCCGTTGCTCGCGGAGCTCGGATACTCGTAGCGGCCCGAAGCTTCACATGGCCCTAACGGCCGTGGAGCTACGCTCGCCCCATGACCTGGATCGGAATCGCCCTCCTCTACCTGCTCGGAATGGGCCTGTTCGGCTGGCTCGGCGGAATCTCGTCCGCGGCCGACGCCTTCTCGCGCTGGGGCCGCGCCACGGCGGAGCGCCGCCGCTGCGCCGCTTCGTCGAGCTGCTAGCGGACTAGTCCGCCTCTTCCACAGGCTCCTCGCCGCGGATGTCCTCGGCGACCCGTTCCTTGAACGGCTGGAGGCGCTCGAACAGCTCGTCCGGCGGAACTGCTTCCTCCGGCTCGCCGCCGAGCAGCCACGGCGCCGCGTCTACCGCGGTCTTCCACGCGACCTCCTCGACCGCCTCGGGGGAGCCCTCCTCGCCGGGCTCCTCGAGCTTCTGGACGCGGTCGAGGTAGACGTTCGTGAAGTCGCCGCGCTGCTGCTCGTGGAAGCTGATGCGCGCGCGCCGGCCCTCCGCCGCGAGCGCGTCGCGGGCGATCTGCTCGCGGAAGGTCGTGTACTCGCGCCCCTCGGCGTCGCGCAAAACGAAGCGCGTGTTGCCGGATTGCGTCTTGAACGCCTTCACCTCGGCGACGGTGACGACCGCGTCGGCCATGGTGCCGCCTGTTCCCACGACGCTGGTAAAGAAATCGACATGGCTCTAGCGTCGTAGGGGTGATGGTCGAGGAGTTGGAGGCGCTGTACCGCGAGCGGCTGCCGGAGCTCACCCGCGTCGCGGCGGCGATCGCCGGCGAGGAGGAGTCCGGGCGCGACGCCGTGCAGGAAGCCTTCGCGAAGGCGCTCCGCAAGCGCCGGCGTTTTCGCGGCGACGGGAATCTCGAGGCTTGGGTGTGGCGGATCGTCGTCAACGCAGCCCGCGATGCGGCACGCAGACGGCGCCGGAAGCTCTCCGCGCCCGCGCCGGTCGACGTCCGCGCCGACGAGCTCGGCCTGCCGCTCGAGCTCCTGACGGAGCGCCAGCGCGAGGTGCTCTTCCTTCACTACTACGCCGACCTGGACTACACGACGATCGCGGCCGCGCTCGAGATCAGCCCAGGGACCGTCGGCGCGACGCTCTCGGCCGCGCGGCAGACGCTCCGCGGCGCGCTCACGAAGGAGGTCTCACGATGATCGACGCCTACCTCGACGGCCTGCTCGACGAGCTCGTGGCGGCGGAACCGCGCGAGCGCTGGAGCGACGTTCTCCGGCGTGCACGGCGTTCGCGCCGCCGCTACACCGCCGTCGCCACGGCGGTCGCGGCGCTCGTGCTCGTGCCTGCGACGTGGGCCGCGGTCGACGCCTTCGAGGGGAGTCCCGCGCCGCAGGGGATCCAGCACACCTTCATCGAGGGAGACGCGGCTGCTGCGGCGCTGAACGAGGTGAACATCGACCCCGCCACCGGCTTCATGTGGCACGTTCCCACCGCAGACCCCGGCAAGGCGCATGGCGTCCTGCAGCTCGCTACGAGCGACGGCCCGCTCGACATGTGGGCGGCACCCACATCGAGCGGCGACGGAACGTGCTGGTTCGTGGGCTGGCAGTCCGACATCCAGAGCGATGGTGCGCTCGGCCACGGATCGTGCACCGGGGGAGACATGACCATCGATCCGGAGACGTGGAGCGACGCAAATCATCCGTCGTACACGATCCTCGTCGGCTCAGTTACGGGTGCGGAGACGACCCTGGACGTCACGCTGACGGACGGCAGCACGACGACGCTCCCGGTCGTCGAGCATCTCTTCCTCGGCGCGCTGCCGCACGGCTCGAAGGTCGCGTCCATCGTCGGTCGAGACGCCGCAGGCAACCTGGTCGCCTCCTGGACGCCGCCGCCCGGCTAGCTCTTCGCGTCGGCCCAGGAGTCGCCGGCGCCGACGTCGACCGCGAGCGGCGGGTCGAGCGGATACGCCGAGCACATCTCCTCGCGCACGAGCTCCTTCACGACCGAGGTCTCCGCGTCGGGCGCCTCGAGGAGGAGCTCGTCGTGGACCTGGAGGACTAGCCGCGCGCTTCTCCCCTCCTCGCGCAGCCGCTTCTCGATCGCGACCATCGCGACCTTGATGATGTCCGCGTTCGAGCCCTGCATCACGAAGTTGACGGCCACGCGCTCGCCGAACCCGCGTGTCGCGCGGTTGCGCACGCGCAGCTCGGGCACCGGCCGGCGCCGACCGAGCAGGCTCGTCGCGTAGCCGTCGCGCTCCGCCTGCTCGATCGTGCGCGAGATGAAGTCCTGCACGAGCGGGAAGCGCGCGAGATAAGCGTCGATGTAGTCCTGCGCCTGCTCCCGCGGGATCTCGAGGTTCTCGGAGAGGCCGAAGGCCGAGATCCCGTACACGATCCCGAAGTTGATCATCTTCGCGATCGAGCGCTCGGCCTGCGTCAGCTTCGCGGGCTCGACGCCGAGCACCTCGGCCGCGGTCGCGGTATGGATGTCCTCGCCGCGCTCGAACGCCTCGCGCAGCTTCGGCTCGCCGGAGACGTGGGCGAGGATGCGCAGCTCGATCTGCGAGTAGTCGGCGGAGACGAGCCGCGCGCCCTGCTCCGCGACGAACGCCGAGCGGATCTCGCGGCCGAGCTCGGTGCGGATCGGGATCGACTGGAGGTTCGGGCTCGTCGTCGAGAGGCGGCCGGTGGCGGCGACGGTCTGGTTGAACGTCGTGTGCAGGCGGCCGTCCTCGCCGATCAGCGACGGGAGCGGCACGAGGTAGGTGTTGAGGAGCTTCGAGAGCTCGCGCCATTCCTCGATCACCGCCACGATCTCGTGCTCGCCACGGATCGAGCGGAGCACCTTGGTGTCGGTCGAGTAGCCGGTCTTGCCCTTGCGGCCAGGCGTCAGCTCGAGCTTCTCGAACAGGATGCGGCCGAGCTGCTGCGGCGAGCCGAGCACGAACTGCTCGCCGGCGAGCTCGTACACCTGCGACTCGAGCTCCTCGACCCGGTCGGCGAGGCGCGCCGTGATCTCGCCCATCCGGTAGGTGTCGATGCGGACGCCGGCCTCCTCCATGCGACCCAGGACACGGGTGAGCGGCATCTCGACGTCGCGGTAGAGCGGCTCCGCGCCGCGCTCGCGAACGCGGTCGAGCAGCGGGTCTCGCAGGCGCAGCGTGACGGCCGCGTGCTTGACGAGCCGCGCCGTCTCTTCCTCTGCTTCCGGCTCGGCGACGGCCTCGACCGCGTACTCGGCCGCGAGGTCGTCGAGCAGATACTCGCTCCGCGCCGGATCGATCAGGTAGGCGAGGATCATCGTGTCGTCGGCGGCGTCGACCCGCAGGGCCTTCGCGTCGTGCGCGACGAACGTCCCCTCGAGCCGCTCCGGCCGCGGCGAGACGAGCACCTCGTCGCCGAGCGCGACCGCGATCCGTCCCTCGTCGGCCGCAATTCCAACGAGAGTGTGACCTTGTAACAACTTGTTACTTGGTTCCTCGCGCCAGGCAACCGCCGTCCCGGCGGAGATGCGCTCGCGCGCCGGAACCGCCTCGTCGAGCTCGTCGACGCGCCCGAGGAGCGCCCGGAACTCGAACCGGCGGAACGTCTCCCGCAGCTGCGCCCGGTCGGGCGGCGCGAGGACGAGCTCGGCGGGGTCGCAGTCGAGCTCGAGGTCGCGGCGCATCGTCGCGAGCACCTTCGCCGCCCGCGCCTGGTCGGCGAACTCCGTGAGGTTCTTCCGGCGCGCGGGCGACTGCTCCTCGACGTGCTCGAGCACGTTCTCGAGCGACCCGTACTGCGCGACGAGCTGCCCGGCCGTCTTGTCCCCGATCCCGGGGACGCCCGGGATGTTGTCGGAGGCGTCGCCCTTGAGGCCGATGAAGTCGGGGATCTGCTCGGGGCGGATCCCGTACCGCGCCTCGACGCGCTCGGGCGTGTACACGTTGACGTCGCTCACGCCGCGCGGCGTCATCATCAGGCAGACGTTCTCCGAGACGAGCTGGAACGCATCGCGGTCGGTCGAGACGACGCACGTCCTGATGTCGGCCTCGTCGGCGCGCGTCGCGAGCGTCGCGATCACGTCGTCGGCCTCCCAGCCCTCGAACTCGAGGTTGCGGTAGCCGAAGGCGGCGACGATCGGCCGGAAGTGTGGGAACTGCTCGCGAAGCAGGTCGGGCATCGGCCGGCGGCCCTCCTTGTAGACGACCTCGACCGCCTCGGCCTGGGCGGCGCGGTGCACCGGGCGCGTGTCCCAGGCGACCGCGACGCCCTTCGGCCGGTAGTCGGAGAGCAGCTTGAACAGCATGTTCGTGAACCCGAGCAGCGCCCCCGTCGGGAACCCCTCGCTCGTCGCGAGCTCCTCCGGCAGCGCGAAGAAGGCGCGGTAGGCGAGGTTGTTGCCGTCGACGAGGAAGAGCTCGGCGTCGTGGGCCGGCGCGTCGTTCAGGTCGAGCTCGGCGCCCGTGAGCGTCTTCGGGGACATCCGTCCGAGTGTATTCCGACCGCTGCTTGAATCCGCCGGTGCCGCGCGTCCCGCTTCTCTCCGGCAGCCGCCTCGTCGTCGCCTCGGCGCCGGCCGACGCGCGCGTGCTGCGCCCCCCGGGTCCGGGCCGCGCGACCGACGTCGTGGC
>DATEHY010000077.1:0-11503 GCA_035279325.1 Gaiellaceae bacterium
CGCAGACGACGCCGTCCACTCCGAGCCGCGCCCGCACGTCGTCGCCGGCCCGGCCGCTCACGACCGCGACGAGCGCGTACCGCGCGACGAGCCGCTCGAGCTCGGCCCGGGTCTCGGGCGGCGGCACGGCGTCCTCGGGCCGGTCGACGATCGGCGCCAGCACGCCGTCGAAGTCGAGGAACAGGCCTGCCTCCGCCGGATCGGCGGCCAACTGCTCGAGGAGTTCGTCCCGAGAGCCAGTCACGCAGGCCTACGCTACTTCGCCGCCGGGCATAATCCGGACGTGCCGGATCTCGACGAGCTCTGGATTCCGCTGGTCGACGAGCCGATCGGCGGCATCGTCGACCGCATCGTCAGAGACGATCCGTCGCTCGCCGCCCAGGTCGAGACGCCGCACCGGATCCTCGCGTTCAGGACGTTCGCGTACATCCGCACCGGGATCGTGCTCGGCCAGCTGCTCTTCGACCATGACCTTCCCGACTGGGACGGCTCGGAGAGCTGGGTCGAGGCGCTGCTCCGCGAGCCCGCCCACCGCGCCGCGATCGAGCGCGAGGTGCGGGCGGTCGCGGAGGAGATCGCCTCCGACCCGCAGTACGCCGACGACGAGCCGCTCGCGCCGGACGAGGGCGCGCGCGACCGCTTTCGAGCGTTCGCGCGCGAGCACCTCGGTCGCAGCGGCTGAGTCGCGTCAGCTCTTGCTGCCGTTCCCCTGGTAGACGAATCCGTTCCCGTTGCCGAACAGCTTGCGCTTGAGCAGGCGTCGCAGCATCGGGCCGGTGATCGGGTTCATGAGGAGGCCGACGGCGATGCCGACGATCAGGAAGAGGCCGTTCCGCGCCCCGCGACCCGATTCAGCGGAGCCCTTCGCCGCGCCCTGTACGCGTCCGGCCGCGTTTCGCAGCTCCTCGATCGCATGCCGGATCTCGTCCTGAAGGTCCTTGTCGGCCACGAGCTGGGTCGCGGCGTCCGAGACCTTGCGGCGCGACGAAAGCTCCTCGTACACGGCACGGGCCGAGCTGTACGCGTTGCGGACGTTGTCGCGCAGCTCCTTGTCATGCAGCGCGCGCTCGACGTAGGGGCGGGCGCTCGCGGCCGCGTCCGCGACCTTGTCCTTCGTGTTGACCATGTGGGACCAGTCCTTTCCCTCGATGTTGATGCGCATGATGGGTCCTACCCTTTCGTGGCTGCGGCGTGCAAGCGGCCGTTTGCCCGCGAGTCGTTCGAGCCGAACGCAGCGGCGAAGACCTCGTCGATCGAGTCGACGAGGACGAAGCGCAGCTCGTCGCGCGTCTCGGACGGCAGCTCCGCGAGGTCCGGCTCGTTCTCGCGCGGCAGGATCACCCGGCCGAGCCCCGCGCGCTGGGCCGCGAGGACCTTGTCGCGGACACCGCCGATCGGCAGCACCTGGCCGGTCAGCGTGATCTCGCCGGTCATCGCGACGTCGTCGGCGACCGGCGTCTCGCGGACGAGCGAGGCGATCGCCGTCGCCATCGCGATCCCGGCCGACGGCCCGTCCTTCGGAATCGCGCCCGCTGGCACGTGCACGTGCACGTCGTGTCGCGAGAACCAGCGCTCGTCGAGATCGAGGTCACCGGTGTGGGAGCGCACCCACGACAGCGCCGCCTGCGCCGACTCCTGCATCACCTCGCCGAGTTGGCCCGTCACGGTGAGCTTGCCGCGGCCGGGATACGCCTGCGCCTCGATGTAGAGGACGTCCCCGCCGGCCGGCGTGTACGCGAGCCCGGTCGCGACGCCGGGATCCGCGGTGCGGTGGCGTGTCTCGCCCGAGAAACGGCGTGGGCCGAGCCATTCGCGGACGAGCTCCTCGGTGACGCGGATCTTCTGCTCGCTCCCACGGGCGACGAGCACGGCGGCCTTGCGGCAGAGGTCGCCGATCCGCCGCTCGAGCCCGCGCACGCCCGCCTCTCGCGTGTAGTCGCGCGCGAGCAGTCGCAGGACCGGCTCGCCGATCTCGATCTGGTCGGCCTCGAGGCCGTGCTCGCCGATCTGGCGCGGCACGAGGTAGCGCTGGGCGATGCCGAGCTTCTCCTCCTCGGTGTAGCCCGAGAGCTGGATCACGTCCATCCGGTCGAGCAGCGCCGGCGGGATCGTGTCGACGGTGTTCGCCGTGCAGATGAAGAGCGTCTTCGAGAGGTCGAACGGGAGGTCGAGGTAGTGATCGCGGAACCTCGAGTTCTGCGCGCGGTCGAGCACCTCGAGCATCGCGCTCGCAGGATCGCCGCGCACGTCGGCGCCCATCTTCTCGATCTCGTCGATCAGCACGACGGGGTTCAGCGACTCGGCGTCGCGCAGGGCGCGCAGGATCGTGCCCGGCATCGCGCCGATGTACGTGCGCCGATGGCCGCGGATCTCGGCCTCGTCGCGGACGCCGCCGACCGACAGCCGCGCGAACTTGCGGCCCAGCGTGCGCGCGACCGACTGCCCGAGCGACGTCTTGCCGACGCCGGGCGGCCCGACGAGGCAGAGGATCTGCCCGGCCGGATCCTGCTTGAGCTTCGACACGGCGAGGTGCTCGACGATCCGCTCCTTGACCTTGTCGAGGTCGTAGTGGTCCTCGTCGAGGATCTGGCGCGCCCGGTCGAGATCGAGATCGTCCGGCGTCGTCACGCCCCACGGCAGCGTTGCGAGCCAGTCGAGATAGGTGCGGATCACGCCGTACTCGGCCGCCGCCGCGGGAAGCCGTTCGAGCCGCACGAGCTCGCGGTCCGCCGCCTTCCGCGCATCCTCGGGCAGCGCGAGCGCGTCGAGCCGTTCCCGCAGCTCGTTCACGTCGGCCTGCTCGGGATCGCCCTCGCCGAGCTCCTCCTGGATCGCCTTCATCTGTTGCCGGAGGAAGAACTCGCGTTGGCCCTTCTCGAGCTCGGACTGCACCTGCGACTGGATCTTCGTCCCGAGCTCGAAGACCTCGAGCTCGCGGTTGAGGATCTTCGAGACCTCGCGCAGGCGCTGCTCGGTGTCGGCGAGCTCGAGGATCAGCTGCTTCTCCTCGGTCTTGAGGCGGAGCGTCGATGCGACGAGATTGCAGAAGCCGCCGGCGTCGGCGACGTTGGCCGCGGCGATCTGGAGCTCCTCGGGCAGGTACGGCGCCAGCCCGATGATCCGCCCGAAGAGGCCCTGCGCGTTGCGGAGCAACGCCTCGAGCTCGCGGGTCTCCTCGGCCTCGTCCGGCACCGCGGCAAGGCGCGCCACGAGATAGGGCTCGTCGGCCAGCGGCTCCTCGATGCGCACCCGGCGCAGCCCCTGGACGAGGATCCGCAGGGTCCCGTCGGGGACGCGGATCATCTTGTGGACGATCGCGGCTGTCCCGATCTCGTACAGGTCGTCCCAGCCGGGAGACTCGACTTCCGCGTCGCGCACCGTGACGAGCGCGAGCAGGCGCTCTCCGCCGACCACGTCGTCGACGAGCACGATCGACCGCTCCTGCCCGATCGCGAGCGGCGTCATCGAATCGGGGAGGACGACCGTCTCCTTCAGCGGAAGCACGGGCAGCTCGGCCGGGATCTCGTCGACCTCGGCGCGCGGCGTCTCGCTGAACTCGATCTCGCTCAACGCGGCAGCGGCACCTCGAGCCGCAGCATCCCCGCCTCGTACGTCGCTGTCGCCGCCTCGGCGTCGACGTCTTCGGCTAGCTCGATCCGGCGCTCGAACGGGCCGTACTCGATCTCGACCTGGTGGTAGCGCGCACCCGTGGGATACGGCCGCTCGCGCACGCCCGAGACGACGAGCTCGGTCCCGACCGCGACGATGCGCACCTCGGCAGGATCGACGCCGGGAAGCTCGAGCGTGAGGTGCAGCGCAGGCGGGTCGTCGGTGCGGTAGCAGTCGCACTGCGGCTGAAAGCCGCGCCGTGGAGCCGAAAAGCGAGCGACCTCCCAGAGCTCTCTGCGCCCGGTCATGGCCGGGAAATACCCGCCCCGGGCTAGCCGGGAACCTCGGCCCGTCGCAGCAGCGACTCCGCGAGCCTGCGCGAGGCCTCGTCGACGAGCTCGCCCTCGAAGCGGGCGGCGCCCGGCCCGGCTTCGAGCAGGCGTCTCGCGCGCCCGATCTCTGCGGGCGACGGCGTGAAGATGCGGTTGACGGGCTCGATCTGGCTCGGATGGATCACCCATTTGCCGTCGTAGCCGTGCTCGAGTGCTCGCCGCGCCGCGAGGACGAGCCCGAGGTCGTCGCCGAGCCGCGCGTGCGGGCCGTCGAGCACTTGCAGGCCCGACGCTCGCGCCGCTGCTACGACCTGCGCATGCGCGTGGTCGGTCGCCCCTGCGCCGATCGTCAGCACCGGGACTCCGAGCGACGCCGCGAGGTCGGCCGGGCCGAAGACGAGCGCCTCGAGGCCGTTCCCTGCAGCAGCGATCCGTTCGGCTTGGACGAGCCCTCGCGCCGTCTCGATCTGGGCTTCGAGGCCGATGCCGTCCGGGAGCAGCTCGGCCGCGGCGGCCACGTCCTCGGGAGACTCGACCTTGGGGAGTACGACCACGTCGGGCCGAACCTCCGCCGCTGCGCGCAGGTCGTCCTCCCACCACGGCGTCGAGCGTCCGTTGACGCGGAGCGCGGTCGTCCGGCCGGGGTGCCCGCGCCGCAGGGTGGCGGCGGCGAGCTCCCGCGCCTGCTCCTTGTTCTCCGCCGCGACCGCGTCCTCGAGGTCGACGATCACTTCGTCGGCCGGGAGCGACGGAGCCTTCGCGAGCATCCGCTCGCTCGACGCCGGAACGGTAAGGCAGGAACGGCGGGCACGCGCGGGCACGCGCGAACGCTACCCGGGGCCGCGACCGGTACCAGCTACCGATTCAGAATTGCATCAACTTCGTCACGAGTCGGTGGCCGCGGACGGAGCGGAGCGCCCTGCCGACGTCACACTTCCGTGCGGTACGTGGTACCGGTCTCCGGGCTCGGCGGAATCCTCATGCGGGCTTCTCCCAGACCGAGACGTGCTTCGGGCTCTCGGCCGTGAACGGCGAGCGGTCCCAGTCTGTCCAGCGCTCGCGCAGCTCCATCCCGGCGAGCCATGCCATCAGATCGAGCTCGGCAGGTGTCACGGCGCGGAACGGCACCGAGCGTCGCTCCCAGACTCCGTCACGCAGGCTGAAGTGGTGGGATACGAGCCGTTGGGTATCGGCGTCGTACTCGTCGACGCCGACGTGCGTGTCGCTCAGGTCGAAGACCTCGAGCGGCTGATGGCCGCCGACGCCGCCCACCTCGACGACGAAGCAGCCGCCGGGCGCGAGGTGCGCCGCCGCATTCGCAAACGTCGCAACCTGGCCGTCCTGCGTCGTGACGTTGTTGATCGAGTTGAAGACGACGTAGACGAGGGAGAACGTCCCGTCGACGCGCGCCGTCGCCATGTCGCCGACCTCGACCGGGATCGCGTCGGTCTTCTTCCGCAGCTCGGCGACCATGTCCGCTGAGAAGTCGATGCCCACCACGCGCACTCCGCGGGCGGCGAGCGGCACCGCGATCCTGCCGGTGCCGATCGCGAGCTCGAGCGCCCCGCCGCCCGCAAATGGCAGAAGGAAGTCGACGACCGGCTCGACGGGCATGCCGGCCGTCGACTCGTCGTATCGGGCCGCGACGTCGCCCGCGAACCAGTCCGTCATCCCGACCGCTTCAGCTTCCCGTGCCGCTTCGCATGCCGCTCGCCGACCCGGAAGATCGCCAGCCCGATCGGGGTCGCCAGCACCGCGATGATCAGCAGCGGCCAGACGTCCGCCCATACGAGCCCGGTCCCGTGGATGATCGAGTTGCGGTCGCCGCGCAGCGCGTACGTGGCGGGCGAGAACTTCGCGATCCACTGCATCCACTCCGGCATCACGCTCACCGGGTAGTAGACGCCCGAGACGACGAGCATCACGCCCTGGCAGACGAAGCCGAGCTGCGCGCCCTTCTCCGGGGAGACGAGCGGCAGCACGGACGTCATGATGCCGACGCCGATGAACGAGAGCGATGCGAGCGCGAGCAGCGCGAGCGCCGCGCCGTAGTTCGCGTGCGGCGCGTGGATGCCGATGAACGCGGCGACCGCGAGGAACAGGATCGCCGCCCGGATCAGCCCGTAGAGCACGGCGAACGCGCCCTGCCCGAACAGGTGCACGAGCCGCGACAGCGGCGCCATGAACGTGTACTCGATCGTCCCCTCCCAACGTTCCCACGCGACCGTCTCGGTCATGAACTCGAAGATGATCCCGAGGAAGGCCCAGATCGTCGCGCCGACGAGCAGCTTCGTCGCCAGCGTGTTCTCCCGCGCGGGCGACAGGTGCGCCGCCCGCGCGATGAAGACGATCGTGAGCGTGTTCGCGATCGTCCAGACCATGAACGCGAGGTCCCACAGGAAGTAGCGCTTCGTGAGGTAGACGTTCCGCTCGACGATCCCGAACAGGCCGACGAGCTGGTTGCGCATCTCTACGGCGTACTCACTCATCCGAACACCTCCCGGTACTCGTCGTCTTCGGTCTCGCCTTCCTCGGCCACGAACTCGCGTCCCGTGGCGGCGAAGAACGCCTGCTCGAGCGTCTCGACGCCGAAGCGCCGCTTCACGTCCTCGACCGGCTCGAGGAAGAGCAGCCGCCCGCGGTCGAGCAGGCCGACCCGGTCGGCGAGCGTCTCCGCCTCGTTCATGTCGTGGGTGCAGAGCAGGATCGTCGCGTCGTGCTCCGCTCGGACCTGGCGGATGAAGTCCTGCACCTCGAGCTTCGAGCGCGGGTCGAGCCCGGTCGTCGGCTCGTCGAGCAGGAGCAGGACCGGCGAGGTCAGGAGCGCTCGCGCGAGGGCGACCTTCTGCTGCATGCCGCGCGACAGGCTCTCCATCGCCTCGCCTCGCCGCTCGGGCGGGAAGCCCACACTGGCGAGGATCTCGGGGATGGCGACGTGCGTCTGCCGCGGTGTCATCCCGTAGAAGCGAGCCGCGTACGAGAGGTTCTCGGCCGCCGACATCTTCTTGAAGAAGCTCGCCTCGACCGAGACGCGGTTGACGAGCCGGCGGATCGTCGACGCTTCCTTGAACGCGTCGTGGCCGAAGATCCGCGCCTCGCCGCCGTCCTTGATCAGCAGCGTCGAGAGCAGGCGGACGAGCGTCGACTTCCCCGAGCCGTTCTGGCCGAGGATGGCGACGCACTCGCCACGGGCGATCGTGAAGGTGACGTCGGCGAGCGCCGGCCACGGACGCTTGCGTGCGAAGCGGCCGGCCTTGCGGTCGCGGCGCCTGAACGTCTTCCGCAGGTCGCGCACCTCGACAGCGGGCGCCTTGCGGTCTAGACGTGAGGCGAGATCGATTGTCGATGGTGCAAAGGTGGACATGCTGCTCCTTCGGTACGAAGTGGAACGGAGGACGGAAGGCCGCCTGTGAGGCGGCGCGCGGACCTAACGGGAGCCGCGCGGGCCGGCGAGCCGCACAGTGGCGCCTCCCCGGTTCCGGTCCATCACGTTCGCGAGCAACATGGCGTGAGCAGGGTAGGCGCTCGCGCGGCCCGCGTCAAATGTCCCGCCTGAGCACGGCGTTTCCCGGCGTGTAGCGTCTGACGGATGCCGTCGCTCTCGGCGTACGTCGTCTTCCTCGCCACCGGCATGGCCATCCTGCTCGTGCCCGGCCCGGCCGTGCTCTACGTCGTCA
Source organism: Gaiellaceae bacterium (assembly GCA_035279325.1). GTDB lineage: Bacteria > Actinomycetota > Thermoleophilia > Gaiellales > Gaiellaceae > Palsa-739. The sequence continues at coordinate 7,619 of DATEHY010000077.1, forward strand.
CGCGCAGCATCGAGATGGGGCGCGGCGGCGGCCTCGCCTCGGTCGCCGGCATCACGACCGGCACGATCGCGTACGTCACGCTCGCCGCCGCCGGGCTCTCGTCGCTCCTGCTCGCCTCGACCGCTGCCTTCGACGCAGTCCGTTACGTGGGCGCTGCGTACCTCTTTCTGCTCGGCCTGAGGCGGCTGCTCGGGCGCGTTCCGGACGACGAGGAGGCGGAGAGCGCTCCGCGGACGCGGCGGCGCGCCTACGCGCAGGGCGTCGTCGTCAACCTGACCGACCCGAAGACGATCGTCTTCGTCTTCGCCTTCCTGCCGCAGTTCGTCGACCCGCACGCGCAGCACGCCTGGCTGCAGGTGCTCGTGCTCGGCCTCAGCTTCACCGTGCTCGGCTTCCTCAGCGACAGTGCCTGGGCGCTCGCCGCCGGGACGGTGGCCGACCGCCTGCGCGGGTCGAGGCGGCTGGCGAACGTCCAGCGCTGGTTCGGCGGCGGCGTCCTCGTCGGCCTCGGCATCCTCGCGGCGGTATGGACACCGAGCAGAGCGCGCTGACGGCCGTCCGCGAGCTGCGTCCCGACGACTGGCCGGCCGTGCTGGCGATCTACGAGGACGGGATCCGCGCCGGCGACGCCACGTTCGAGACGCGCGCCCCGTCGTGGGAGGCGTGGGACGCCGCGCATGCCGAGATGCGGATCGTCGCCGAGCGCGACGGCTCGGTCGTCGCCTGGGCCGCGCTCTCGCCGGTCTCGTCGCGCTGCTGCTACGAAGGCGTCGGCGAGGTGAGCGTCTACGTCGCGGAGGAGGCGCGCGGCGCCGGGCTCGGCCGCGTCCTGCTCGAGGAGCTGGTCGCGCGCTCCGAGCGGGCCGGCTACTGGACGCTCACCGCCGGCGTGTTCCCCGAGAACCGGGCCTCCCTGCGCCTGCATCGGGCGTGCGGCTTCCGCGAGGTCGGTGTTCGTGAACGGCTCGGGCAGCTGCACGGCGTTTGGCGGGACGTCGTCCTCCTCGAGCGCCGGTCTACGCTCGTGGGGACGTGAGATACCAGTTCGTCGACTGCCGCTGGGAGCTCGGGAGGCCCGAGCGCGGGCGCGAGCGCTACCTGGAGGGTCACATTCCGGGCGCGTCCTTTCTCGACGTTGATGCGGACCTGTCGGATCTGTCGGTGCACGACGCGGGCCGGCATCCGCTTCCGTCGGCGGAGAGGTTCGCCGCGGCCGGGGGCCGCGCGGGCATCGGGGAAGGCGTGTTCGTCGTCGCCTACGGCAACGGCGGCGGGCCGGAGCGTCTCTGGTGGCTCCTGCGCCATTTCGGCCACGACGACTGCGCGGTGCTCCTCGGCGGGATCGAGGAGTGGGGAGGCGAGCTGCGCGCGGGCGAGGAGGAGATCGAGCGGGCGGAGTTCGTCCCGCGCGAGCGCGAAGGCGACACGATCGCGGCCGAGGAGATCGCGCGCCGCCTCGCCGACCCCTCGTTCGCCCTGGTGGACGCTCGCACCGCGAACCGCTGGCGCGGCGAGCCGAACGAGATCGACGACCCGCCGGGCCGCATTCCCGGTGCCGCGAACGCTCCCTGGAACGAGCCGCTGCCGGAGCTGCCGCCCGGCGAGCTCGTCGCCTACTGCGGCTCGGGCGTCACCTCCTGCGTCACGCTCCACCGCGCCTGGCTCGCGGGCCGCGACGGGCGGCTCTATCCGGGCTCGTGGAGCGAGTGGTCGCAGCGCGGCCTCCCGCTCGAGCGCGGCTAGCGCCGCGAGACGGCGGCGCCGGCGGCCGAGAGCGCGAACTTCGTCAGCGACCGCGGCATCTTCTGCGCGTCCTTGATCGTCGACCGCAGCGCGTCCGCGAATTCCTCGACGTCCGCCTCCGTGAGGACGAGCGGCGGCAGGATCCGGATCACGGCCATGTCGTGGCCCGCGACCTGGCTCAGGATGTGGCGCTTCGTGAACAGCGGCACGACGACGAGCTGGGCGAAGAGGCCGCGCTGCGCGCGCTCGATCATGCGGTAGGCCGTGCGGCCGCCGCCCTGCGGTTCGCCGAACTCGATCGCCCACGCGAGGCCGAGCCCGCGTACGTCGCGCACGACCTCGAACTCGTCCACGAGCGGCCGCGTCAGGTCGAGCAGCCGTTCGCCGAGGCGCGCGCTCTGCTCCACGAGCCGTTCGCGCAGCTCGTGCAGCGTCGCGAGTCCGGCCGCCATCGCGAGCTCGTTCGGCGCGAAGGTCGAGCCGTGCGACATCGCGTGCGGCATCGAGTCGAACACCGCCTCGTGCACCGAGCGGGCCATGAGCAGCGCGCCCGAGGGGACGTAGCCGCCCGACAGCGTCTTGGCGACAGTCACGAGATCCGGCTCGAGCCCCCAGTGCTGGAACGCGAACATGCGGCCCGTCCGCCCCAGGCCGGTCATCACCTCGTCGACGCAGAAGAGCGTCCCGTAGCGGCGGCAGAGCTCCTGCGCGCCCTCGAGGTAGCCGTCGGGCGGCAGGTGGATTCCTTTTCCCTGTACCGGCTCGACGAGGAAGAGCGCGACGTCCTCGGCCCGCAGCTGCTCCTCCAGCGCGTCGAGATCGCCGAACGGCACCCGCTCGAAGCCGGGCAGCAGCGGCTGGAACCGTGCGGTGAACTCGGCGTTGCCGTTCGCGGACAGCGAGCCGAGGGTCAGGCCGTGGAAGCCGTGCTCGGCGGAGAGCACGCGCGTACGCCCGGTCGCGGCCCGCCCGAGCTTGATCGCGCCCTCGATCGCCTCGGTGCCGGAGCTCGTGAAGAGACAGCGCTCGATGCGCCCGCCCGCGGCGGCGATCAACTCCTCGGCGAGCAGGCCGGGAAGGAGCGTCGTGCCGAGCGCGAGCATTCCCGGCGTCTCGAGCTCGAGCGCCTCGGCGAGCGTGGCACGGATTCGCGGGTTGTTCCGCCCCACGCCGTACATCCCGAAGCCGCCGAGCAGGTCGAGATAGCGCGTGCCGTCAGTGTCGTAGAGATATGCGCCTTCCGCCCGCACCCACGTGCGGTCGAAGCCGATCGTCCGCAGCACCCGCGCGAACTGCGGGTTGATCGTCCGGGCCCAGAGGTCGAGATCCTCGCCGCTCCGCGAGTCGAGGAGCGCCTCGAGGCTGAAGTCGCTCATACGCCGGACTTTAGCTCCGCGTGTTTTTCTTCCCGGCGCCGGGGGTAGCCGGACGCACGATGGGACTCGGCAAGCTCATCCTCCGCGCGACGGTCGGCGGCTATTTCGTCGGCCACGGGATGCAGAAGCTCGTCGGCTGGTTCGGCGGGCACGGCCCCGAGGGAACCGCGCAGTTCTTCGAGCAGGTCGGCCTCAAGCCGGGGCGCGAGAGCGCGTTGCTCGCGGGCGCGGCCGAGGCGGGAGGCGGTTCGCTCCTGGCGCTCGGCTTCCTCACGCCCGCGGCCGTAAGCATGCTCACCGGCGTGATGACGAATGCGATCCGGCACGTCCACTGGCAGAAGGGCTTCTGGATGACGGAAGGCGGCATCGAGCATCCGGTGGTGATCCTCGGCGCGCTGGCCGCGCTCGCCGACAGCGGGCCGGGACGATTCTCGCTCGACGAGGCGCTCGGGATCAGAGTCCGGGGCCCGGTCGTGACGGCGCTGGCGATGGGCGCCGGCGCGGCGGGTGCGATCTACCTCGCGGAGCACGGCGAGGAGCTGTTCGCCGAGCACGACGCGGACGAGGACCTGAGCCGCGCGACGGAACGCGTTGGGGCCGAGAGCTGACGATCGCGGCGAGCCTGCAGAATGTCCGCTGAGCCCCCGTAGCTCAGTGGATAGAGCAGCGGTTTCCTAAACCGCGTGCGCATGTTCGATTCATGCCGGGGGCACTGGCTAACCGGGCTCGCCGATTCTCACGGCTTCTCGTTCGTCCCCGGTGCGAG
>DATEHY010000078.1:0-7586 GCA_035279325.1 Gaiellaceae bacterium
ACGCCGCGCTCCGACACGTCCGCGACCGAGAGCCCGGTCACGAGCGCGAGCGTGAACGTCGAGTCGACGAGTGGCCGTTCCCACTCCGTCGCCGCGGCGTACTCGGCGTCGAAATGGATCGGGTTCGTGTTCAGCGTGAGCAGCGTGAACCAGACGTTGTCGGCCTCCAGTACGGTGCGCCCGAAACGGCTCCGGTACACGGCCCCGACCTCCAACTCGTCGTACGTGCGACTCACGCCCGAGATCATCGCAGCGATGCACGAGCTCGCCCTCGAGCAGCGGCGCGAGCTCGGCGTGCGCGCTCCCTGGCACGTCGGCGACATCACGTGGGGACTACGCCAGCACGAGGGGAGGCAGGACGAGTGGACGATCCGGATCTGGAAGGACGGCGATCGCACCGTCGCCTGGTCGTGGCTGAAGAGCGATCACCCGGGCGGGATGCTCGACTTCGACGTCCGGCGCGATCGGCTCGACCTCCTCGACGAGATCCTCGCCGAGCCCGAGGCCGGGAGCACCGTCGCCTTCGAGGACGACGACGAGGTCCTCGCGGCGCTCGCCCGCCACGGCTTCACGCGCGCCGGAGCCGACCTCAATCGTCACGGCCCGCTGCTGCACTTCCTCGTGCGCGACCTGCCGGCGGCTCCCGAGCTGCCGTCGCTGCCCGACGGGTTCGGCTACCGGACGGTCGAACCGGACGACCTCGCGGAGCGCGTGGCGATCCACCGCGACGTGTGGGCGCCCTCCCGCGTCACCGAGTCGAGCTTCGCCGACGTCCAGGCCTCGTGGCCCTACCGCGCCTCCCTCGACTGCGTCGTCGAGGCGCCGGACGGCCGCTTCGCCGCCTACTGCCTGATCTGGCCGGATGACGAGAACCGCGTCGGCGAGCTCGAGCCGGTGGGGGTGCGGGAGGACTTCCGGCGGCGTGGGCTCGGAGCCGCCGTCTGCACGTTCGCGCTGCGGCGCCTCCACGAGGAGGGAGGACGGCAGGCGATCGTCTACTGCCAGAACGACGCCGCATGCGGCTTGTACGAGTCGATCGGGTTCCGCCGCCACGCGACGCTCGTCGGCTACTCCCGCTGACGCTTGTTCAGAAACTTCTCCATCGCCGACTCGATCTGACCCTCGACGAAGGCGTCGATGCGCTGCTCCAGCCGCGACGCCATGTCCTCCTGCTTCGATTTCGGCACGTCTGTCTTGAGCGGCTTCGGGGACACGTCGCGGCCGTCGATCGTCAGCTCGTAGATGTGCTCGTGCTGGACGTCCTTCAGGTGCTGTTGGCCGAGGTCGTGGACGGCGACGCCCTCGGGAAGCTGGTTCCCGAGCAGGGCGCGCGTGGTCTCGGAGATAAGGATCTGGCCGCCGTGACCGGCCGCCGAGATGCGCGCCGCGCGCACAACGTCGAGACCGAGATAGCCCTCCTCGCCGACGTGTGGCTCACCGGTGTGGACGCCCATCCGCACCGACAGCTCGCGGCCGCCCGGCCACTCGTGGTCGCGCAGCGCGCGCTGCGCGTCGACCGCCGCCGCGACCGCGTCGCGCGCCCGCGGGAACGAGAAGAAGAAGGCGTCGCCCTGCGTGTCGATCTCGGTGCCTCCGCGCGCGCCGAACGTCTCGCGCACGAGGCGCCGGTGGTCGCTCGAGACGCGGCCGTACGCCTCGTCGCCGAGCTCCTGCAGCAGGCGCGTGGAGCCTTCGATGTCGGTGAAGACGAACGTGACCGTGCCGCCGGGCAGGTGGGACATCGCACCTACGCTACCGCGATGAACCGGCTTGCGCAGGAGACGAGCCCGTACCTCCTCCAGCACGCGGGCAACCCCGTCGACTGGCATCCCTGGGGCGAGGAAGCGCTCGGCCGCGCCCGCGCGGAGGGCAAGCCGCTGCTCGTCTCGATCGGGTACTCCGCGTGCCACTGGTGCCACGTGATGGAGCGCGAGTCCTTCGAGGACGAGGCAACCGCAGCGGTCATGAACGAGCTCTTCGTCAACGTCAAGGTCGACCGCGAGGAGCGGCCGGACGTCGACGCCGTGTACATGGACGCGGTCGTCGCGCTCACCGGGCAGGGTGGCTGGCCGCTGACCGTCTTCCTGACGCCGGACGGCGAGCCGTTCTTCGGTGGCACGTACTTCCCGCCGGAACCGCGGCACGGCTTGCCGTCGTTCCGGCAGATCCTGCAGGCCGTCGCCGGCGCGTACCGGGAGCACCCGGAGAGCGTGGCTGCGCAGGCCGAGGCTCTCGTGGGCGCGCTGCGCCGCTCGGCCGAGGCCGAGCCGTCGCGCGAGCCGCTGACCGAGGCGCTGCTCTCCGAGGCCGAGCGCGGGCTGGTCTCCCAGCTCGACCCGCAGTGGGGCGGCTTCGGGCACGCGCCGAAGTTCCCGCCCGCCTCGGTGCTCGAGTTTCTCTTGCGACGCGGGGCGCTCGAGCCGGTCCGGCTCACGCTCGACGGCATGGCGGCCGGTGGGATGTACGACCTCGTCGGCGGCGGCTTCCACCGCTACTCGGTCGACGCGCAGTGGCTCGTGCCGCACTTCGAGAAGATGCTCTACGACAACGCGCTCCTCGTCCCGTCGTACCTCCACGCCTGGCTGGTCACGGGCGAAGAGCGGTACCGCGAGGTCGCCGAGCGCACGCTCGAGTACATGCTCCGCGAGCTCCGGCTGCCGAATGGGGCTGGGGGCTTCGCGTCGGCGCAGGACGCGGACACCGCGGGCGTCGAAGGGCTGACCTACACGTGGACGGCGGAGGAGGGGGCGCCCGCCGAGCTCCTGCAGTCGTTCGAGCACGGACGCTCGATCTTGCGCGGCGAGCTCGACGAGGAGACGCGGGCGCGGCTGCTGGAGATCCGCGACCACCGCCCCCAACCGGCGCTCGACGACAAGGTGATCGCGTCCTGGAACGGGCTCGCACTCGCCGCGCTCGCCGAAGGCGCGCGCAGGCTCGCAAGTAACAAGTTGTTACAAGCGGCGGTCGAGCTCGGGGAGCTGCTCACGGTCGATCCGCTCTGGCGGACGATGCGCGACGGGCACGCGAAGTACCCCGCGTTCCTCGACGACTACGCGAACGTCGCGCACGGCTTCTACGAGCTGCACGTCGCGAGCGGCGACCTCCGCTGGCTGCACGAGTCGCGGCGGCTCGCGCTGGCCGCAGCCGATCTCTTCGGCGATCCCGAGCGTGGCGGCTTCTTCCTCACGCCGGCGGACGGCGAGCCGCTCGTCGCGCGGCAGAAGGCGTTCGACGACAACCCGACGCCCTCCGGCAACTCGATGCTCGCCTTTGTGCTCCTGCGCCTCGCGCGGATCTGGGGCGACGACGACCTCGAGCGGAAAGCGGTGGACGCGCTTCGGCTCGTCCGCGATCTCCTGCCGCGCGCCCCGCAGGCGTTCGGCTGGGCGCTCTGCGCGCTCGACCTCCACCTATCGCCGCCGCGCGAGCTGGCGATCGTGGGCGGCCCGGAGTCGGACGTCGCCCGCGCCGCTCTGCGCCGCTTCGACCCGAACGCCGTCGTTGCGTTCGGGCCCGCCGACGACGTCCCGCTGCTCGATGGCAAGACGCTCGTCGACGGCAAGCCGGCGGTCTACGTCTGCGAGCGCTTCGCCTGCCGAGCGCCGGTCACCGAGCCGGAGCAGCTTGACTGAGACGACGAGGGGGAGCCGGAGCTCCCCCTCGTGGAACCCGCTGCGGGCTCGCGTCAGTGCCCGCTGTTGAGCACCTTGCCGAACGTCTTCCAGTCGCCTCCGGCGCCTCCGGCCCACTTCTCGAAGATCAGCTGCTCCATCGGGAAGGTGCGCTTCTTCGACGTCTGGACGACCATCTTCGGGTAGATGAACGGGTTGTTCGTCTCGTGCATGTTGCGCAGCGCATGCATCAGGCTGGCGCGCGTCGGGTTCTTGCCCGCGTGCTTGAGCGCGTCCCAGAACGTCCAACCCACTGCGAGGCCGTAGACGAGGTTGTTGTCGCCCGACGCGAACTGCTTGTCCAGCGCCGGCGCGTACGTGTGGATGATCTTCTTGGCGAGCTTCATCCCCGGCAGGTTCGGCTGGGCTGTCTGGCTCTCGACGTAGGTGGTCGAGATCACGCCGTTGAGGGGGGCGTTGTTCGGCGCCGCTCCGGCGATCTGCATGAAGATCCGGTTCGCCGACACGTTGCTGTTGATCGTCAGCGGATGCCACCCCGGAACCCTTCCCACCGTGGTGAGCGCGGCGATCGCGGCACTCGGGGTCGCGAAGATGACCAGCACGTTCGCGCCGTGAGCGGCGATCTGGCCGACGTGCGCGCCGACCACCGCTCCGGTGTCGGTGACGTTGTACGACTCGGCGTCGACGATCTCGTTCTGGTGGGAGCCGAGGCCCGTCTTCAGCCCGGCGAGGTAGTTCTTGCCGAAGGCGTCGTTCTGGTAGAGGACGCCGATCCTCGCGCCGTGCTTGTGCTTGAGGATGTACTTCGCGTACAGCTTCGCCTCGCCCGGATAGTCGGGCTGCCAGCCCATCGTCCACGGCTTCGTCCCACCCTGGCACGCGTGGTGGACGCAGTTGCCCCAGTACGCGTCGCCCGTCGCGAGGAGCACCTGCGGCACCTTGTGCGAATTGAGGTAGTTCCACGTCGCCAGACCCGGCGCCGTTCCGAGGCTCCCGACGATCGCGAAGACGTGGTCCTGCTCGACGAGCTGCTTCACGTCGGGCCCGGTCTCTGCCGGGTTGTACCCGTCGTCGAGCGTCTTGTCGACGATCTTGCGGCCGAAGACTCCGTGATACTTCGCGTTGACGTAGGCGTAGAACGCCTTCTCGGCCGACGGGATGGTCGCGTAGAGGCTCGCGGGACCGGTGTACGGGAACGTGCCGCCGATGACGATCTGCTTCTTCGTCACCCCCGGTGTGCTGTTGTGCGAGGCGGCCGCCGTGCCGGCCGCCGCGGCTGTGGCGAGAAGCGCCACGAGCACCGCTCCGAGCTTCCTACGGTTGACAGGCATGGATGCCCCCTCCGGTCGCTGGTGAAGGTAGAGACGAACCCGGGCCCAATTCGATGGGATATTGAATCACGGTTCAAGCGCGCGCAAGGCGCCGCAGCCGGGCGACGAGCCCGGCGAAGCCGCCGGGCAGCAGGAGCATGACGAGGATGACCGCGGCCCCGAAGACGATGTCGCGGCCGTGCTCGGCGCCGATCACCGGCACGCTCGTCGAGACCTGCGGCAGGAGGCCCACGAAGGCCGCGCCGACGAGGACTCCCCAGAGCGAGCCGAGCCCGGCGACGGCCGCTCCGACGAGGATCTGCAGCGACAGGAAGACGTCGAACTCGCTCGGCTGCGCGAAGCCGTTCGTCGCGAGGACGAACAGCGAGCCGGCCACCCCGGCGTAGGCGGCCGAGATCCCGAAGGCGAGCGTCTTGTAGACCGGCAGCTCGACCCCGGAGGCCACGGCAGCGATCTCGCTGTCCCGTACGGCGCGGAACGCTCGTCCGATGCGGCCGCGCAGGATCAGCCACGCGAGCACGAACAGGATGGCCGAGCTCGCCCAGGCGACGGTGTAGACCCAGAGGTTGCCGGGGATCTGGGCCGGCCGGACCTGGACGCCGCCGCTGCCGCCGAGGAACTTGTCGTACTTCAGCGGGAGGGACGGGAGCGAGACCGCGAGCGCGAAGGTGACGAGGGCGAGGTAGACGCCCGAGAGCCGGAGCGCCGGCAGGCCGACGAGCAGGCCGACGACGAAGCAGATCGCAAACGCGATCAGCAACGTCACGATGAGGTTCGTGCCGTGATCCCGCGAGAGCACGGCTGTCGCGTAGCCGCCGATCATCATGAACGCGCCGTGACCGATCGAGATCTGACCGGTGTAGCCCGTAAGGATGTTGAGGCCGAGCACGGCGATGAAGAAGACCCCGACCTCGGCCGCGAGGTAGACGTGGTAGTCGCTCAGGACTAACGGCAGGATCGAGAGCACCGCGGCGACGGCCAGGAGCGAGGCGAGCGCGGGGATCTGTCTTCTCACACTCGTCGCACCGCCCTGCGCCCGAACAGTCCCGACGGCTTCACCAGCAGCACGGCGAGGAGAACGGCGAAGGTGAAGGGGAGGTCGAGCTCGGAGCCGATCTTCGGCACGTAGCCGATGATGAGGGTCGTCGCGACGCCGATCAGCAGGCCTCCGACCAACGCTCCCGCCGGGCTCTCGAGGCCGCCGAGGACTGCCGCGGCGAAGGCGTAGACGAGGATCGGCTGCATGAACGTCGGCGAGAGGAAGATCTGCGAAGGCTCGGCCATCAGCCCGGCGACCGCGCCGAGCGCGGCGGCCAGACCCCAGCCGATCGCGAGCATCCACTCGACGCGGACGCCGACGAGAGCTGCCGCCGCGGGACGGAGCGAGGCTGCCCGCATCGCGAGGCCGAGCTTCGTGAAGCGGAACAGCGCCCAGACGAGCACCGCGGACGCGAGGACGACGGCGACCATCCCGACGTACTCGTGCGGAATCGAGACACCTCCGGCGTCGAACGCCGTGTTGGCGAACGGCGCCTGCATGGACTTGAAGGTGCCGCCCCAGATCCAGTTGACGACTCCGTCGATCAGGATGAAGAGACCGACGGTGACGATGACCGTCGCGATCACCGAGCGGTTCTGCACCGGCCGGATCAGCGTGACCTGGAGCGCCGTGCCGAGCACGAACGCGATCGCGAGCGTCGCGGCGAACGCCTCCCAGTACGAGAGCCCCTTCAGCCCCAGCTCGTACGCGACGTAGGTCGTGAGCATCGCGAGCTCGCCCTGCGCGAAGTTGATCACGTGGGTCGCCCGGTAGACGAGGACGAGCGCCAGCGCGAGGCTGCCGTAGACCGCGCCGAGCGCAACTCCTTCCACGGTCAGCTGGGCGAAGTTCTTGCTCTGCAGGCAGCCGACGAGCAGGAAGATCGCGGCGCCCAGGAGGATCAGGGTGACCGCGACGGCGCCGAGGTCGACCCAGCTGCCACGCGCGGGACGGCCGGCGAGCGGGGACGTCTCGACGCTTTCCATGCGGTCAGTACCCGAGGTAGCTGCGGCGGACGGAATCGTCGGATCTGAGCTCGGCGCTCGGGCCGGAGAGAACGACGCGTCCGGTCTCGAGCACGTAGCCGGCGTCGGCAGCCTGCAGCGCGAGGTGCGCGTTCTGCTCGACGACGAGGACGGTGAGACCCTCGTCCTCGTTCAGCTCGCGGACGATCCGGAACAGCTCGGCGACGAGCACGGGCGCGAGCCCGAGCGACGGCTCGTCGAGCAGCAGAAGCCGCGGCCGGTGCACGAACGCGCGCGCGAGCGCGAGCATCTGCTGCTCGCCGCCGCTCAGCGTCCCCGCCTGCTGTTTGCGCCGCTCCGAGAGCCACGGGAAGTAGGTGAAGACGCGCTCGAGCTCGGGCTGGATCGAGCCGCGGCGCGTGTAGCCGCCGAGGCGCAGGTTCTCCCAGACGGTGAGCTCCGAGAAGGTGCCGCGGCCCTCGGGCACGTGGGCGATGCCCAGGCGGGCGACGCCGTCGGGGCCGAGCCGGTCGAGCGCGCGGCAGGCGAACCGGATCCGTCCCGCGCGCCGCACGGTGCCCGAGATCGCGCGGAGCGTCGTCGTCTTGCCGGCGCCGTT
>DATEHY010000079.1:0-2259 GCA_035279325.1 Gaiellaceae bacterium
CTCGGCTTGAGCTGGAGGCGCTTCGCGATGTCGCGCGTCGAAAGCCCTTCGGCGAGTCCGGCGAGCACGTCCCATTCGCGGCTCGTCAGCCGCGGGCCCATTTCGGTGCCGACTTCGGTCGTGCGGAAGCGCGGATCGTTCGAATGGAACTGCATGACCATTCGCGCGACGAGCGCGGGCGGGATTGCGGCCTTTCCCTCGGCGACGTCGACCAATGCGCGCGGCAATTCGTCGAGGTCGATATCCTTGACGAGATAGCTCACGGCACCGGCACGCAGAGCGCGAAAGAGATCGCCGTCGTCTTCGGAAACGGTGAGCATCACGACCTTGGTCGTCGGCAGGCGGGCGGTGATCTCCCACGCGGCCGCGACGCCGCCGCCCGGCATCCGGACGTCGAGCAGGCAGATGTCCGGTTTCGTCTCGAGCGCCTGCTGCACCGCGCGAGCGGCGTCGGCGGCTTCGGCGCACACGTTCAATCCGCCGTCCGTCAGGGCGCGGCACACGTCGTCGCGCGTCGGCGCATGGTCGTCGGCGACGAGGACGCGCAGCACCTCTGCGGGCGCGGCGGCGCTCACAGCTCGAGCTCCACGCGAGTGCCGGCGCCGCGGCGGGAGTCGATGCGGAGCTTGCCGCCGAGCGCCTCGGCGCGATCCTTCATCGTCACGAGCCCGAAGCCGCGCCGCGGCTGCTTCTCGTCGAAGCCCTCTCCGTCGTCGACGACCTCGAGGCGCATGCCCGCCTCGACGCGCTCGAGGTAGATCTTCAACACCTCGGCGCCACTGTGACGTGCCGCGTTCGCCACGGCCTCGGACGCGATGCGCACCACGGCCTCCCTCTCTCGCGGAGACAAGGAGATCCCGCTGGCCAGCTCCATGTCGATGGAGGCGCCGTACCGGCTGGCCGCATCCCGCACGGCCTGCGCGAGTGCTTCGTCCAACGGCTCGTCCACGCGTGCGGCGAGCGCGCCGACCACACGCCTGGACTCCTCCTGCGCACGGCCGACGCTGCGCAGGATCCGCTCGATCAGCTGCGGGTCGGCGCCGCGGTCGCGGAGCAGCCGGACGTTGCGGCCGATGAAGGCGATCTCCTGCGCGAGCCCGTCGTGCACGTCGCGTGCCAGCCGGCGCCGCTCCTCGAGCGACGCCGCGGCGACGACGCTCGTCCAGTAGGAGGCGATCTCCCGCGCGGCGCCGATCAGAAGGGCGAGGTAGAAGCCGAGCCGGAAGATGTCGCCGGTGTAGACCCAGTTCGAGACGGCCGCGGGATGGAAGAAGTAGTTGACCCGGCTCGCTCCCGAGAGGATGCACGCGATCGTGAGCCAACCGCTCAGCTCGTCGCTCGTGAGGCGATGGCGCCGCGCGAAGCCGAGTGCCGCGAGGATGTAGAGCAGCGTCAGGCCGAGCTGCAGCGCACCGACGACGCCGGTTGCGGCCACGTCGGCGCGAGGGGACACCGCGAGGCCGCGCGGCAGGAGCTGCGGGAACACGCTCATCGGGATCGACCCGGCGAGCGCAACCACCAGTGTGGCGCCGTAGATCACGAACGGCCAGCGGCGCCCCGCCGCGATCCGTCGCCGCGGCAGGAGAGCCGCGACGCCGATCAGGAGCGCTGCCAGGGTCGCGGTGTAGAGCATCGTCCACACCGAGTCGCGGTTGGACTCCAGGTGGAAGACGGCCGGCAGCGCGGCGAAGGCAAAGTTCGAGAGGGCGAGCAGCGACAGCCCGGCAGAGAGCAAGAGCTCGTCGAGAAAACCGGTGCGCCAGAAGCGGCCGAGAAGGAGGAAGGCCGCGGCGGAAGCGGCGATCGCAGCCGTCGTCTCGAGCGCCACGTGGAGCGCCGGAGCGTGAAGCGCGAAGTTCAGGCTCGCCACGAGGACGAGCGCGACGGTCGAGCCGGCCGAGCCCAGCGCACAGCCAACCGCAAGCCTCCGTAGCCGCAGTGCCACACCCCAACTTCAGTCGGTCCGGAGGTGAAAGCGATCACTCTTTCGGCTGGACCCGCCCGCCGCTTCGGCTACGGCGTCGGAATCCGGCGGCCGAAGCGGAATGTGCGCCTCGGCGGCGAACAGAGATGCGTCCGCGGAGGTGCCGCCCTGAACGCTCCTCAACTTGCATCGGACGAGCCGCTCTCCCCCGAGCTCGTACTCGTCCTCCCCGCCGAGCTCCGCGCTCGCGTCATCGCCGAGCTCGGCCCTCCAGTCTGGCCGAAGGCCGCGCCGCGTGTCGTCGCCGCCCCGGCGCCTCCGCCGGCGCTTCCGGC
>DATEHY010000080.1:0-24481 GCA_035279325.1 Gaiellaceae bacterium
TCCTCGGCAAGCTCGACGGCGACGAGAAGACCGGTGCTCAGATCATCTTCAAGTCGCTCGAGGAGCCGCTTCGCCAGCTCGCGTACAACGCGGGCCTCGAGGGCTCCGTCGTCGTCCAGCAGGTGCGGGGCGCCGAGAAGGGCCACGGTCTGAACGTCGAGACCGGCGAGGTCGAGGACCTGCTCAAGAGCGGGATCGGCGACCCGACGATGGTCACCCGGTCGGCGCTGCAGAATGCCGCGTCGATCGCGAAGAACATCCTCACCACCGAGGCGGTCGTCGCCGAGGCCCCGGAGAAGAACCCCGTGGGCGCCGGCGCCGGCATGCCGGACATGGGCGGGATGATGTAACGAGCCGCTCTGCGGCTGCCGCGAAGGGCCGGCTCAGCCGGCCCTTCGTCATTTCCGGGCGAGCACGACCTCGGTGTCGCCGGGCCAGTCCCAGAAGACGCCGTCGGGCGAGCGCGCCGCGAGCAGCTCCCGCACCTCGGCCGCGAACTCGTCCACCCGGTCGCCGAACAGATGCGGGGCCGACGACGACATGGAGAAGTACCCGGAGATCACGCTCTCGCTGTCCCGGACCAGGTCGGGGATGCCCGGGACGAAGATGGATCGCGGCTCGCCGAACCGGGTGCGGACGAGTACGTCCTCGAAGCGGTGGTTCCGGACCGGCGCGAGACCCTGACCGACGCGCTTCGCCGAACCGAGGTACTTCTCGACCACCGTCCGAATCTCCTCGTGCGGGATCGGCGGCGGCTCTGGACTCTCCGGCACCGGCCGCCCCTCGACCGTGTGCACGATCAGGGCCAGGGCGCCGCCCGGCTCGAGCAGGTCGTAGACCGACTCGGCCACGCGCCGCTCGTCGGTCCAGTGGAAGGACGAGCCGAAGGTGACCAGCCGGTACGGCCCTGGCGCGACCTCCGGTAGATCCTCGGCCAGGGCCTGCACCCAGCGGATGTTCGCGATCCCGAGCTCGCCGGCCTCGCGGCGCGCCTCGGCGAGCATCGCCGCGTCGGGGTCGAGGCCGACGGCCTCCTCGAACAGGTGGGCGAGCCGAACCGTGAGGATGCCGGGCCCGCAGCCGCCGTCGAGGAGCCGTCCGCTCCCGTCGAGCCCGAGCTCGCGGGTGAGAACGGCCTCGAGCTCGGGCGAGTAGGGCGGTCTGCCGGGCCGGTAGTGGGCGGCTGCGCCCTGGAAGATCGTCGGGTCGTACGGCCCGCCTCGTCCACTCGTCGAGAACGTAGCCTCAGAGACGAGAAACGGCGCCCGTGGGGCGCCGCTTCTCGTAGGGGGAGGTGGTTCGCCGCCTGTATCGGCAACGATCCGCCGGGCCTTTAGCTCTCTTGAGGAGCGTGGCGCGCGCCCCATCAGAAGCCGTACCGCTCCTCGCGCCAGGGGTCGGCGTCGTTGTGGTAGCCGTAGCGCTCCCAGAATCCGGGCCTGTCAGCGGGAACCAGCTCGATCCCGTTGAGCCACTTCGCGCTCTTCCAAAAGTACCGGGACGGGACGACGAGACGCACCGGGCCGCCGTGCTCTGCGGTCAGCGGCTCGCCGTCGGCCTCGTAGGCGACGAGCGCGTTCCCCTCACGGAGCGCGGCGAGCGGGAGGTTCTCGGTGTAGCCGGCCTCCGCGTGCGCGATCGCGAACCGGGCCGACGGCTTGGGCCGGCAGAGCTTCGCGAGCTCGCGCCAGTGGACGCCGCGGAAGCCGGCGTCGAAGCGGCTCCAGCGCGTGACGCAGTGGATGTCCGTCGTGACGTCTGTGGCCGGGAGCGCGCGCAGCTGCTCGTAGTCGAGCCTGACCTCCTCCTCGACCTCGCCGAAGAGCCGCATGCTCCAGGTCGCGGGATCGATGCGCGGGACGTCGCCCGCATGAAGGACGGGCCACTTTTCGGTCAGGTACTGGCCGGGCGGCAGTCGCGCGGGGTCGTAGCCGGCGGCGCGCACCTTGTCCTCTGCTTTCGAGCGGAAGAGGGGCATCGCCGGGCACACTAGACGGCGTGGACGTGGCTGCGAGAGAGCGGGAGTTCGTCCGCGTCGCCGGGCCGGATGCGGCCGACTTCCTGCAGCGGATGGTCTCGAACGACGTCGAGGCGCTGGCGGCCGGCGAGGCGTGTCCGGCGCTGTTGCTCACCGCGAAGGCGCGGGTCATCGCCCCGCTCGTCGTCCTGCGGAGAGGCGACGACGACTTCCTTCTCCTGACCGAGCCCGGCCTGGGGGATGCCGTCCGGGCGCACATGACGCGGATGCGGCTGCGCGCGCAATGCGAGATCGAGGCCGAGGAGCACGACTCGGCGCTCGTCTTCGACGCGGGTGACGGATTCGCGACCGACTGGCGCGGCGCCCGCGAGACGCTCGACGCGGGGCTCGAGGCGACACTTTCGCCAGGGGAGCTCGAGCTCCGTCGGATCGAGAGCGGCGTCCCACGCTGGGAGCACGAGATCGACGACCGGATCCTGCCGGCGGAGGCCGGCCTCGACGAGACCCATGTCTCCTTCTCGAAGGGTTGCTACCCGGGGCAGGAGCCGGTCGCGCGCCTGCATTTCCGCGGCCATCCGAACCGTCGGCTCCGCGTCCTCGAGCTCGACGAGCTGCCGGAGCACGACGCACCGCTGCTCCACGACGGGCGCGAGGTCGGTCGCGTCACGAGCGCGGTGCGACGCGACGACGGGACGGTCGTCGCGCTCGCCTACGTGCGGACGGAGGTGCCTGATGACGCGCCGCTCGCGCTCGCGGCTCGAGCCGGCTAGCGCTCCCGACAACCTCATGCACGGGCCGCCTCGCCGCCCTGGGCGGCGCGCTGCAGCGTCCTCGGTCGCGTCGATAGCGCTGCTATCAACGCTCCCTGCGCTCTTGCATCGCACTCGCCGATGACGCGGAGACGACGCGTGAAGAGACTGCCGGAAGCGCAGTGGTACTCCATCCGCCCGGTCCGCAGCCTCAAGCCTGCGACGTACCGGTGTCCGCTTTGCGGTTACCGACTCCACGCAATGAGCGACCACGTGCTCATCGCGCCGGAGGGGGACACGAGCCGTCGCCGCCACGCCCACCTCGAATGCGTTGCCGCGGCGAACCTGCCGGGACGTCCTGCGGGCCCGAGCCTGCTCTCGCGGCTGCTGGGCCGCGGCTAGCCCGGCGCTACACTGACCGTCCCGAGCGCCCGTAGCTCAGGGGATAGAGCGCTGCCCTGCGGAGGCAGAGGTCGCATGTTCGAATCATGCCGGGCGCATTCTCTTTTCCCGCGCGCGAGAATCCGGGCGTGCCTCTCTTTCTCACTGAGCAGGACGTCGCCGAGCTGCTCTCCCCGGCCGACGCCGTCGACGCGATCGAGGCCTGCTTCCGGCGCATGGCGGCCGGGGCGGTCGAGAACCGGCCGCGGTATCGGCTAGGGCTCGACGGTGGAGCGCTCGCGGTCATGGCCGCTGCCGATCGCGAGCTCGGCTTCGCCGGGGCGAAGGTGTACACCGGGTTCGGAGAAGGCGCGCGCTTCGCCGTCCTCCTCTTCCGCGCCGACTCGCCGGAGCTCGTGGCAGTCCTCGAGGCCGACAAGCTCGGGCAGCTCCGCACCGGCGCGGCGAGCGGCGTCGCGGCGAAGCATCTCGCGGCGCGCGGGGCAAGGAGCCTGGGCGTGATCGGCTGCGGCTGGCAGGCCGAGTCGCAGGTCGCCTGCATCCGGGCCGCGCTCCCCGATCTCGAGCGCGTCGTCGCCTACTGCCGGACGGAGGAGCGGCTGCGCGCTTTCTGCGAGAAGCACGGCGCCGAACCGGGAGAGAGCCACCAGGATCCGGCGACCTGTGACGTCGTCGTGACGGCGACCAACTCGCGCGATCCCGTGTTGCGCGGCGAGTGGCTGCACGCGGGCGCCCTCGTCTGCGCGGTCGGCGCGAACGACGGCCGCCGGCGCGAGGTCGACAACGTCGTCCTCGAGCGAGCCGCCTTCGTGTGCTGCGACTCGCGCGACGACGCGAAGCTCGAGTCAGCCGACCTGATCGAGCCGGTCGAGTCGGGCGTCCTCGACTGGCTCGAGGTGCACGAGCTGCAGGAGGTCGTCGCGGGGGAGGTCGCGGGACGGCAGTCCGGTGAGGACATCGTCGTGTTCAAGTCCAACGGGCTCGCTGCGTGGGACGTCGCCGTCGCCGCGGCCGTCGTCGAGCGTGCGCGCGCGGCGGGAGCCGGGCGCGAGTTGTCATAGTCCGGGCGTGAAGGCGTCCACCGACCGTGGTCGGTTCGCGGAGCGGGTGCTCCACGGCGTCGACTCCGACGGCGATCCGGAGACGGTCGTGATCTGGATCGAGCGGAAGGAAGGCGGAGTCTGGGCGGTCGGCCGCGCGGTCAACCCGGACCGGCGCTCTGCGAAGGAGCCGCGGCCCGAGGACTACGTCTTCGAGGGCTACGAACTGGCCGACGCCCTCAGGGAGGCGAACGAAACGCTCGAGGACGACTTCACCGTGTCGGAGCGGGACGGCCACGCCGAGCGCGTCCGGCCGTTCACCCGCGACGAGTTGCTCAAGCCGCTCGAGCGCTGGTTCTTCGGGCGAACGTGACCCTTCGCTTCGGTTTCACGCCGTGTCCCAACGACGCGTTCGCGTTCCACGCGCTCGCGCACGGGCTCGTGTCGGCGCCGTTCGACGTTGAGCCGGTCCTGCTCGACATCGAGGAGCTCAACCGCAGGGCGGCGGGGGCCGAGCTCGAGCTCACGAAGCTGAGCTTCGGAGCCGCGGCCGCTGCCGGCGATCGCTACCGGCTGCTTCGCAGCGGAGCGGCGCTCGGTCGAGGCGTCGGCCCGCTCGTCGTGGCCCGCGAGGCCGGGGCGCTCGACGATGTGGTGGGGAAGCGCATCGCGGTCCCCGGCCGCGAGACGACGGCGTTCCTGCTCCTCAGGCTCGCGGCGCCCGAGCTCGGGGAGGTCGTCGAGCTGCGCTACGACCGGATCCTCGACGCCGTCGTCTCGGGCGAGGTCGACGCCGGGCTGATCATCCACGAGAGCCGCTTCACGTACGCCGAGCACGGACTCGTCGCTGTCGCCGACCTCGGCGAATGGTGGGAGGCCGAGACCGGCCTGCCCGTGCCGCTCGCCGGGATCTTCGCCCGTAGCGAGCTCGAGCCGGGACTCGTCGCAGCGGCCGAGACCGCGATCCGCGCCTCGGTCGAGTACGCGTTCGCGAACCCGGAGGCGAGCCGCGATTACGTCCGTTCTCTCGCGCAGGAGATGTCCGACGAGGTCTGCGCCGCGCACATCGCGCTGTATGTGAACGAGAGCAGCGTCGACATCGGGGACGAGGGGCTCGTGGCCATCGACCGGCTGCTCGGTCGCGCGAGCGCAGCTGCCTAGACTGGCGCCGATGGGCCGCGCCGTCATCCTCTCCGCCGTTCGCACCCCGGTCGGCCGCTACGGCGGCGCGCTCTCGGGCGTGCGCCCCGACGATCTCGCGGCGCTCGTGATCCGCGAGGCGGTGGCACGGGCGGGCGTTCCCGTCGAGCAGATCGAGGACGTCTGGTTCGGCGCCGCCAACCAGGCCGGCGAGGACAACCGCAACGTCGCCCGGATGGCGGCGCTGCTCGCTGGGCTGCCGGAGACCGCTGCGGGCGTGACCGTGAACCGGCTCTGTGCCTCCGGCCTCGCCGCGGTGGTCGGAGCCTGCCATGCCGTGATCGCGGGCGACGGCGACCTCTTCGTCGCCGGTGGCGAAGAGTCGATGAGCCGCGCGCCGTTCGTGACGCCGAAGGCCGAGAAGCCGTTCGCGCGAGGCGACCGACCGCTCTACGACACGACGCTCGGCTGGCGCTTCACGAACCCGAGGCTCGAGGAGCTCTTCCCGCCCGAGTCGATGGGCGAGACCGGCGAGAACGTCGCCGAGCGGTGGGGCGTGGTGCGCGAGGATCAGGACGCGTTCGCGCTCGAGTCGCAGCGCCGTTGGGCCGCCGCCGACGAAGCCGGCCGCTTCGCCGACGAGCTCGTCCCGGTGGGGGACGTGACGCACGACGAGCATCCGCGCCCGGACACGTCCGCCGCGAAGCTCGCCTCGCTCAGGCCGGCCTTCCGCGAAGGCGGCACGGTCACGGCCGGCAACGCCTCGGGGATCAACGACGGAGCGGCCGCGCTCGTGATCGCGTCGGAGGAGAAGGCACGCGAGCTCGGCGTGGAGCCACTCGGAGCGTTCGTCGGCAGTGCGGTTGCCGGCGTCGATCCGCGCGTCATGGGCATCGGCCCGATCCCAGCGGTGCGCAAGCTGCTCGGCCGGAGCGGCGTCGCGCTCGAGGACGTCGACCTCGTGGAGCTGAACGAGGCGTTCGCGTCGCAGAGCCTCGTCGTGATCCGCGAGCTGGGGCTCGATCCCGAGAAGGTGAACGTCAACGGCGGCGCGATCGCGCTCGGCCATCCGCTCGGAATGAGCGGCGCGCGCCTCGTCGTCTCGCTCCTGCACGAGCTGCGCCGCCGCGGCGGCCGCTACGGCCTCGCGACGCTGTGCGTCGGCGTCGGGCAGGGACAGGCCGCGCTGTTCGAGCGCAGCTAGCCGACGGGCGGGCGGATGTAGATCACGCCCTCGTGCTCGATCGGCACGAACGGCGCACCCACGCTGATCACGACGCCCTCGACCTGGTGGAACAGCGCGCCGTCGGCTTCGCCGACGGGCACGACGATGCCGATCTCGTCCTCGGCTCGTGCGTCGAGGCCCTCGTCGCGCAGCGCCTCGAGCAGCCGGTCGCGGTCGGGGATGCGTGCTGCCTCGACGCGGACGTTGGTCGGCATGTCGTCTCCTCCCATTCGGTTTCGGATCCGAAATCTACCGCAGCGGACGGCCGGGCAAACGCAGCAGGTTAGGTTCCGCGTCGTGGCCGCGACTGTCGTCTTCTTTCCCGAGGGCGCCTTCGGCCCGACGAACAACTGCGTCGGCATCGGCGACGTGCTGCGGCGGCGCGGGCATCGCGTCGTCTTCATCGTCGAGGACTCGTTCGCGGGCACGCTCGAGGCTCAGGGTTTCGAGGAACGGACGATGCGGCTCGCGCCGCCGCCCGCGCAGCCCGAGGAGCCCGGGCAGTTCTGGAAGGACTTCATCCGCGATACGGCTCCGGTCTTCCGCAAGAGCACGCTGGAGCAGCTCCGCGAGTTCATCGCCCCGACCTGGCAGGCGCTCGTCGACGGGGCGCGCTACGTCGACGACCGGCTCGCCGAGATCCTGGACGAGGTCGATCCGGACGTCGTGGTCGAGGACAACGTCGTCGGCTTTCCTGCGATCCTCGCGAGCGGCCGGCGCTGGGTGCGGATCGTCTCCTGCAACCCGCTCGAGGTGAAGGATCCGGAGCTGCCGCCGACCTTCTCGGGGCTGCCGGTCGACGATCGGTCCGCGTGGGATTCGTTCCGTGAGGAGTACGAGCGGCAGGTCGGGGAGCTGCAGGCGTCCTTCTCGGAGTTCTGCGTCGAGCGGGGCGCGCCGCCGCTGCCCGGCCTCGAGCTCATCCACGAGTCGGACTGGCTCAACCTCACGATCTATCCCGCCGAGCTCGAGTATCCGCGCAGCCGACCGCTCGGCGAGCGCTGGCGGAACCTCCAGACGAGCGTTCGCGCGACCGACGCGCCGTGGTCGCCGCCCGAGCCGGACGGCCGCGCTGTCGTCTACCTCAGCCTGGGCTCGCTCGGGTCGGCCGACGTTCCGCTCATGCGGCGGCTCGTCGCCGAGCTCGCGGACACCCCACACCGCTACGTCGTGAGCACGGGGCCGCAGCACGCGGAATACGAGCTCGCCGAGAACATGATCGGTGCGGAGTTCCTGCCCCAGACGTCCGTCCTGCCGCACGTGGACGCGGTGATCACGCACGGCGGCAACAACACGACGACGGAGTGCATGTGGTTCGGCAAGCCCATGCTCGTGCTGCCGGTCTTCTGGGATCAGCACGACAACGCGCAGCGGGTGCACGAAACCGGGTACGGCGTACGGCTCCCCACCTACGACTTCGCAGACGGCGAGCTCGGTGCCGCGCTCGATCGCGTGCTCGCCGACGAGCCGCTGCGCGCGCGATGCGCCGCCGCGGGCGAGCGGCTGCGCGAACAGTCCGGGACGGTGCTCGCCGCCGACCTCATCGAGGGAGTCGCTACTTCCTGACGGACAGGGCGGCGCCGACGGCCAGCAGCACGATGCCGAGCAGCCGCGGCCAGTGGAGCGCGATCCGCTCCGAGCCGAACAGTCCCCAGCGGTCGATCGCGGCGCCCATCGCCAGCTGACCGGCGATGAGGATCCCCACCGTCGCCGCGACCCCGATGCGCGGGCCGGCGTACGTGACGGTGAAGACGATGAGCAGCCCCATCACGCCGCCGAGCAGCATCCACCACGGCTGGTGCACCGCGCGGCCGAAGCCGCCGAGGCTGTGGCGGGTGATCGCCAGGATCGCGACGGCGAGGGCTCCGGTGAGCACCGCGGAGAAGCCGAGGGCCTCGAGCACGCCGATGCGCTCGCCGAGGCGCGACATCAGGGCGACCTGGATCGAGCCGGCGAGGCCGGCGGCAACGGCCAAGCCCGCGGCGAGCGCGCTTCCGGACACGCGCGCACCCTAATCCGGTGGGCGGCGGGCTTGACAACATTGTGAGTCATCACTAACATCACACGCCATGGGGACGGCCACGACGAGATCGACCGCGGCGACAAGGCGGGACGAGGTCCTCGACGCCGCGCTGATCGAGTTCGCCGAGCGCGGCTTCGAGGGCGCGTCCACCGAGGACATCGCCCGCCGCGCCGGCATCTCGCAGCCATACCTGTTCCGCCTGTTCGGATCGAAGAAGGAGCTCTTCAAGGCCTCCGTCGCCCGCTGCCTGCGCGAGACACTCGAGCTCTTCCAGCGCGCGGCCGAGGGCAAGCGCGGCCAGGAGGCGCTGGAGGCGATCGGCCAGGCGTACCGGGAGCAGCTCGAGCAGGACCGCTCGCGCCTGCGCGCCCAGATGAACGCGTACGTCGCGTGCGACGACCCGGAGATCCGCGAGGTGGTGCGCGCCGGCTACGGCGATCTCGTCGCGTACGTCCGGCGTGTCTCGGGCGCCGACTGGCCGGCCGTCTGGAGCTTCTTCGCCACGGGCATGCTCCTCAACGTCCTCGCCTCGATGCACGTCGACGCCGAGCCGGAGTCGTGGATGACCGATCTGCTCTCCGGCTGCGGCAAGGCGCTCTGACCCTTTTTTTTAGCCAAGGAGGAAGTGATGACTCACACACAAAAGCGCTCGCTGATCTGGACGATGGCGATCACCTCGGTCGCGCTCTTCATGGTCAGCCTCGACAACCTCGTCGTCACGACGGCGTTGCCCGTGATCCGGCGCAACCTCCACGCGTCCATCTCGCAGCTCGAGTGGACCGTGAACGCCTACACGCTCACGTTCGCGGTGCTCCTCCTCACCGGCGCGGCGCTCGGAGACCGCTTCGGCCGGCGGCGCCTGTTCGTGCTGGGACTTCTGCTCTTCACGGGCGCCTCCGCGGCGGCGGCTCTCTCCACGAGCGCCGACGCGCTCGACGTCGCGCGGGCGGTGCAGGGCGTCGGCGGCGCGATCGTCACGCCGCTCACGCTGACGATCCTGTCGGCGGCGGTGCCGCGCGAGCGGCGCGGGCTCGCGCTCGGCATCTGGGGAGGCATCGGCGGGCTCGCGATCGCGATCGGACCGCTCGTGGGCGGCGCGATCGTCGACGGCGTCTCGTGGCACTGGATCTTCTGGCTCAACGTGCCGATCGGACTCGTCCTCGCCCCGCTCGCATTCGCGCGGCTCGACGAGACGCGCGGCGCCGACGCGTCGCTCGACGTGCCGGGGCTGGGCCTTGCGAGCACCGGTCTGCTCGGGATCGTGTGGGGGCTCGTGCGCGGCAACTCCCACGGCTGGACGAGCCTTGGCGTCGTCCTCCCGATCGTCGCCGGCGCGATGCTCGTCGCCGGGTTCGTCGCCTGGGAGCGGCGCGCGCCCTCGCCGATGCTGCCGCTGCACTTCTTCCGTGACCGGACGTTTGCGCTCACCAACGCCGCGTCCCTGCTCATGTTCTTCGGGATGTTCGGCTCGATCTTCCTGCTCGCGCAGTTCTTCCAGACCGTGCAGCACATGACCCCGCTCGCCGCGGGCCTGCGGATCCTGCCGTGGACGGCGATGCCGATCTTCGTCGCGCCGCTCGCCGGTGCGCTCTCGGACCGGGTCGGCGGCCGGCGGCTGATGGCGCTCGGGCTCGCGCTGCAGGCCGGTGGGTTGATGTGGCTCGCGGCGCTGCAGACGCCGTCGGTGCCCTACGCGGACCTCGTCGCGCCGTTCGTCGTCTCTGGGACCGGGATGGCCCTCTTCTTCGCTCCCGTCGCGAACGTCGTGCTCAGCTCGGTCGCGCCGCAGCACGAGGGGAAGGCGTCGGGCGCGACGAACGCGATCCGCGAGCTCGGCGGCGTCTTCGGCGTCGCCGTCCTCGCCTCGGTCTTCGCCCATGCCGGCGGCTATCGCACTGCCGAGACGTTCACGCACGGGACGTCGACCGCCGTCTGGATCGGCGGCGGTGTGGTCGCGCTCGGCGCCGTCGCGGCCGCGTTGATCCGGCGGCCGGCCAGCGTGGTCGAGCTGGTCGAGGAGGAGCCGGCGCTCGCCGAGGCGGCGTAGCTCCCTGCTCAGCGCCCGACCCGCGCGAGGTACTCCTCGAGGTTGCGCGGGTCGGGCGTCGTCCGCTTCCGGACGGGGGGCTCGCCGCTCACGGGCTCATAGCCCGCGAGCTCGGCGTCGAGGAGACCCTCGCCTCCCGTCAGCCCCGGAAGCTGACGCCTGAGCTCCTGGACTCGCGACGCGGGTAGCAGCGCCTCGAGCACCGCGAGCTCTCCGCGCGGGACCGGCGTCGCAGCTCCGGCGCCGAGCCGGCCGAGAGCTGCGAGCACGGGGCCGATCGCCGCGCTCGGCACCTCGGCGGCGATCCGGAAGACCGGTTCGCAGACGGCGCACCCGGCCCGCTCGAGCGCCTGCACGAGGACGATCGGGACGAGCCTCTTGATGTCGCGCGTGTTGGGCATCGGGCCGCGACGCGAAGGCGGCCCGTCGGCGAGGCTGTAGCCGATCTTCGTCACCGTCACGACGCAGTCCGTCGTCTCCCAGCCGTGGAGGCCCTCGACGAGCGCGGACCGGACGAAGACGGCCATCTGCTCGGCGAAGCCGGCGAGCGTCCCGAAGATGTAGAGCGGCGTGTCGCGTGGGTCGACCTCCTTCGCGATGCGGAGCTCGATTCCGGAGCCCGGCGCCGCCGGCTCCACCCGCAGGCCGAGGTCGGTGTGGAACGGATTCGTCGGCGTGTTGAGGATCTCGACGGCCTCGCCGCTGCCCGTGGGGCGCTCGATACAGATCGTCGTCGTCTCGCGGAACGCGACCTCGAGCCCGTAGTCGGCGGCGAGCGTCGCCTCGATGACCTCCCGCTGCACCTCGCCGTAGAGCGAGACGGAGATCTCGCCGCGCGTGTCGTCCTGGCGGACGTCGATCAGCGGGTCCTGCTCGGCGAGCTGGCCGAGCGCGAGGCGCAGCCGCTGCCCTTCCGCGGGATCGACGGCTTCGACGACCGACTCGAACGTCGGCGCCGCGAAGCGGTGCTCGACTGCGCGTCCCGGCTCCCCGAGCCAGTCGCCGACCTGGATCTCCGCGAGACCCCAGAGCTTCGCGATCTCGCCTGCGTGGACGGCGTCGCGCTGAACGTTGTCGCCGTCCGCGAAGACGCGGAGAGCCGTCACCTTCCCGACGTCGAAGCGGTCGCGGACGGAGATCGTCCCGGAGAAGAGTCGCGTGTAGGCGATCCGATGGCCGTCCGGGTCGCGCTCGATCTTGAAGACGCGCGCCGAGAGCGGCCCGTCGCCGGCGGCCGCGCGGGCGGGGAGGAGCCGCGCGATTCCCCCCAACAGCTCAGCCGCACCGGCGCCGGTGAGCGCGGAGCCGAAGTAGACCGGATACAGCTCCCCGGTTCTCGCCCGCGCCGCGAGGGCGTCGTCGGCCGGCCCGAAGCCCGCGAACGACGCCGCCCGCGTGCCGAGCCCGGCGGCGGAGCCCATCGGCACGACCGCGGGGCTCAGGCGCCGCTCGATCTCGTCGAGCACGCGCTCCGGGTCGGCCCCGGCGCGGTCGATCTTGTTCACGAAGAGGAGGGTCGGCACCCCCAGGCGCTGCAGGGCGCGCATGAGGATCCGCGTCTGCGGCTGCACTCCCTCGACCGCTGAGACCACGAGCACCGCGCCGTCGAGGACGCCGAGCACGCGCTCCACCTCGGCGATGAAGTCCGGGTGGCCGGGCGTGTCGATCAGGTTCACAGTCACGCCGTCGATCGGGAACGCGACGACGGCCGACCGGATCGTGATGCCGCGCTGCTGCTCGAGCGCGAGCGAGTCGGTCCGCGTCGTCCCCTTGTCGACGCTGCCCGGGGAGTCGACCACGCCGGCCGCGTACAACAGCCGCTCGGTGAGAGTCGTCTTACCGGCGTCTACATGCGCCAGGATCCCAAGGTTCAGAAGCGTTCTGCGAAGCACGAGTCCATCCCTTCAAGTAGGTCACTCCGGCCTTCTCGATGGCGATGAACGTCGTGCGCACGCTGCTCCTCCCTGGTCGATCCCAGTGGCGCCGGCAGCCGGAGAATAATCAGGGTCGTGCCGATCTTCCAGCCCGAGCTGGAAACGCTGCCGCGGCCGGAGCTCGAGCGACTCCAGCGCGACCGGCTACGCACGCGGTTCGGCGTCGAGCTCGATGCGCTCGCGGAGCAGCCGTTCCGGGTCAAGTCGGACCTGCGCGACGCGTATCCGTTCGGCCTGCTGCAGGTGCCGCTTCAGGAATGCGTTCGTATCCATGGCTCCTCCGGGACCCGCGGCAAGGCGACGATCGTCGCGTACACGCGCAACGATCTCGCGGCGTGGGCCGACTGCTGCGCGCGGGCCCTCGCGGCCGTGGGAGCCGGCCCGGGGACGATCGTCCACAACGCGTACGGCTACGGCCTCTTCACGGGCGGCCTCGGGTTGCACTACGGCGCCGAGCGGCTCGGTTGCACGGTCGTGCCCGTATCCGGCGGGAACACCGCGCGCCAGGCGCAGCTGCTCGAGGATCTCGGCGCGGAGATCCTCTGCTGCACGCCGAGCTACGCGCTGGCGATCGCCGACCACGTCTCCGACCCCTCGCGCCTCGAGCTGCGCGCGGGCGTATTCGGCGCCGAGCCGTGGACCGAGGGGCTGCGCGAGGCGATCGAGACCGCGCTCGGACTGACCGCGGTCGACATCTACGGCCTGTCGGAGGTGATGGGGCCGGGCGTGTCGGCGGAGTGCGCCGAGAGCCGTGACGGCGCGCACGTGAACGAGGATCATTTTCTCCTCGAGGTCGTCGACCCGCAGTCGGGCCGGCCGCTCGCGGACGGGGAGGTCGGCGAGCTCGTCTTCACGACGCTGACGAAGGAGGCGTTGCCGCTGCTGCGCTATCGCACCGGCGACCTCGCCTCGGTCACCCGCGAGCCGTGCACGTGCGGCCGCACGTTCGCACGGATGTCCCGCGTGCTCGGTCGAACCGACGACATGCTGATCATCCGCGGCGTCAACGTGTTCCCGAGCGAGATCGAGCGAGCGCTTCTCGCGATCCCGGAGCTCGCGCCGCACTACCAGCTGATCGTCGAGCGTCCAGGTCACCTGGACGAGTTGACGGTTCAGGTCGAGGGAGTTGTCGACTCCGACTCGGTGTCCAGGCAGCTCCAGAGCGCGCTCGGGCTGACCGCCCGCGTCGACGTCGCCGCTCCCGGGACGATCCCGCGGAGCGAGGGGAAGGCGTTGCGCGTCGTCGATCGCCGCGGGACGGAACGGCGAGGCCGCTAGGCGGCCGACGCATCTCCCTGCCAGAGGCTGAACGCGTTTCCCTCGCTGTCCTTGCAGGCCGAGAACCAGCCGTGGGTCGGTACGGGCTGCTTGTCGTCGGCCTGCCCGCCGAGCTCGCGGACCTTCCCGATCGCCGCGTCGATGTCGGCGACGTCGAGGTACACGTTCGGATGCCCGGGCTCGCCCGGCTGGAGAGCCGCGCCGCTCGCGTCGGTGACGCGTGCCATCCGATAGTCGAACTCCTCGGACATCGAGGGGCCGAACTCCCAGCCGAAGACGCCCTCCCAAAAGCGCTTCGCGCGCTCGACGTCGGTGGCCGCGATCTCGTAGTGGACGACCTCTCCTGCCATCGGGTTAGTCTCCTTTCGGCGAGCGACTTGGAGGAGCGAATGTATCGCGTGACCGTCCTGTACGACCACCAGCCCGACCTCGATTCCTACGCGGAGCACGCCGAGCTCTGCGCGCAGGTGCCGAACGGCGTCTTCCGGCACGGCAAGGTCACGGGCTCGCCGCTGGGTGAGCCGCCGCACGCGTACTACGCCGAGTGGGAGTTCGCCGACGAGCAGGCGTTCCAGAGCGCGATCAGCAGCGACGAGTTCATGGCCACGGGGAAGGACGCGTACAAGCGCGGCTTCCCGCAACCGACCGTCGAGTTCGTCGAGCTGGGCTAGGCATGGCCGAGGTCGAGGTCGCGCGCGACGGGGCCGTCCAGACGGTCACGCTCAACCGGCCGGACAAGCTGAACGCGTTCAACCGCGCGGTGCACGACGGGTTGCGCGAGGCGCTCGAGGAGGCGCGCGATCCCGCCGTGCGGGCCGTCGTCATCACCGGCGCGGGCCGCGGCTTCTCCGCCGGCCAGGACCTGACGGCTTTCGGGGAGGCCGGCGACGTCGCGGCGATGCTGCGCGCGACGTATCACGTCAACGTCACGGCGATCCGCTCGCTCGAGAAGCCGGTGATCGCGGCGGTGAACGGCGTCTGTGCCGGCGCCGGGCTCTCGCTCGCCTGTGCGTGCGACATCCGGCTGGCCTCCGACGCCGCCTTCTTCGTGCCGGGCTTCGTCGGCATCGGGCTGATCCCCGACTCCGGCGGCACCTACTTCATCCAGCGCCTACTCGGGACTCCTCGCGCCTTCGAGTGGATGATCTCCAACCGCCGGCTGACGGCGGCCGAGGCGCACGCGTGGGGGCTCGTCTCCGAGGTAGTGGAGGCCGGCGCGTTCGACGCGCGCGTGGCCGAGCGTGCCGCGGAGCTCGCCGCCGCGCCGACGCGCGCCGTCGCGCTCACGAAGCGGCTCTACGACGAGGCGGCGACCGCGACGCTCGCCGAGCAGCTGGAACGCGAGGCGGAGGCGCAGTCCGAGGCCGCGCAGACCGAGGACTTTCGCGAGGGAGTCGCGGCCTTCGGCGAGAAGCGGCAGGCGCGCTTCAGCGGGAGCTGAGCAGGCTCAGGATCTCGCCGTCGTCCGGCCAGCGTCCCTCGCTCTGCTTCGAGAAGACCAGTGTGCCGTCGGCGATCACGTCGTACTGGGACTTCGCGCCCTCGCGGGCCGAGGCGTCGATCCCGCTCTCGTTGAGCTCGGCCGCGAGACTCGCAGCCCGTCGGTCGTATCCGCTTCAGACGGGGCAGTACAGGATCTCGACGGCCACGCGGGGAGCGTACCCGGAGACTGTCGGGCAACGTCAGCCCGGACGCTGGTGCGATACTCGCACGGTGAACGAGGACGATCTCCGCAAGCTCGAGGCCGCCGGCTCGCGGCTCTCGTTCGGCGCCGGGCAGATGCTGATCGAGAGCGGCAAGCCCGGCACCGGCCTGTACGTCGTGGTCGAGGGACAGATCGTGGTCGAGGCCACCGACGGCATCCACGAGCTCGGCCCCGGATCCGTCGTCGGCGAGCGAGCCCTCTTCTCGGAGGACGGGCTGCGCACGGCGCGCGTGCGCGCGCTGACCCACGGCGTCGCTGTGGCGGTCGAGCGAGCGGCGGTCGACCGGCTGTGCGCCGAGGATCCCGCGTTCGCCGAGCGTCTGGCTGCTAAATGGTCTTGAACTGCTCGAACGGCTGACGGCAGCTCTCGCAGTAGCGGAGCGAGCGGCACGGCGTGGGGCCGAAGAGGTTCTCGAGCCGCGTCTCGGTCGAGCCGCAGTAGGGGCATTTGTGCACCTGCGATTGCAGCTGGACCAGTCGCGGGGCGGGGGGTGCGAAGCCGGCGGCGCGGAGCTTCTCGCGGCCGGCGGCGGTGATCCTGTCCGTCGACCAGGAGTCGTCGTTGACGACCTCCACCTTCGCTCCCGGGACCTTCTCCTCGATCGCGCGCTTCATGAACTCGAGCGCGGGGCAGCCGAGGAACGTCGGCGTGAACTCGATCCGCACCCGTCCGTCCTGGACATCGACCGAACGGATGACGCCGAGGTCGACGAGCGAGACGACCGGGATCTCGGGATCCGGGATCTCGTCGAGCGCCTCCCAGACCCGAGCCTCCGCTACCACTGCGCCCCCGCCGGCGCGGAGCGCCGCACCATCGTCATCTCCTCCCACAGCGGGGCGAGCTCCGGCGTATGTGTGCCGCGTTCGTGTCCTTGTAACAACTTGTTACTTGGAAGGTCGAGGCCGGTTCGCTCAGCCAGCCCGGGCCGGAGCTCTTCCGGCAGGAGCCCGACGGCGTACGGCCACAGTTCCTCGACCGCTGCCTGGAAGCGCGGCTCGTCGCGCAGCCGGTCGCGCCACATCGCGGCGTGCATGCGGTGATACGTCTCCTCGCGGTCGATCTTCGCGGCGAGGCCCGCGACCGCAGGATCGGAGTCGTCCTTCAATGCGGTGATGCGGATCTCGTCGGCGACCTCGTACAGCCAGCGCCGGGCGATCGTGTGCGCCCACTCGAGCAGGTGGAGCTCGACGAGCGGCGAGCAGCGGTACTCGTCCGGCTCGCGGTCGAAGGCGAGCGCGTCCGCGTCGCCGTCCGCGCCGACGAGCAGCTCGTAGACGGCGCGTGCGTGGCCGATCTCGTTCTGCGCGATCGAGGAGAAGGCAACGTCTTCCTCGAGCATGGGCGCGATGCCCGTCCATTCGGAGTCGCGCCAGCCGAGGACGAGCTCGTCGTCAGCCAGGCCCAGCAGTGCCTGCTCGTTCACGAGCCTCCTTCAAACGTGCCTTGATCGAGTAGCCGTCGACGCGGCGGTATTTGAGGTCGAACTCGTCAGCCCAGTCCTCGACGTCGCGGATCGCCTCGCGCGGGACGAGCCAGAGCGCGGCCGACTCGCCGCGGCGGCCGTACTGCTCGCGCGCCCAGGCCTCGGCGAAATCCGCGTCGGGCGCGACGACCGAGCCGGCGTGCTCGAACGGCTGGCCGCGACGTTCCTTGCGGAAGACCTCCCAAATCGGATGACTTGCCGGATGGCTCATGCGGCGAGAACCGCGTCGCGCACCCACTGCTCCTGGTCGAGGAAGCGGCGGCGGAAGGCGAGCCGCTCCTCGGTCTTCGGGCCGTGTCCGGTCACGACGTGCTTGAGCTCGTCCCAGTCGGGCTCGGTGTACTCCCAGACGCCGTCGTCGCGCTTGCGCAGCTTCGGGTCGGGGACTGTCAGGCCGAGCTCGCGGATCTGCGGCACGTAGCCGTCGAGGAACTGCTGGCGCGCCTCCTCGTTCCCCTGCGACTTGATGCGCCAGAGGAACATCGGATCCTCGTCGGCCGGGATCGGGTTGCCGTGGAACTGCATCAGCGGGCCCCACCAGCGATCGAGCGCCTCCTGCACGAGCTCGAACTGCTCGGGCGTGCCGGTCACCATGGCGAGGATGACGTCGCGGCCGTGGAGGATGTGGAACGACTCCTCCCAGCAGATCTTCTTCATGATCCGCGCGTACGGCGCGTACGAGCACTTGAGCAGCGCTTTCTGGCTGATGATCGCGGCCGCGTCGACGAGCCAGGCGATGACGCCGACGTCTCCCCAGGTCTTCGTGGGGTAATGGAAGACGTTGTGGAACTTCGCCTTCCCGTCGACGAGATCGGCGAGGCACAGCGCTCGTGGCTTGCCGAGATCCTCGACGACGCGGTAGATGAGCTGCGCGTGTCCCACCTCGTCCTGCACCTTCGCCGTCAGGGCGAGCTTGCGCTGGAGCGTGGGAGCACGGAGGATCCACTCGCGCTCGGGCAGGACGCCCATGAGCTCGGAGTTGCCGTGCATCTCGATGAACTTGATCAGCTTCTTCCGGTAGTCCTCCGGCATCCAGTCGGCCGTCTCGACCTGGCCGCCGGACTGGACGTACTCGAGAAATGCCTGCTCATCCCGTGGAATCTCAGCTGCTGCCACCCGACACCACCTTCCGAACGATCGTTAGGTTTCACATTGTAGATGTCCGCGCGCCGCACCGAGCTAACACGGGCCGCCGCCCGTCTCTTTGCCGAGAAGGGCTACCACGGCACCTCGATCGGCGATCTCGCCGAGGCGATGGGCGTGCAGAAGGGCTCGCTCTACGCCCACATCGAGTCGAAGGCCGATCTGCTCTGGGAGGTCGCACGCGAGGGCTCCGCCGCGTTCCATGCCGCGCTCGACACGGTGCCGGACGAGGGGCCGATGGTCGAGCGGATCCGGGCGGCGCTGCGGGCGCACCTCCGCGTCGTCGCCGAGCAGCTCGACGTGGCGACGGTGTTCGTGCGCGAGTGGCGGTATCTCGAAGGCGAGCGGCGGGAGGAGTTCGTCGCCGAGCGGCGCCGCTACGAGGAGCGGTTCCGCGCGCTTTTCCGCGAGGGCCGCGAGCTCGGCGAGCTGCGCACCGACCTCGACGACGCGACCGCGGCACTGCTCGCGCTGTCGGCGGCCAACTGGGCCTATACGTGGCTGCGACCGGGCGGCGCCACCGACGAGCTCGCCGACCGCTTCACGGCGCTCCTCCTCGACGGGATGCGCGGCTACGCCAGCCGGTGAAGATCGTCCTCGTCGCCAACCCGTTCGCCACCCGCGTGACGGAGGAGCGGCTCGCGGCGGTGCGCGCCGAGCTCGAGCGCGCCGGCGACGTGTCGGTCGTGCTCACCGAGCGACCGCGTCACGCGACCGAGCTCGTGACGGAGGCCTGCGGGGGCGGGGCCGACGCGATCGTCGTCTTCTCGGGCGACGGCGGGTTCAACGAGGCGCTGAACGGCCTCGAGCGCGACGTGCCGGTCGGCTTCCTACCCGGCGGCGGGACGAGCGTCCTCTCCCGCGGCCTCGGGTTGTCGGCAGACGCCGTCGAGGCGGCGCGCGTCATCGCGGAGGCGATCGGAGAGGGACGGACGCGCAGGATCGCCGTCGGCCGCGTCAACGAGCGCCGCTTCGCGTTCAGCGCCGGCATCGGTCTCGACGCCGAGGCCGTGCGCCGCGTCGATGCTCTCGGCAGGCGGGCGGACGGCAAGCGCCCGGGCGATCTCGCGTTCGCGCTCGCGATCGTGAGCGCGCTCGCCGCGCAGCGCGGCCACCTGGAACCTCAGCTCGAGATCGCCGGCTACGGGCGGGCGGCCCTCGCCTTCGTCGCCAACGGCAGCCCGTACACGTACGCGAAAGGCGTGCCGCTGCCGATCGCGCGCGAGGCGCGGTTCGAGCTCGGGCTCGACCTCGTGGCGCCGATCCGGGTGCGTCGCCGGACGCTCGTCGGCACCGCGATTCGCCTCCTCACCGGCCGTGTCGGGCACGGCCCGTATCTGTACGGGCACGACCTCGATCGCGTCGAGATCGTCTGCGACCGGCCGATGCCGCTCCACGTCGACGGCGAGGACCTGGGCGACGTGACGGCGGCGCTGTTCGAGGCCGAGCGCGACGCGGTCTCGGTGCTCGTCTAGGCTGGCGAGGCCGGCCGGTTCACTTCCTCTCGGCGGCTCGCTCCCGCGCACGCATCTCCGCCCGCAGCGCGGCCATCTGGGCTTGCGCGGCCGCCATCTGGGCTCGCGCAGCCGCCTTCTCGTGCGCGAGCTGCCGGGCCGCTTCGGCGGCGAGCCGCTGGCGGATGCGTTCGGCTGCTGCATGCCGGCTCCGCCCGCTTGGCGCGCCCGAGGTTTGCGGGGGCGGTCCGCCGGGCCCGCGGGACGCGAGCCCGAAGGCGAGTCCCGTGGCACTGAACGCCACGACCGCCGCCGCGATCAGGGCGCGCCTCCGCTTCATCCGGCGCCGCGCCCGAGCGATCAGCGGGTGGAGCGAGTTGGGCATCTGAATCTATTATGTATAGCACTACTTCGGTTCGTCAAGTCCGCGCGGGATCACGGGACTTCCGGCACGCGGACGACGTCGAGCGCGCCCAGGATGCGTCGCGCCTCCTCCGCGTCCTCTCCCGAGCCCGTGAGCCGAGCGCGTGCCTCGAGCGTCAACCCGACCTCGTAGAGCATCGCGCCCTCGCGCGCGACGCGCAGGCTCTCGTCGAGCTCACGTGCCGCCTCCTCCGCTCTGCCGCTGCGGGACAGCGCCTGTCCGCGGACGCGATTGAGCAGCGCCTGCACGGCCGGAGGCGCGGAGGTGCCGGTGATCGCCTCGGCGAGGTCCGCAGCCGCGAGCGCGCCGTCGAAGTCCCCGGCGAACAGCGCCGCCTCGGCCAGCCGGGCCTGCACCTCGACCACGAAGCTGCCCGCGTCGATCTCGCGCAGCGAGGCGATGGCCGTGGAGAGGAGCTCGCGCGCCTCGTCGCCACGGCCGGCCCTCGCCGCCGCCCGACCGAGATTCGCGTCGGCGACCGCCGTCATCAGGCGCGACCCTGCGGCTTCGCAGACCGCCCTGACCTCGCGCAGCTCGGTCTCGGCCTCCTCGATCCGTCCCTGGTCGGACAGGATCTCGGCGATGTTGTTCAGGATCGTCGCGGCGCCGACGACGTCGCCGATGCGCTCGCGTGCGGCCCGGCTGTGGCTGTAGAAGTCGAGCGACTCGTCCCAGCGGCCCTCGTAATACGCGTCGATGCCGAGGTTGTTGAGCGCATTCGCCTGGCCGAGGAGGTCACCGAGCTCCTCGTAGATCGGCAACGCCAGGGCGCGCACCTCGTTGCGCTTCGGGCTGCCCAGCGACGTGTAGGCGAGATGGCCGAGGTAGTAGGCGTGGGCGAGCTCGGCCAGCGCTCCGGCGGCGCGCGCGTCGTCGATCACCCGCTCGACCCACTCCACGCACTCCTCGAAGGCTCCCTGCCGGAAGCGCGCGGCCGCGTAGCCGAGCGAGAGCCGGAGGCGGTGCAGCGTGCGGGCGGAGCCGTCGAGCTCGTCGGCGCGGCGCAGCCCGCGCTCGTACCAGCGCAGCGCCTCGGCGTAGTGCCCTTCGTTCTCCCGGAGGCGGCCCTCCTTGAGGCAGAGGCCGGCGAGCGCGTCGGGGTCCAGCCGCAGCCGCGCCCTCGCCTGCCGGTACGCGAGGCGCGCCTCGCCGTAGTCGCCGCCGAGCTCGAGCACGTCGGCGAGCCCTTCCCACACCCGGCCCACCTCCGTGGGCTCGAGTGACGGCACGTGCTCCGCGACCGCGAGCGCCCGCCGGTAGAGCTCCGCCGCGTCCGCGTTCGCGAACTTCGCGCGCGCCCTCTCGGCTGCGAGGAGCGAGAAGCCCCACGTCTCTGCGTGCCGCT
This sequence comes from Gaiellaceae bacterium, assembly GCA_035279325.1. GTDB lineage: Bacteria > Actinomycetota > Thermoleophilia > Gaiellales > Gaiellaceae > Palsa-739. The sequence continues at coordinate 21,372 of DATEHY010000080.1, forward strand.
CAGCGAGGGAGAAGTGCAGTGAGAGCGTCTCGGCCGCTTCCTCCTCGTCGGCCGCGGTCTCGCGCAGGACGTCGGCGACGCGGGCGTGCAGCTCGCGCCGGCGCCGGAAGGAGAGGCCCTCGTAGGCGGCGTCGCGGATCAGCGCATGCCGGAACTGGAAGGTGCCCGGAACGTACGGGTCGCGCTCGACGAACTCCGCCAGCCGGTCCCACGACTCGGCGTCGAGCGCGGCGTCGGAGTCGCCCTCGAGCACGCGCGCGATCAGCCGGCTCGAGAAGCTGGCGCCGAGCACGGAAGCCCAGCGCAGGAGTGACCTGTCGCCCGGCGCGAGGCCGTCGATGCGGCTCGTGAGCACGCCCTCGACGCTCTCCGGCAGCTCTTCGAGGCCCTGCTCGGAGCCGCGTGTCGCGGCGACGAGCTCCTGCACGAAGAGCGGATTTCCCCCAGCGCGCTCGGTGAGCGCCGCCAGCTCCTCCGGCTGCAGCCCCTCGGCTCCGGCCGCCACCGCGAGCTCGTGCGCGTCCGCCTCGGGGAGCGGGTCGAGCCGGAGCGACAGCGCGGGCACCGGCGGCGTCCCGGCGGCCGCGAGGAACCCGCTCTCGCCCGGCCGCCTGGTCGCGCACACGAGCCAGGGCTTCGTCGAGACCCGGCTGCCGAGATGGCGCAGCAGGTCCGACGAGGCCTCGTCCATCCAGTGCACGTCCTCCATGAGCAGTAGCGTCGGAGGCTCGAGCAGCTCGCCGAGCAGGATCTCGACCACGCCGTTCAGACGCGCCCGCCGGAATGCGGGCTGGAGATCGTCCGCCTCCGGCGTCGTGTGCACCGGCGCGTCGATGACGTCGGCGACGAGCGGCGTCCACGGCACGAGCTCGCTGTCGATCTGCCCGAGCCGCTCGGCGAGCGCGGTCGAGTTCGCGTCCGGGTCGCCGTCGACCCCGACGTCGAGGACCCCCCGCAGCAGCTTCCGGAACGGGAAGTACGGCGTCGTCGCCTCGTACTGCTCGCAGGCCGCGCTTACGAGCGTCAGGCCTTCGGCGCGGTCGACCAGCTCCTCGAGGATGCGCGACTTGCCGATCCCCGCGTCCCCGATGAGCTCGACGAAGCTGCCGAAGCCCATGCGGACCGGCACGAGCGCGGCGTCGAGGATGGGCAGCTCGCGCTGGCGGTCGACGAGCGGCAGCCGCTTCGGCGCGACGCGCTCGCGGGTACCGGTCACCTCGCCGACCGCGACCGCCTCCACCGGCTGCGCCTTCCCCTTCAGCGCCAGGGCACCGACCGGCTCGGCGGCGAAGACCGTGCGCGACCGCTCGAGGAGATCCGGCGTCGTCCAGATCGACCGCGGGTCGGCCCTCGCCATCAGGCGCGCGGCGAGCGCGGCCGTGCCCCCGAGGATCGTGAACGCCTGGCGATACGGCGGCCCGATGCGCCCCGCGAAGACGTTGCCCGCGGCGACGCCCACGTGCAGCGGAAGGCTCGTCCCTGCATCGACGGCCGCACGCACGGTGCGCAGCAGGCGCTCCTCGTCCTCGCCGGCGGTCGTCGGCACGCCCGCGACGAGGACGACGCGTCCGCCGACGCCGTCGATGTCGGTCTCGAGGAAGCAGACGCCGTGCGCGGCGGCAGCTTCCTGGAGCACGTCGACCACCTCCTCGACCGAGTCCGTGTCGAGCTCGTCTTCGCCGCCGCCGAAGCGGACGAAGGCGACGGCCGCTCGCCGGTGCTCGCTCTCCACGCGCGCGGTGGCGAGCAGCGGACGGAGCGCCTCGGGGATGCAGCTCGCGACGTCGAGCTCGTCGGGGTCGGGCAGCCCGGCGACGCCGGTGAACGTCACGGGCGGCGGCGCGGCGAGCAGGATGCCCCCGCCCTTGGGGTCGCCGAGGCACGCCGTGTCGAGCTGCGCAGCGGTCGCCTCGCTCACTGCGATCTCGCCCGCTTCGGCCGTGTCCTCCATCTCGACGGTGACGACCGCGTTCGGGCCGGCGACGATCAACTCGCCGTGGCGGCTTCCGACGAGGAAGAAGTCGAAGTCGCCGCTGTGGACGCCGACGTGCATCTTCAGCTCGACCGCGCCGACCGAGGTCTGCAGCGGCCCGAGGGCGGCGAGAGAGTCGCGCATGCCCCAGGCGGCGGCGCACGCACGGGCGGCGTGGCCGTCGCCGTCGAAGAAGAGGAGCAGCGCGTCGCCGCCGAGCTTGACGAGCCCGCCGCCGAGCTCGTACGCGACCGTGAGGAGCCGCCCGAAGGTGGCGCTCATCACGTCGGTCACCTCCTCGGCGCCCAGGCGGCCCTTCGGCGCCAGACGTTCGGACATCGCGGTGAAGCCCGAGACGTCGACGAACGCCATCGTCCCAGTGAGCACGCGGTGCCGCTCGCCGGGCGCGTCGCGCAGCCACTCGAGCGTGATCCGGGGAAGGTACGGCACGAGCGCCGCGCCTCCGCCGCCGACCCGGGTCTCGTCCTTCGGCACCCCCACCTCGCCGATTGTGCCGCTATTGACAAGAAACGGGAAGGGGCGCATTCTGCTGGCAAGGCCGGTGGTTCCGGTGGGCATGGCGAGGGGGAGTGAGGGCATGGCCGACCCGGGCGAGCCGGGAGGTACAACGTGAGGTCGCGGCTGCTGCGGCTGTTGCCGGTCGCGACGGTGCTCGCGGTGCTCGCGTTCCCGGGGAGCGCGGCGGCGGGCCCGGGGACGACGATTCTCGTCGGCCCCAGCTGCTCGCTCAACGAGGCGGTTCAGGCGGCGAACACGAACACAATCGTGGACAACTGCCCTGCCGGCAGCTCGACCGGGTCGGACACGATCGACGTGCCTGCCGGAACCTATGACCTCACGGCGGAGCTCGTGGTGTCGAGCGACATGACCATCGTCGGGGCCGGAGCGCGGTCGACGGACATCCGGGGCTTCTCGCTCGGCTCACGCCTGTTCCGGATCTCTTCCGGAACCGTCACGATCGGCGGCGTCACGATCCAGGGCGGCGACGAGACGGCGGGCAGCGGGAACAACGACGCCGGCGTCGGCGGTGGGATCTGGATCGACCACCCGGCCTCGCTGACGCTGCAGGACTCGATGGTGACCGGAAACTCGGCGTCGACCTCGGGCGGCGGGATCG
>DATEHY010000081.1:0-4405 GCA_035279325.1 Gaiellaceae bacterium
CCGGCGGTCGAGCTCCTCTACGCGCTGTATTTTCACCTGACCTGAGAGTTCTTCTCTGGCACGGGTACTTGCTCGGCGGCACCGGGTCGAACGTCTACACCCGGGCGCTCGCGCGCGAGTGGAGCCTCGCCGGGCACGACGTCACGGTCGTCTGCCAGGAGCGCCACGCCGAGCGCTACGACCTCGGCGGCGCGCGCGTCGTCGTGCCCGATCTGCCCGGCGGGCTGCTGCCCGTGTTCGTCCTCGACCGGTACGAGGGCCTCGAGGCGCGGCTGCTCGGCGACTTCACGCCGGAGGAGCGCGACGCGTACGTCGAGGCGAATGCGGCGGCGCTCCGCGCTCTCGCTCCGGCCGACCTCGTATTCGCGAACCACGTCCTGCTCGGCGCGCCCGTCGGAGCGGCGAGCGGGATGCGGTTCCGGGTCAAGGCGCACGGCTCGGAGCTCGAGTACGCGATGCGCGGCCGGCCCGACCTGGCGCGTTGGGGCGCGGAGACGCTCGCCGGCGCCGAGGTCGTCTATGCGGGCTCCGAGCACATCCGCGACGTGCTCGAGGACGTCGCCGGCCACGTCGACCGGGTCGAGATCGTGCCGCCGGGCGTCGACGTCGACGAGTTTCGGCCGGAGCCGCGGGAGCAGGCGCTCGAGGCGCTGATCGCCGAGGCGGCGCTCGACCCCGTCGGCGCCGGCGAGCGCCATCCCGACCCGGGCAACGCCGAGCGCTTCGCGCGCTTCTTCGCGGAGGACCGTCCGACCGTTCTCTACTTCGGGAAGCTGATGGAGAACAAGGGCGTGCACGTTCTGCTGGAGGCGCTCGCCGGCCTCGACGCGCGGGCCGTCGTCGTCGGCTTCGGCGACTTCCGCGAGCGGCTCGAGGCTCTCGCTCCTTCGGGAACGCTCTTCACCGGCGCGCTCGAGCACCGCCACCTCCGTCATCTGCTGCCGCTCTGCGACGTCGCCGTCGTGCCGTCGATCTTCCCCGAGGCATTCGGCATGGTCGCGGCGGAGGCGGCGGCGGCCGGTGTGCTGCCCGTCGTCTCGGCGCACTCGGGTCTCGCCGAGGTGGCTGCCGGCATCGGGAGGGAAGTCGGGCCCGACGCGGCGATGCTGCTCTCGTTCCCGGCCGGCGACGCCGCGGCGCTTTGTGAGCGGCTGGCGGCGATCCTGGCCCTGCCGGCCGAGCGCAGGCGCGAGCTTGGCCTGGGAGCACGCCGCGCGGTCGAGCGGCGATGGAGCTGGCGCGTCGTCGCGGATCGCTTGCTTCAAAAGCACAAGTAGGCTTTTCGCGTGGGCGAGGAGCAGCAGCTCGGCTACGAGGAGATGCTCGCGCGCTCGCGCGAATCCTTCGCGGCCGTACCCGACTTCACGGTCGCCGTCGAGGAGGAGTTCGCGCTCCTCGATCCCGACACGCTCGATCTCGTCAACCGCTTCGAGGAGCTGCAGGAGGCGGGGCGCGGGTCGGAACTCGAGCCACACCTCGTCGGCGAGCTGATCGCGTCGGAGATCGAGGTGCGCACCGGGCGCTGCGACTCGTTCGCCGATGCGGCGGCGCTGCTGGGCGAGCGGCGGCGACAGCTCCGCGCGCTGGTCGAGCCGCGCGGCGTAGCGCTCGGCGCAACGGGGACGCATCCCTGGAGCCCGTGGCAGGAGCAGCGGATCATCGACACGCCGCACTACCGCCGCAACGACGAGATCCTCCGCTACGTCGTCTGGCGCAACAACTCGTTCGGGCAGCACGTCCATGTCGGCATCAACGGCCCGGACCGCGCGATCCGCGTCTGTTCGGCGCTCCGCAACCACCTGCCGGAGCTCCTCGCGCTCTCCGCGAGCTCGCCGTTCGTCGAGAGCGCCTTCACGTACCTCCACTCGGCCCGCACGCAGATCTTCACGCGTATGTTCCCGCGCTGTGGCATCCCCGACGCCTTCGGCAGCTGGGACGAGTGGGAGACGTACGTCCGCTTCCTCTACGAGACCGGCTCGATCACGGAGCACACGCAGATCTGGTGGAGCGTGCGGCCGCACCTCGCGTTCCCGACCGTCGAGATCCGGATCTGCGACGCGCAGCCCGACCTCGGCGAGTCGCGCTCGCTCGCCGCGCTCTCCTACGCGCTGACCGCGCGGATCGCGCGCGCGCTCGACGAGGGCGAGCCGTTGCCGAACCTCCCGCACCGGCTGCTCGAGGAGAACCTCTGGCGGGCGATCCGCCACGGCCTCTCCGGCGAGCTGATCGACTTCGAGCTGGGGGAAGCCGTGCCGGCGCGAGCGCGTCTCGAGCTACTCCTCGAGTGGGTGCGTCCGGTCGCGGAGGAGCTCGGCGCCGCGGAATGGCTCGCGGTCCCCGAGCGCAACGCCGCCGAACGCCAGATCTCGCGCCACGACGAGGGTGCGTCGATGCGCGAGATCTTCGAGGAGCAGGTGCGCTGGCACCTCCGCACGCCCACTTCGTGACACGGTCGATCCGGCCGGTGTGGTAAAAAGCAGCCCGCGCCGGGGCATCTCGGCGCTGACTTTGTAACGGCCCCCGGAGGGAGCTCTAACCGATGAGTTGGTTCATGCATCACGCCGTGCTGTTCGCGCTGCTCTGCGCCGGCGCAGCCGTTCTCTACGGCCTCGGCCTCACCTACTGGCTGCTGCGACAGCCGGCCGGCACCGAGCGGATGCAGGAGATCGCGCGCGCCGTGCAGGAGGGCGCCGCCGCCTACCTGCGCCGCCAGTACATGACGGTCGCCGTCGTGGCGATCGTGCCGTTCCTGCTCCTCGGCTTCTACCACTCGCTCGGTTGGGGCACCGCGATCGGCTTCCTCATCGGCGCGGCCCTGTCGGCCGCAGCCGGTTTCATCGGGATGAACGTCGCCGTGCGCTCGAACGTGCGCACCGCGGAGGCGGCCCGCTCGGGGCTGCCGCCGGCGCTGAACGTCGCCTTCCGGGCCGGCTCGGTGACCGGGCTCCTCGTCGTCGGTCTCGGCCTGCTCGGCGTCGCGGGCTACTACTGGATCCTCACCGCGGGCATCGGCGACTCGCCGGACAAGGCGATCCACCACCTCGTCGGGCTTGCCTTCGGCGGTTCGCTCATCTCCGTCTTCGCGCGGCTCGGCGGCGGCATCTACACGAAGGCCGCGGACGTCGGCGCCGACCTGGTCGGCAAGATCGAGGCGGGCATCCCGGAGGACGATCCGCGCAACCCCGCCGTGATCGCGGACAACGTCGGCGACAACGTCGGCGACTGCGCCGGCATGGCCGCCGACCTCTTCGAGACGTACGCGGTGACCGCGGTCGCCGTGATGCTCCTCGGCGTCACCACTGCCGACGCCTCGGGCAAGAGCCTCTGGCTCTACCCGCTCGCGATCGGCGCCGTGTCGATCATCGCCTCGATCATCGGCGTCCAGTTCGCTCGAGTGAAAGCGGGCGGGAACATCATGAACGCGCTCTACCGCGCGGTTCTCGTCGCGACCGTCATCTCGGCGCTGATCTTCATCCCGGTGACAAAGGCGTTCGTCGGGCACCCGGTCGCCAACGTCATCGGCCCGGTCATCCTCTCGCACACGTACTCCTTCGGCGAGCTCTACGGCTCGGCCCTCATCGGCCTTGCGATCACCGCACTGCTCGTCGGGATCACGGAGTTCTACACCGGTACGCGCTGGAATCCCGTCAAGTCGATCGCGCGCGCGTCCCAGACCGGCCACGCGACGAACATCATCGAGGGCCTCGCCATCGGCATGCAGGCGACCGCGCTGCCGGTGATCGTGATCGCGATCGGCATCCTCGTCGCGAACCACCTCGCCGGCCTGTTCGGGATCGGCGTCGCCGTGATGGCGCAGCTCTCGATGACCGGCCTGATCGTCGCGCTCGACGCCTACGGTCCGGTGACGGACAACGCCGGCGGTATCGCCGAGATGGCGGACCTGCCGCCCGAGGTGCGCGCGATCACCGACCCGCTCGACGCGGTCGGCAACACGACGAAGGCCGTGACGAAGGGCTACGCGATCGGCTCGGCGGCGCTCGCCGCGCTCGTCCTCTTCGGCTCCTACGCCGACGGCCTCCACACGCAGGCGAAGCTCGGCTCGGCGCTCTCGCACCTCACGTTCGACCTGTCCGACGCCTGGGTCATCGCCGGCCTCTTCATCGGCGGCCTGATGCCGTTCCTCTTCGCCTCGCTCGCGATGCAGGCCGTCGGGCGCGTCGGTGGCGAGGTAGTCGAGGAGGTGCGCCGCCAGTTCCGCGAGCACCCCGGCATCATGGAAGGCACCGAGCGGCCGCAGTACGGACCCGCGATCGACATCGTCACCGGCTCGGCGATCCGCTCGATGATCGTGCCCGCGATCGTGCCGATCGCGTTCCCGATCGTGGTGGGCGTGATCAACGCGAAGATGCTCGGCGGCCTGCTGATCGGGACGATCGTGACGGGG
>DATEHY010000082.1:0-2649 GCA_035279325.1 Gaiellaceae bacterium
CTACAACGTGTCGGGCGAGTACGCGATGGTCAAGGCCGCCGCCCGCGCGGGTTGGCTCGACGAGCGGGCGGCCGCGCTCGAGTCGCTGACCGCGATCAAGCGCGCCGGAGCCGACCTGATCGTCAGCTACTGGACGAAGGACCTCGCGGCTTGGCTCTGACGGCGCGGTCGGAGCTCTACCGGCGCGCGCTCGAGCTGATCCCCGGCGGCGTGAACTCGCCCGTGCGGGCGATGCGCGCGGTCGGGCTCGACGAGCCGTTCTTCGTCCGCAGCGGGGAGGGCGCCTACGTCGAAACGGAGGACGGGCGGCGCCTGCTCGACTGGGTCATGTCCTGGGGACCGCTGTTATTCGGGCATGCCGACGCAGAGACGGTCGAGGCCGTCCGCGACGCAGCGCTAAGCGGCACGAGCTTCGGCGCCACGACGGAGGCCGAGGTCGAGCTCGCCGCCGAGATCGTCGACGCGATCCCGTCGGTCGAGAAGGTGCGGCTCGTCTCCTCCGGGACGGAGGCCGGAATGAGCGCGCTGCGGCTCGCCCGCGCCTTCACGAAGCGCGACCGCATCCTCAAGACGGCCGGCGGCTACCACGGCCACGCCGACGCGCTTCTCGCGAGCGCAGGCTCGGGGCTCGCGACGCTCGGAATCCCGGCCTCGCCGGGCGTGCCGACCGGCGCCGCCGCCGACACGATCGTCGTCCCGTACAACGACCTCGACGCCGCGGCGGAGGCGGTCATGCGGCACGGCGAGGGCCTCGCGGCGATCATCGTCGAGCCCGTCGCGGCGAACATGGGCGTCGTCCCGCCAGGGCCCGGCTACCTCGAGACGCTGCGCCGGCTGTGCGACGTCTCGGGCGCGCTGCTGATCTTCGACGAGGTGATCACGGGCTTCCGGGTCGCGCGCGGCGGCGCGCAGGAGCGCTTCGGCGTCCTTCCCGATCTGACGGTGCTCGGCAAGATCGTGGGGGGCGGCCTGCCGCTCGCCGCCTTCGGCGGCCGGGCAGACGTCATGGACCTGCTCGCGCCGGCCGGGCCCGTGTACCAGGCGGGAACGCTCGCCGGGAACCCGCTCGCGACCGCCGCCGGCCTGTCGGTGCTGCGCCGGCTGCGCGACGGCTCCGTCTACGACGAGCTCGAGCAGCGAGCTCTCCGCTTCGAGCACGGCCTTGCTCCCCACGGACGCGTGCAGCGCGTCGGCGCGCTGCTGACGCTCTTCGCCGCGGACGGCCCGGTGCGCAGCTTCGAGGACGCGCAGCGTTCCGACACCGAGCGCTACGCCGCCCTTTTTCGCCACCTTCTCGAGCAGGGCGTGTACTTCCCGCCGTCGCAGTTCGAAGCGCTCTTCCCGTCCACCGCGCACGGTGACGAGGAGATCGAGCGCACGATCGAAGCGGTGGCGAGCTTTGCCGGCTGACGTCTGGGAGACGATGGCCGTCGACGCGACCGCCGAGAGCACGCTCTGGGCGGACTGCCTGCTGCCGGCGGCCGAGCGCGACCGGAGTCCGGTCTTCTCGCCGCTCGGGGAGGCTCGGTACGCGCTCGGGCTCGAGACGATCTACGAGGGCTACCTCGTCCACTACGGCCGGCCTCGCCTGTTCGCTCCGCCTGACGACGACACCGCGCTGCTGCTGGGCGACTACCTCTACGCGCACGGCGTCGCGCGGATCTCGGCGCTGCGGGACGTCGCGGCCGTGGGCGACCTCGCGGAGCTCATCTCGCTTTGCAGCCAGGTGCGGGCGGAGGAGACCGATGGCGACGGCCCGCTCTGGGCTGCGACCGCCGCCCTCCTCGGCCGCGGCGTGCTCGACGAGGCGCGCACGGAGCTCCGCCTCCACGGCGAGCCGGCGGCGCTCGACCGAGCGGCGCGCGAGGCCGTGGGCGATGAAGCCGTGGACGCCGCGCTCGCTGCGCATTCCGAGCGGCGGGTGAGCTAGATTCCCGCCGTGGTCGCCGCTCTCTTCCATCTGCTCTTCGTCCAGGAAACGGCGGCTGAAGAAGGGAAGAAGGTCGTGCTGGTCATGCTGGCGACCGGCGGAGTCTTCGTCGTCGTGATCGCCCTCGGCGAGCTCAGCCACTGGGCCGCGAAGCAGCGCCGCCGCCGCCGCGAAGGCTAGGCGGGCACCCGCGCAGCCACGATCCGCGCGAAGCCGTCCGGATCGAGAAGGTCGAGCCGGCCTCCACTTGACGCGAGGGAAGTGGTGCTAGTACAACTAGCGCGATGAGCGTCGCTGCGCCACCGGAACTCCCGCGGCCCGACGAACTGGAGGCCCTTATCCGCGAGGCCCGGGCACGGCAGTGGCGGAGGCGGGCGGTGTTCGCCGCAGCAATCGCAGTTGCGGTCGGCGTCGGTCTCTCGGTGTGGGCCGCGATTCCAGGTGGCAGGTCGGGCGCGACCGGCGGCGGTGGACGCGCCGTGGCGGCGGGGGTACTGCAGATCGAGACGGGAGGGCGGAGGATCCCGATCGTCGCGATCGGCAGTAGCGGTCCTGTCACGTGGGCCGCGAACGGCGTCGGGCTCTGGCTCACCTCGAACGCCGGCAGGAGTTGGCGCCTATCCGCGCCGCGCGACGTCGCCGCTACCGGCGATCCGGTGGCGCGCGTTCTCGCCGCGGACTTCGTCGACGCGCGGCACGGCTGGATCAGCGTCGACGAT
>DATEHY010000083.1:0-11826 GCA_035279325.1 Gaiellaceae bacterium
AGGGCGGCGACGAGACGGCGGGCAGCGGGAACAACGACGCCGGCGTCGGCGGTGGGATCTGGATCGACCACCCGGCCTCGCTGACGCTGCAGGACTCGATGGTGACCGGAAACTCGGCGTCGACCTCGGGCGGCGGGATCGACAGCGACGGCGCCCTCACGATCCTCCGCAGCACGATCGAGAACAACTCGACCGGCGGCATCGGCGGCGGGATCGACGACTTCGGCACGAGCCTCTCGATCACGAACAGCACGATCACCGGGAACAAGGCCCAGGGCAGCGGCGGCGGCCTCTTCCTCGGCAGTCCGGCCTCGTTCCTCAACGACACGATTGCGACGAACAGCGCAGATGTCCTCAGCACCACCGGAGGCGTCGGCGGCGGGATCGCAGCATCCGACCCAACCGTGGCCCAGTCGAGCACCCTTGCGAACACGATCGTCGCCGAGAACCTTCAAGGCGACGGGCATACCGACTGCTCGGCCCCGCTCTCCTCGGCGGGCGGCAACCTGACCAGCGACGCCTCCTGCGGGCTCCACGCGACCGAGCTGCAGAACACCGACCCGCTGCTGCTCGCGCTCGACAAGAGCGGGCCGACGGACGTCCTCCCGCTGGCGGCGATCAGCCCGGCGATCGACGCGGGCAACCTTCTCGACTGCCCGGCGACCGACGAGCGCGGCGTGGCGCGCCCACAGGGAAACGGTTGCGATATCGGCGCGTATGAGCTCGTGCCGCGGCCGACGAGCATCGCCTTCGAGTCGGACCGCACCGGGAATTCGCAGATCTGGGCGATGAACTCCGACGGGTCGAACCTCGTCCAGCTCACGCACGACCCCTCGACGGTGACCGACTCGCTGCCGTCGATCTCGCCGGACGGCCACACGGTCGTCTACCAGCAGACGTCCGGAGGCGTGACCCAGATCTGGGAGGTCGACGGCGACGGCAGCAACGCGCGCCCGCTCACTTCGTCGGGCTCGAACGTGCAGCCGACGTTCTCCCCGGACGGCAAGAAGATCGCCTTCGACAGCAACCGCAACGGAAACTTCCAGCTTTGGGTCATGAACGCCGACGGCTCGGACCAGACGCAGGTCACGAACACGAACGGGAACGTCGGCGGCTCGTCGTGGAGCCCCGATGGGTCGCAGATCGCAATCGGCGACACCTCGAGCGGCAGCGACCAGATCTACATCGCGAATGTTGCGACCGGCACGGTCGGCACGGCACTCACGTCTGTCGGGTCGAACACGAACCCACACTGGTCGCCGGACGGCTCGAAGATCCTCTACGTCAGCACCGCGTGCCGGACCGACGGCGGCCCCGTCTGCGGCGGCGGTGAGTCCGTCTACCTCATGAACGCCGACGGCTCGAACCAGCAGAACCTCACGCAGGCGCCGATCTTCGACGCCGATCCCGCGTGGTCGCCCGACGGCTCGCAGATCGCCTTCGTCCGCGACCTCGGCGGCCAGAACTTCAACGTCTTCACAGCCAACGCAGACGGCACGAACCAAGTTCAGCTGACGCACGGGACGGCCCCCTCACGGAACTCGTTCCCGAACTGGGGCACGCAGGTGGGCGGCGGCGGTGAGCTCTCGGGGAGCAGCCAGTCCGCCGTTCAGTCCGTCGACCTGACTGCGTCCGGCGACTCCGACTGGGCGCTCTGGGGCTACAACAGCCCGCCCGGCCCGCCTGCTCCTTCGCTGACGCCGAACGAGACCAAGGCAGGCGGCGGACGGCAGATCAGCGACCTGAGCATCGGCAACGGTGACGGCACGCCGGTCCGTGGATTCGGAACGTTCAGCTCCGTCCCGTACACCTTCAACTGGACCGACGGATCTCCGGACGCGTCGATCTCCAACGGACTCGCCGGCATCACCAGTCCCGCCTTGGGCCAGGGGCTGTCGTTCTCGGTTCCGGCCGACACCTCGGTACGGCGGCTCACCATCTGGACGTCAGCCCACTTCGCGGACGGGACGCTCACGGCCCACCTGTCGGACGGGAGCGCTCCCGACTTCGTGCAGACGATTCACGCGACCTCGGCTGCCCCGTTCCCGACGCAGAACATGCCGGCGACATTCACGCTCGACTACAGGGCGGCGTCCGACGGCCAGACCCTGACCGTGACCTGGACGCAGTCCGCGAACAACGGCTGCGGGGGGTGCGAAGACGTCGTCATCTACGGCGCGGCCCTCTCGACCGGGCTTTCGCACCTGACCGTGAGCGCGGCGCCGTCGAGCGCGGGCGCCGGGATCGACCAGGTTCCGATCAACACCATCCCGAACGCGTGGCTGTCGTACTTCGCCGGCTCGACGAGCTCGGCTCCCGTCGGCTCGACCCCGGTGGGCTCCACCCCGGTCGGCTCCACGCCCGTGGGGTCGACCCCGGTCGGCTCCACTCCGGTGGGCTCCACGCCGGTCGGCTCGACGCCGGTCGGCTCCACGCCCGTCGGCTCGACGCCGGTCGGATCCACCGGTCTGTTCGACCTGCCCGTCGGCTCGACCCCGGTCGGCTCGACCGCGCTCTCGTCGGTGCTGCTCTCGCAGGTCCAGCTGCACAACGCCACGTGGGATCAGGTGCTCTGCGGCTCGCTCGCGACCAAGCCGCTGACCGCGATCACGCTCGAGGACGTGAAGGACAGCACGGAGAGGTGCGGCGACGGCAAGACGTCGCTGCAGCACCTCGAGGCCCTGACGCTGAACCAGGTCGACCTCGGGACGACGCTGCTCCGCACCGTGCACTGGGCGTCCCTGCTCGCGGGCAACACACCGCTGTCCGCGCTCCCGGGCGGCTTCTTCACCTGGTGCGGGCCGGGCGGGATCATCCCGGACGGCGGCGGCGACTGCACGAACGCCACCGGCGCCACAACCGTACTGCAGATGGACGTCGCGGGCCGGCTCGGCTCGGCCCCGGTCGGCTCCACGCCGGTCGGCTCGACTCCTGTGGGCTCCACGCCCGTCGGCTCGACGCCGGTGGGCTCGACCGACCTTCGCGCCTCGCGGCTCGCGACCATCCCGCTCACCGACATCGACAGTCTCGACGGCGATCTCGCGACCGTCGTCGACTGCACGCTCGTCAACTGCGCGACCGGGACGCTCGGCGACGCCCAGGCCGCGAACGCGATCAAGCCGCTCGCGACGTTCTCGAACATCCGCAACGCGATGGCCGCGAACAACATCACGATCAACGACCTCGTGGTCGCGATCATCGGCGCGGCCGGCTTCCCGTGGGAGACGCTGCCGATCCAGGGCCTCCAGCCCTACTCGGCGACTCCCTCCAGGGTCACCTACACGATCGGCAACGACGTCGACTGCTCGATCGCGCCCGCGTTCACGATCACGGCGCACCTGCCGCGGGGCTTCTTCCCCGTCGACGGGACGGCGCAGCTCTCGGTCGGCAACAACGCGCTGCAACCGGCCGGCCGCCCGACGGTACTCGGCACCGACGCCGCGTCCGCGGCGAAGAACAACGCCTACCAGTGGACGGTGAACTGCCCCGCCGGGGACACGGGCCTCGAGCCCGTGACTCTCGAGTTCGACGCCTGGGTGGGGCTCACCCTCGGCACGTTCACGACCCACGTCACCGCGGCGACCGGCCCCGCCTCGATCGGCGTCACGGGCGCACCGGTCACCGTCCATCAGAACCCCGAGGCGAGCGACCCGTCGACCGCGACCGAGATCAAGCCCGACACGCTCGTCGCCGGGCACATCGCGTTCAGCGGCGAGCAGGCGTTCTACAAGGTCAAGCTCACCGATTCGTCGGGGAATCCGCTGCCGACCGGGACGAGGATCTCGGCCTTCCTCAATGTGCCGAACAGCGCCGACCTCGACCTCACGATGAGCGCGCCGGCCGCGCCGTCGTTCTTCAGCACGCCGGTCGGCTCGACTCCGGTCGGCTCGACGCCGATCGAGGACAGCGCCGTCGGCTTCGGCAGCAGCGGTCTGGCGCTGCCGCCCGACACGCTCGACGACGTCCCGGTCGGCTCGACGCCGGTGGGCTCGACCCCGGTCGGCTCGACCCCGGTCGGGAGCACGTCGGCCAACCGCGGCGGCGGCGTGAACGAGGACGCGGGGATCATCACCGCGGGCCAGAGCGGCTACGCGACGATCGGCGTCAGCGGCTACAACGGCGCGACGAGCAACGACCCGTTCGTGCTGCGGGTGCAGGAGACCCCGCCGCCGCCACTGCCCAACTGCCCGGCGCGGACGTTCCCCAACGGCGCCCCCTCGAGCTTCACCCCCGGGACGCTTCCGAGCTCGCTGCCCATCGGGACGAAGACGCTCTTCCTGGTGAACAAGCAGCGGATGACCGCGATGTACGGGAGCGCTGGGGTCACGACCATGCTCAACTCGCTCAACACGCTCGCCGCGCAGCCCGAGGTGGCGGGGACCGTGCTCTTCGTCGACGGCAACCAGGCGGTGCGGGATGCCTACTCCGCCTGGGACTCGACGCCGTGCGACACGACCGCGCGCAACAACGTCGTGCGGTCGATCAACGACGTCGTCGCGTCGTACCGCAACTCCGCGACCGGGCTGCCGAGCCTCCACTACATCGTTCTGGTCGGCTCCGACGAGGCCGGCCCGCCGATGGCGGATGCGCCCGATCCCGTGCTGCTCTCGCCGGAGGAGAACGAGGCGAACGACCTCGCGTTCACGACGAACGGTCTGACGCGGGGCAACGCCACCTACGCCTCGGCCGCGCACAACCAGATCCTCACCGACGGCGCCTACGGCGCGTTCACGAACATCCCGTGGCTCGGCCGCAGCCTCCTTCTGCCGCAGATCTCGATCTCGCGGCTCGTCGAGACGCCGGGCGACATCGTCGGCCAGATCAGCCGCTACCTGCAGAGCTCCGGCTATACCGGCACGCCCCAGAGCGCGGTGGGGACGCTCAACCCGACCTCGGCGCTCGTCACGGGCTACGACTTCCTCGCCGACGGCGCTCAGTCGGTCGAGAGCAACCTGAAGGCGAATTTCGGCACGAGCCTCACGACGGTCGACTCGTTCCCCTCCGGGACACTCGCGATCAACTTCCCCGGCGTCCCGAACCCGTGGAGCGCGAGCGATGTGCTCACGAACGCACTCAACTCGACTGCGCCACCGTCGATCGTCGCGGTCAACGCGCACTACAATCAGTACGAGCTCGAGTCCGCGAGCGGCGACCTCGCGAGCTCCGGCCAGGCGACGAGCACGAACCTCGCCGCCCGGATTCTCTTCACCATGGGCTGCCACGGCGGGCTCAACGTCCCCGACACGCTGAGCGGTGGGACGAACCCCGGAGGCAAGTACCTCGACTGGCCGCAGCTCTACAGCCAGGACCAGGCCGCGATGTACATCGCGAACACCGGTTACGGCTACGGCGACAGCGAGTCGGTCGCGCTCTCGGAGCGCCTGATGTCCCTCTTCGCGAAGAACCTCCATTCCGACTCGGGCTCGGTCGGAGAGGAATGGGTGAACGCGCTGCAGCAGTACTTCGCCACCGCGGGCGCGTACGACGTCTACGACGAGAAGGTGATGGAGGAGACGACCTTCTACGGCCTGCCCTTCTGGCATCTCGGCACGGCGGGCAGCAGCCCGAGCTTCACGCCGCTGACCACGACTGCCGACCCCGCCGCCGGGGGCACCCAGAGCGCGACGGTCACCTTCCCGAGCGGCAACGCCACCACAGGAACGCAGTTCGGCCTCTACCGGCCCAACCTGCCGATCACGAGCCAGCAGGTGACCTCCGCAGCGGGGCCGGCGCGCGGCGTCTGGATCAAGGCCCTCGCTTCGAACGACAACCCGAACGCCACCCCGACGCTCGGCTACCCGACGATCGACTCCACCGCGCACGAGCCGGCGCCGGACGTGTCGCCGATCTTCTTCCCGGCTAGCCCGTTCACGCTCGAGCGCTCGCTGGCCTTCGGGAACGAGCACGACTACCTCAACGTGAGCGACCAATTCCGGCCGAGCGGCTCGGGCGACGCGGGAACGCAGCGGCACTTCGTCAGCGGAACGTTCGAGATCCTCTACTCGCAGAGCGCCGATCAGGTGGCGCCGCTGATCTCGGAGGTGAACGTGTCGGATACGGGCGGCGTCGCGACCGTGACGGCACGGGTCGGCGACGATTCGGGTCACGTCGCCGAGGTGGCAGCGCTCGTCAACGACGGCAGCTGGCACTACCTACAGCTCACGCAGTCGTCACTCGATCCGACGCTCTGGAGCGGCACGATCACCGTCTTGGAGGATCCGGAGGTCTTCGTCGAGGCGACCGATGGCGTCAACGTGAGCTACAGCGCGAACAAGGGCGAGAACTTCACGTCGACGAGCAGCAACAGCCCGCCGAGCGGCGTCCAGATCCTGCTTTCGGCGCCGGTCGGTCCGTACGGCCAAGGCCAGGTCGTCAACGCCACCTACCAGTGCGGCCCGGCCGCGGCACAGTGCGTCGGCACCGTCCCGAACGGGAGCCCCATCGACACGTCGACGTTCGGGGTGCACACGTTCCTCGTCCAGGCGTTCGACGCCGACGGCAACGTGATCGGCTCCCTCGAGCGGACCTACGTCGTGGAGTACCCGTTCGACGGCTTCTTCTCCCCGGTCGACAACGAGCCGGTGATCAACGTCGCCAAGGCGGGCAGCGCGATCCCGGTCGTCTTCAGCCTCGGCGGCAACCAGGGCCTCAACATCTTCGCGTCCGGCTATCCGAAGTCGCAGGTGATCGCTTGCGACGCGACGGCGCCGGCAGATGGGATCGACACCACGGTGACCGCCGGCGGCAGCTCCCTGACCTACGACCCGAGCAGCGGCCGCTACACCTACACCTGGAAGACGGACAAGAGCTGGGTCGGGAGCTGTCGCGCGCTGATCCTGAAGCTGCAGGACGGGACGATCCACCGCGCCGACTTCAAGTTCAAGTAGACCGGGCGCGAGTACGCTTCCGCGCGTGGCCCGGGTGGCGTCAGAGGAGCACGAGCTGCGGCGCGTGATCGACGAGGAGCGCGAGGTCGACGGCCTCGGCGCCGACGACTTGCTCGCCATCTATCGCTCGCTCGTCCTGCTGCGCACGTACGACGAGCGCTCGGTCGTCTACCACCGGCAGGGCCGGATCGGCACCTACGCGATCTTCTGGAACCACGAGGCGATGCAGGCCGGCTCGGTCCATGCGCTCGCCGACGAGGACTGGATCTTTCCGAGCTACCGCGAGTCGGCCATCGGGCTGTTGCGCGGCATCCCCGCGAGCACCGTCCTCCACTGGTGGCGCGGGCATCCCGCCGGCTGGTGGAACCCGGCGGACTATCGCGTCGCCTCGATCTGCGTCCCGATCGGCACGCACGTGCCACACGCCGCCGGCCTCGCGTGGGGCGAGAAGCTGAAGGGGAGCTCGACCGTCGCGATCGCGTACTTCGGCGACGGCGCGACGAGCGAGGGCGCCTTCCACGAGGGCGCGAACCTCGCCGCCGTGATGCAGGCGCCGCTGATCCTCTTCTGCAACAACAACCAGTGGGCGATCTCGACGCCGCTCGAGGCCCAGACGCACGCCGAGGCGCTCGCGGACAAGGCCGTCGGCTACGGCATGCCGGGCGTGCGCGTCGACGGCGGCGACGTGCTTGCCGTGTACGAGGCGACGCGCGAGGCGGTCGAGCGGGCGCGCGGCGGCGGCGGGCCGACGCTCATCGAGGCCGTCACGTACCGCGCCGCGCCCCACGCGACGGCCGACGACCCGCGCGTCTACATCGATCTCGACCGCGTCGAGGAGGAGAAGCGCAACGAGTGCGTCGGCCGCTACGACGCCTATCTCCGCCGGCTCGGCGTGCTCGACGACGCCACCGCCGAGGAGATCGAGACCGAGGCGCTCGAGACCATGCGGCAGGGGATCGCGGAGGCCGAGGCGGAGCCGGATCCCGATCCGGAGCTCGTCTTCGACAACGCGTACGTCCTCCCGCCGCCGCTCCTCCGCGAGGGCTGGGATGGCTGAGAAATTCCTCGTCGAAGCCGTCAACGACGCGCTCCACGTCGAGCTCGCCCGCGACGAGACGGTGATGGTGATGGGCGAGGACGTCGGCCGGGCCGGGGGGGTCTTCCGCGCGACGGCCGGGCTGCGCGAGCGCTTCGGCGAGAACCGCTGCGTCGACACGCCGCTCGCCGAGGCCGGAATCCTCGGCAGCGCGATCGGACTCTGCATGGCCGGCTGGCGGCCGGTTTGCGAGATGCAGTACGACGCCTTCTCGTACCCCTGCCTCGACCAGCTGATCACCCACGTCGGCCGCTACCGCTGGCGCACCGGCGGGAAGATGGAGTTCCCGCTCGTCGTGCGGATGCCGTACGGCGGCGGCGTGCGCGCGCCCGAGCTCCACGACGACTCGCCCGAGGCGTACTACGTCCACACGCCGGGCGTGAAGGTCGCGATCCCCTCGACGCCGGCCGACGCGAAGGGCCTGCTGGCGGCGGCGATCCGCGACCCAGACCCCGTCGTCGTGCTCGAGCCGAAGCTGATCTACCGCGGCGAGAAGCAGGACGTGCCCGAGGGCGAGCACGTCGTCCCGCTCGGCCAGGCGCGGCTCGCGCGGGAAGGCACGGACGTGACGCTCGTCGCCTACGGCGCGATGGTGCCGGTGTGCGAGCGAGCGGCCGACGCGCTCGAAGACGAGGCCTCGGTCGAGGTGCTCGACCTGCGCTCGCTCAGGCCCCTCGACGAGGAGGCGCTCCTCGCGTCGGCGGCGACGACGGGCCGCGTCGTCGTCGTCCAGGAGGCGCCGCGGACAGCCGGCTTCGGGGCCGAGATCGCGGCGATCCTCGCCGAGAAGGCGATCCTCGACCTGCACGGCCCCGTCCTCCGCGTGACCGGCTTCGACGTGCCGTATCCGTACTGGAAGATCGAGGATCGCTACATGCCGTCCGTCGAGCGGGTCGTCGGTGCCGCCCGGAAGCTCCTCGAGTTCTGATCGTCTACGCATCTGGCTCGAGCGCGGCGAGTCGGGCTTCTGGCTCCGCGATGCGGCCAGCGGCGACGCGATGAAGTGGGACGATCCGCGCGTCCGCGTGGTCAAGCTCGCGGGCGCGTCCTACCGCGCCGACGCGTTGCAGGACGAGGCGTTCGCGCCGGGCCGGCGGCTCGTGCTCGTTCGCGAGCCCGCGAACGAGCACGACCCGAACGCGGTCGCGGTCTACGACGCGGAACGGCGGCTGCAGGCGGGCTACGTCCCTGCCGACGTCGCGCCGGAGCTGCGGGGCGACGAGCAGGCGGTGTCGCTGTGGGAGTTCCGCGCCGAGGACGGAAGCCGGATCGGCCTGCGCGTCCTGCTCGCGCCGGCGGACGCCTGGGTGCAGGAGCCGCGCGCGTGAAGGGCTGGTTCTCCCGCGACTACGAGCCGGCCGAGACGGTCGACTCGGGCGAATCCGTCTCGTTCCAGGTTCCGAACGCCGGCTGGTTCTGGGATCCGGACGTCGAGCCCGACCGGCCGCAGGGCGCGGGCCACGCGCTCCACGGCCCGGTCGAGGTGCGCGGAGCACGGGCAGGGCAGACGCTCGCCGTGCACATCGACGAGGTCGTGCCGCGCGACTGGGGACGGACGTGGGCCGACGGCGAGACGTTCACCTGGCGCCTCGAGGGCGAGTGGTGGCACCTCGGCGAGCGCCGCGTCCGCTCGGAGCCGTTCCTCGGCGTGCTCGGGATGCCGCCTCCCGAGCCGGGCGAGCACTCGACGACCCCGCCGCGGCGCTGGGGCGGGAACATCGACTGCAAGGAGCTCGTCGCCGGCGCGACGCTCTACCTCCCGATCCCGGTCGACGGTGCGCTGCTGCTGGCGGGCGACGGCCACGGCGCGCAGGGCGACGGCGAGGTGTCGGGAACCGCGATCGAGTGCCCGCTCGAGCGCGTGACCTTGAGACTCGGCGTCGAGGACCGCGAGCTGCGCTCGCCGATCGCCCGCACCGCCGATTCCTGGCTCGCCTTCGGCTTCGACGAGGATCTCGACACGGCCGCCGAGCAGGCGCTGGCCACGATGCTCGACCTGATGGAGCACGAGCTCGAGGCGCCGCGGCGGGAGTGCCTCGCGCTCGCGAGCGTGGCCGTAGACCTGCGCGTGACCCAGGTCGTCAACGAGGTCAAGGGCGTTCACGCGCTCCTCCGCGACGACGCGATCCGCTAGAACTGCGGCCCGTGGCGTACGAGTTCAAGCTGCCCGACCTCGGCGAGGGCCTGACCGAGGGCGAGATCGCGCGCTGGCTCGTCGCGGAGGGCGAGGAGATCGCGGAGGACGCGCCGCTCGTCGAGATCGCGACCGACAAGACGACCGTCGAGATCCCCTCGCCGGCCGGCGGCACGGTCTCGCGGATCCTCGTCGCGGAGGGGGAGGTCGTGCCGGTCGGCACCGTGCTCGTCGTGATCGGCGGCGACGGTGCGGCACCCGAGCCTGCGGGCGAGGAGCAGGCTCGCGCGGAGCCCGCGCCGCGGCAGGTCGCTCCTGCCTCCGGGGAAAAGGTCCGGGCCACGCCGCTCGTCCGCAAGGTCGCGGCGGAGCTCGGCGTCGACCTCGCGACCGTCACCGGCACGGGACCGCAGGGCCGCGTCACGGAGGAGGACGTCCGCGGCGCCGTCGCAGGCGCGGCCGCACCCGCGACGGAGGGCGAGCACGTCCGGTTGCGCGGCGTCAGGCGGCAGATGTTCGAGCACCTGACACGCGCCCACCGGGAGATCCCGGCCGTGACCTGGGTGGAGGAGTGCGACTTCTCGAACGTCGACCTGAAGCGGCTCGTTCCGCTCGTCCTGCGCGCGGTCGTCGAGGCGCTACGCGAGTTTCCGGAGCTCAACGCGCGGGTCGAGGAGGCGGACCTCGTGCTGCTCGACCGCTACGACATCGGCGTCGCGGTCCAGACCGAGGAGGGCCTGGTCGTGCCGGTCGTGCACGGAGCCGACAAGCTCTCGCTCGACGAGCTCGACGCCGAGGTGCGGCGCCTCGCCGAGGCCGCGCACACCGGGACGCTGAAGCCGGAGGAGCTGCGCGGCGGGACGTTCACGGTCACGAGCGCTGGCAAGGCGGCCGGCCTTTTCGTGACGCCGCTGGTCAACCACCCGGAGGTCGCGATCCTCGGCGTCCACCGCGTCGAGGACCGTTCGGTCGTCCGGGACGGCGAGGTCGTCGTTCGCCGTATGGGGAACGTCTCGGTCACGTTCGACCATCGCGTTGTCGACGGCAAGCGCGCGGCCGACTTCGGCCTCGCGGTGATCGCGCGGCTCGAGAGCTAGGCGACTGCCTCGGCGAGCTCTGGCTCGGCGAGGTGCGGCGCGAGCATCGACTCGATCCGCGGCGCGGTGGCACGGCCGTCGAGCCGCGAGACGACCCGCCGGCCCACCACCAGGGCGAGCGCGGGTACCTGATCCACGCGGAACCGCTCGGCGAGATCGGGGCACTCGTCGACGTCGACCTTGCTCACGCGCAGACGGCCTCGCTCCTTGCGGGCGATGTGCGCGAGCAGGCTCTCCATCCGCCGGGCCGGGCCGGAACGGTGAGAGGTGAAAAAGACGAGCTGCGGGAGTTCAGGGGTCACGTACATCCTCCTCGTGGGGTCTCGCGCGAACAACGGACGAGACGCGTCCGTGGTTACGGTTCCGGCGTGGGCTCGTGGTACTGGATCGGCGTGAGCGCAGGTCTGGGCGCCGGCATCGGCGTCCTCGTGGCGGGTGCCGTCGGGGCCGCGCGAAGCGTCCTCCTCGCGTCCGCGGCGGCCGCGGCTCTGGCCGGCGCGGCCCTCGGCTTCGGGATCGACGAATGGCAGCCGGGAGGCTGGGCCGACGTCGTCGCAGGAGCGGCGGGCGGCCTGCTCGGCCTCCTCGGTGCGGCGCAGGTCGTCGGCGGAG
>DATEHY010000084.1:0-14252 GCA_035279325.1 Gaiellaceae bacterium
TCGATCGACGAGGCCTGGCAGGCGCTCCGCTTCGTCCGGAGGCTCGCCGACCGCTGAGCTCAGGCGGCATTGTCCGCCTTCGCGGCGGCCGCGGCCGCGATCCAGCGCGGATCGTGGCGGCGGATCCGGTCGGGCTCGCGCCCGCGCCGCTCGGCGATCTCGACGGTGAGACGCTGGAAGAGCACGACGTCGACGACCGGATGGCGCGTCGGGAGCAGGTCGACGTCGCAACCGAGCTCGCGCAGCGCCGCCGCCGCAGCGGCCGCCCGCTCGGCGGCAATCCCCTCTCCCTCGAGGACGAACGCCCGCACCGACTCGTCGATCGCGGCGAGGTAGCCGTGCAGCAGCTGCTCCGTCTCGTACGCCTCCGCGGCGACCCAGGCGCCCTCGCGCAGCTTCAGCACCGCCTCGTGCGCCGTGGCTAGCTCCCGCCCCGCGCCCGCGACGAGGAAGCGCTCCTGCTCGCCCACCTCCGGCAGGGGCGCGTCCAACGCATCCCCGACGGCGCCCGGGAGCCACGCGATGTCCTCGCCGTGAAGCGCCGCGATCGCGGCGACCGCCGAGGTGTAGCTCGCGGTATGGCACCAGCTCTCCTCGATCTCGGGAGTGCAGACCACTACCTCGTCGCAGAGCTCGGCGATCGGGCCGTCGGCCCTCCCGGTGACGAGCCAGCGCGGGCCGCGCCATGCCTGCGCGGCCGCCAGGGTGAGCGGCGTCTCGCCCTCGTGCGAGACGAGGACGAGGACGTCCGCGTCCCGCTCCGGCCGCAGCACGAGCTCGAGCGCCTGCACCGCATCGCCGCCGGTCATCGCTGCGTGCATGGACGTCCCGCAGCCGGTGAAGAGAAGCCGGGCGCCGTCGGGGAAGCGCCGGTCGGTCGGCACCCGCGTCAGCCACTCGGGCTGGCAGGCGATCGCCCGTCTCGTCTGTGCGCCGTGCACGAGGGGTAGGTCTATACGATCGCGCGGGGTGACGGTGTTCCGGCGCGACACGCTCGACAACGGCCTGCGCGTGCTGACGGCCGACTTGCCGTACGCGCAGTCCGTCGCCGTGCTCGTGATGCTGGCCGCCGGCTCCCGGTACGAGACACCGGAGACGAGCGGCATCGCGCACTTCTCCGAGCACATGTTCTTCAAGGGAACGGAGCGCCGGCCGACCGCGAAGGAGATCGCGGGGGCGATCGATGCCATCGGCGGCGAGTTCAACGCCTTCACCGGCAAGGAGAACACGACGTACTACGTCAAATGCGCGGCCGAGCACCGCGACGTCGCGCTCGACGTCCTCGTCGACATGCTCCGCAACTCCCGCTTCCCCGAGGAGGAGATCGAGCGCGAGAAGGGCGTCATCATCGAGGAGATGAACATGTACTACGACACGCCGCGCGACTTCATCGGCGGCGTGTACGAGCAGCTCCTGTGGGGCGACCAGCCGCTCGGCTGGGACATCATCGGCCGCAAGGAGACGATCCGCGACGCGACGCGCGACACCTTCATGGGCTACCTCGGCCGCTGGTACAAGCCGTCGCGGATGGTCGTGGGGATCGCCGGACGCATCGGCGACGACGCGCTCGAGCGGGTCCAGGAGCTGCTCGGCGACCTCACCGACGCCGACACCGGCGAGCCGGAGCCGGCCGCGGCGCAGGCGAACGGCCGCGTCGTCGTCCACACGAAGCAGTCCGAGCAGGCGCACGTCTCGCTCGGCGTGCACAGCATTCCGCTCGACCATCCCGACCGCTACGCCCTCCAGCTCCTCGCGACCGCGCTCGGCGGCGGGATGTCGTCGCGCCTCTTCAGCGAGGTGCGCGAGCGGCGCGGGCTCGCGTACTACGTGTACGGGCTCAACCACAGCTACACCGACGCCGGCACGCTCTATGCGCAGGCGGGCGTGGACATCGCCCGCATCGACGACGCCGTGGCGACGATCGCCGGCGAGCTGCGCAAGGTCGTCGCAGAGCCGCTCGGTGCGGAGGAGCTCGAGAAGGCACGCAACTTCGCGAAGGGCCGCTTCGTCCTCCAGCTCGAGAGCCCGCAGGGCCTGATGATGTTCGGCCTCCGGAAGGAAGTCCTCGAACGGCGGCTCCCCGACCCGGACGACGTCCTACGCGGGCTCGACGCGGTGACGAGCGACGACGTGGCGCGGGTCGCGTCGGACCTGATCGGGCCGGATCGCCTGCGGCTCGCGGTGATCGGACCGTTCGACGACGCCTCGCGCTTCGAGCCGCTGCTCGACGGCTGAGAACGCGCTCACCGCTTCGGCCAGCGGACCTCGTACCAGCGCGACGGCCGGTACTCGAAGGAGCACTGCTGGATCCGGGAGGAATGAAGGTGACAACCCCAGCGGCGTCCCCCGGCGAGACACGATCCCCAGGTGCGGTGCGGCATGTTACGGCAGGCGGGTGCGGCCTCGCGAGCCAGAGCGCAGCCGATGTCCGCGGCGACCAGGCTCACCGCGCCGGCCACGCGGCCACAACTGCGGATGATCGGCCCAGGCCCGACGCCGAATGCCGCGCCGGCCTGCTCGACGCGCTGCCGCGCCGCATGCCCCGCTTGGCGATAGCTGAGCACGAAGGAGCCGGGGACGACAACGTCGCGGCCGCGTGGGAGCGAGTTGCAGTGCCGCAACAGGAAGTCGGACTGGACGACGGCGTTCCGCCCGGGCCGGATCGTGAGAGGCTCGAGCGGGGCTGCGCTCCACTGCCGAAGCAGCGGCTGCGGGACGTCGCCGGTCGACGAGGGAGCCTTCCGGAGTTGCACGGCTACGCGGTCGACGACCCGCGGCAACGGGTTCGGTCCACGCACGCCGGTCAGCGTCACCGGCCGCCGCGAGCGGTTTCGCACCGTGATCGCGAGGGAGTAGTGCCGGCGCGAGAGGCAGCCGAGCACCAGCCCTTCCCCGGCAGGCGACCGGTCGCCCCAGGATCCGCTCGTCGAGCCGCCGTTGACGATCCCCGTCGGGACGAACGGACCGGGGGCGGCCCGAATGCCCGAATTCGCGAGGGCCGCGCCGGTCAGTGCGAGCCCTGCCACCAAGGCGGCTGCGCCGAAGCGTCTGATCACATCCGAAGTACGGCGCTGCCGGACGAAAACGTCACGGCGGCGCACGCCGAGCAGATCGTGCTCGGCGTGCATCTTCGAAAGACGGGCGGCGGCGCTCTTGCGAGGTCGGCGGTCCAGTTGGCA
Organism: Gaiellaceae bacterium; assembly: GCA_035279325.1. Lineage (GTDB taxonomy): Bacteria > Actinomycetota > Thermoleophilia > Gaiellales > Gaiellaceae > Palsa-739. The sequence continues at coordinate 3,180 of DATEHY010000084.1, forward strand.
CCTGGCCCGGATCCGCCCGTTGGAGTGCCTTCGACCTCCGCAGCCGCTCGTGCGCGAGGTTTCTACCATTCGCCGCGGACGGATCCAACCCTCGTTCAGGGGAGCGACACCAGATCGGCCTCGATGTGCTTGCGATCCTCCTCGTTCGCAACCTTGGCGACCGCCTCCAGGCCGAGCGACTTGTAGCGCGCGGCTTCTGCGCCGTCGCCTGCCACCAGATGCGCACGCGCCATCGCCTCGTACGCACCCGGCAGATCCCACTCCTCCATCTCCTCCGGCGCAGACTCGACCAGGTCTAGACACCGGCGCGCATGGGTGACCGCCGGCTCCGGGCGGCCGAGCAGCGCATACACGCGCGAGCAGAGCCATTCGCTACGCGCACGATTTGCCCTCGTCCCACCCGACTGCATCCAGTGATACGCGGACGCGTGCGCACAATGGAGCATCTCGTCACCCGGCGAGTCCATCAGCGTCCAGGTCCGGTTGTAGAGGTCAATCCCGAGCCGGCGGTGCTGATCGGCCTCGAGCGACTCCGATCGCATCCCCATCAGTGTCTCCCTTCCGTCGATGAGCCGCTGCAGCTCCGCACGGGACGCGCGAAGCGCCGCGTCACGCGTCGCCATCCGGCGCTGGTGCGAGACGAGCGCTTCGCGGAGAGCCGTCGGAGCGCCCGCGGTGAGTGCCAGGCGGATCTCTTCGAGAGGCATGTCGAGCCTGCGCAGGACGCGAATTGCTTCCGCCGTCTCGGCCTGGTCGGGCGAGTAGAAGCGGTAGCCGGTCTCGTCGTCGACCGCGGCCGGAACGAGAAGCCCGACCTCGTCGTAGTGGCGGAGGGCCTTGATCCCGATGCCAGTGAGGCGTGAGAAGCGGCCGATCGGCATGAGCTGCATCGCACGCAGCATCGTGCCTCCCGCTACAGGAGAGTCAAGGGGAGCCCGAAGGCTCCCCTTGACTCAGGCTTGGCCCTGTCTCAGGCCTCGGCCTCCTGGGCCTTCTCGTCGGCCGCCCGCTTCGCGATCTCGTCGACGACGGTCGGGTCGGCGAGCGTGGTCGTGTCGCCGAGCTGCCGCTCGTTCGCGACGTCCCGCAGCAGGCGGCGCATGATCTTGCCGCTCCGGGTCTTGGGCAGCTCCGGCGTGAAGACGATGTTCGCCGGCTTCGCGATCGGCCCGATCTTCTCCGAGACGTGATTGCGGAGCTCCTCGAGCTTCTCGACGGAGCCATCGCCTCCGCCCTTGAGCGTGACGTACGCGACGATCGCCTCGCCCGTGACCGAGTCGGCCCGGGAGCAGACCGCGGCCTCGGCGACCTCCTGATGGTCGACGAGCGCCGACTCGACCTCGATCGTCGAGATGCGGTGCCCCGAGACGTTCATCACGTCGTCGATCCGGCCGAGCAGCCAATAGTCGCCGTCCTGGTCGATGCGAGCGCCGTCGCCGGCGAGGTAGATGTCCTCGTACTTCGACCAGTACGTGTCCCGATAGCGCTGGTCGTCGCCGAAGATGCCGCGCAGCATCGCCGGCCACGGGCGCTTGAGGACGAGATAGCCGCCCCCGCCGGGCCCGACCTCGTTGCCCTGCTCGTCGTAGACCGCCGGGACGACACCGGGGAACGGCTGGGTCGCCGACCCCGGCTTGAGCGTCGTCACCCCCGGCAGCGGGGTGATCAGGACCATCCCCGTCTCGGTCTGCCACCACGTGTCCACGATCGGCGTCCGGTCGCCGCCGATGTGCTCGCGGTACCAGATCCACGCCTCCGGGTTGATGGGCTCGCCCACGGAGCCGAGCAGGCGCAGCGAGGAGAGATCGTGCCGCTCCGCGTACTCGGGCCCCCACTTCATGTGCGAGCGGATCGCCGTCGGCGCGGTGTAGAGGATCGTCACCTTGTACTTCTCGATGATCGACCACCACCGGTCCTTGTCGGGGAAGTCCGGCGTCCCCTCGTAGAGGACCGACGTCGTCCGGTTGCAGAGCGGTCCGTAGACGATGTAGCTGTGGCCGGTGATCCAGCCGATGTCGGCGGCGCACCAGTAGACGTCCTCGTCCCGCTTCAGGTCGAAGATGTAGTGGTGCGTCGCGGCCGTGCCGACGAGGTAGCCGGCGGTCGTGTGGATGATCCCCTTCGGCTTCGCGGTCGTGCCGCTCGTGTACATGAGGAAGAGCAGGTCCTCGCTGTCCATGGGCTCGCAGGGGCACGACGCCGGGTCGTCCGAGACGTCGCTCTCGAGGTCGTGCCACCAGTGGTCGCGTCCCGCCTGCATCGGCACGTCGCTGCCCGTACGGCGGAGGACGACGCAGCTCTTCACGCCGGGAGCGTCGGACATCGCCTCGTCGGCGATGGCCTTGAGCCCGACTTTCGAGCCGCGGCGCCACGCCTCGTCCTGGGTGATGAGGACCTCGCACTTCATGTCGTTCATCCGGCCGGAGAGCGAGTCCGCCGAGAAGCCGCCGAAGACGACGGTGTGCGGCGCCCCGAGCCGGGTGCACGCGAGCATCGCCACCGGGAGCTCCGGAACCATGCCCATGTAGATCCCGACCGGCGTCCCCTTCTGCACGCCGAGCTTCTTGAGCGCGTTCGCGAAACGCACGACGTCCTTCTGCAGATCCGCGTACGTGATCTGCCGCGTGTCTCCCTCGGGCTCGCCCTCCCAGTGGTAGGCGACGACCGCTCCGTCGCCGGCCTCGACGTGCCGGTCGACGCAGTTGAAGCAGACGTTGAGCTTGCCGCCGAGGTACCACTTCGCATACGGGGGCTCCCACTGGTAGAGCTCGGTGAAGGGCTCGAACCACGAGACGCGCTCGCGGCCCTCCTGCTCCCAGAACTCCTCGAACGGGATGTCGTAGATCGCCGCCTGCGCGTTCGCCCGGGCCGCGAAATCCTCGGGAGGCGGATACGTCCGCTCCTCGAGGAACATCGTGTCGATCGCGTGCTGGGTCGTTTCGGACGCCACCGGCCTACGCCTCCGCTCGTCTCGGCATCGGCGAGCCGAGCCGGCCGATCGGAGCCGCGCCCACGGGCAGGACGGGCGTCGGCGACATGCCGTTCACGACACCGGCCGCCGACGTGTACCACGCGACCGCAGCGGTCACCACCCCGGCCCAGCCACCGGCGTGCAGGACCCACGTCGCGGTCGGATCGTGCGCGAGCCGGAAGAACCCGATCACGAGCAGGATCTCCGTGATCTCCAGCGTGAGGAAGACCAGGAAGACCGCAACGCTCACGCGCGTGCTCCAGAGGAGCATGTACGTGTTGAAGACCGCGAACGCGAACAGGAACCACGCAAGCGCGTTGAAGACGTTCGCTGCGGTGAGACTGGCGGCGAACGTCTTCGAGACGTCCGCCAGGACGATCACGATGCCGAGCCCCATCCAGAAGCCCCCGTACGTTCCGAACGCGGTGGCGCCGAAGACGTTCCGGTTCCGGAACTCCCACATTCCGGCGCAGAACTGGGCGAGCCCCCCGTAGAAGAGCGCGGGGCCGATCCAGATCGCGTCGTTGATGAAGCTGGCGTTGTGGCCGCTGAGGAGGAACGTCGTCAGTGCGAAGCCGGCGAGCCCCAGCGGAGCGGGATCGGCGACGGGCACGCTCTCGACGAGCGTGACAGGCCGGTCCTGGGCGAGAACACCCATGCCTCGTTGCCCTCCTTCTCGGTGCCGGCGGAGGACCCCGCGGCCCGTCCGTCGGCCCCCGATCTATTTGCTGAATCTTTACCTATTCCCGGAGGGCTGCGTCAGGGCGCGAGGTCGTACGGGTAGTCCGTGAGATTCTCGGCGCCGTGCTCGGTCACGAGAACGATGTCTTCGAGCCGCACGCCCCCGTAGCCCGATCGGTAGAGGCCGGGCTCCACGGTGACGACGTCGCCGGCGACGAGCGTCTTCGCCGCGGCTCGCCCCAGGCTCGGCTCCTCGTGCACCTCGAGCCCCACGCCGTGCCCGAGCCCGTGGAAGAACCCGTCGGCGAGTGTCTCGCCCGGTCGCTTCGTGCGCTGCGTCGGCTCCTCCGCGGCCTCGAAGAGCTCGCAGGTGCCGTCGAAGAGCGCGCGGCAGTCGGCGCCGGGACGAATCTCTGCGAGCGCCCGGTCGAGCGCTTCCTTGCAGAGCCGATGCCACTCCCGTACGTCCTCGGGCACGTCGCCAACGACGAACGTCCGGGTCATGTCCGTGTAGACGGCCGAGGCGTTGTCGCGCGGGAAGATGTCGACGACGAGGGGCGTGTGCGGCCGGATCGGCCCCGAGCCCATGTCGTGACCCACGGCGCCCTGCGCGCCCGGCGCGACGATGTACTCGTCGGCGGTCGTGTCGTGCGCAGCGAAGACGACGTTCAGTTCTGCCTTCACCCGCTCGACGGTGAGCTGCTCGCCGTCGAGCAGGAGCTCGTCGCCCCGGACCTCCGATCGGCGCAGAAGCTCGCGGCACGCGTCCATCGCAGCTTCGGCGGCGTGCTGGGCGCGGCGCACGCCCGCGATCTGCGCCTCGGTCTTCGCGCGGCGGCGATCGTCGAAGAGGTCCTGGTCGACGTCGAGCTCGACGCCGTCGGCCCGCAGGCGATCGGCGAGCCAGACGGGGAAGCTCGCGGGGACCGCGGCCCGCTTCAGGCCGAGACTCGCGACCGCACGCAACTGGAGCTGGGCATCGACCTCATGCGAGCCGAGGCCCGAGTCGAGGAGCTCGTCCCAGCCCAGCTCCTCCCTCGCGTGCACCTCGAAGAGGCCGAGCTCGCGCAGCCGGGCTGCTTCCATCGAGCTCGTGAAGACGTGCCGCGTGCCGTTCTGCTCCGCGTAGAGGAACGGATCCGGCACTCCGAGCGGCACCGCGTGGCGCATGTCGGCGGAGCGGAACGAGTCGGCGTAGATCAGAACCCCGGCGGCCAAAGCCCATCGATCCTAGCGACGGCCGAGCGGTTCCTCTTCCGCTAGCCCAGCCAAGTAGCGATACTCGCCACTCAGATGGCGGTGACCGGCGAGAGAGAGGATCCGGCGTTCCCCGTCGGAGCTGCGTGCCGGATCGATTCGCGCTCGCCGTGGCGGCAGATCGCAGAGATCCCGGTCGGCCTCGACCCCGAGGGGATCGCGGTCGACAACGCGCGCAGGCGGGCGTTCGTGGCGTGCTCGCGCAGCGACTTCGTCTCGGTGGTCGACCTCGAGAGGCACGAGGTCATTCGCGAGATCGCGACCGGCGACGAGCCAATCGACATCGGGCTCGACGAGCAGACCGGCCGGGTCTTCACCGCCGATGCACACTCCGACCAGGTGACGGTCATCGACTCGGCGACGCTCGAGGTCGAGACGGCCGTCCCGGTGGGCGGCTATCCGTCCGGCCTCACGCACGTGCCCGACTTCCGTCGCCTCTACGTCGGCAACTCGCTCGGCTCGACGATGAGCGTGATCGATCTCGACACCCTCGAGACGATCGCGACGGTGGACGCCGAGCCCGGCGCGGGCGCGATCGGGGTCGACCAGACGCGGCGGCTCGTCGTGTGCGTCAACTTCGTCGCGGCGTCCGCGAACTTCTACGACGCCGACTCCTTCGCAGAAGTGGGCCGCCTCGAGCTCGGCACGGGAACGTGCGCGATCGGGATCGTCCCAGAGCGCGGCGAGGCGTTCATCGTCAACTCAATCGCCGGCACGGTCTCCCGGATCGACCTCGACGCGATCGAGGTCGTGGAGGAGATCCGCACCGGCTCGGCACCGGTGGGGCTCACCGTCCACCCGTCGCACGACCGCGTGTACGTCACGAACCGCGGCGCCGGCTCGGTCAGCGTGCTCGGGGTCGCCGACGGCGCCGAGTGGTCGCAGATCCCGGTCGGCGGCGGGCCCGGAGGCGTGGTGGTCGATCCGCACGACGGGACGATCCTGGTCGCCAACGCCGGAAGCCAGACGATCTCGATCGTCGAGGACCTGCTGGCGGGGCGGCCGCCGGCTCCGGTCGTCGAGGAGCCGAGCCCCTGGATCGGCAGCAAGCTGCCCGCCTTCGCGCTCGAGGACTACTGGTCGGGCGAGCGGCGCACCAACCGCGACTGGGCCGAGAAGAAGTACATCCTCAACTTCTTCGCCTCCTGGTGAGGGCCGTGCAACGCGGAGGCGCCGTTCCTCGAGGACGTGCGCATTCGTGAGGAGACCCGGTCGGGCCTCGAGATCGTCTTGGTCGACATCTGGGAAGGGACGGAGCCCCGCCCCGAGGTCGAGCGCTTCTGCGAGATGTGGGGCATCAAGGGCCCGATCCTCCTCGACCCCGGTGCCGAGCTCGCGACGGCCCTCGGCGTGCGCGGCGTGCCGACCAACGTCGTCGTCGACTCCGACGGGACGATCCGCGCCTTCGGAGCCGCCCGCCTCGAGGAGCTCGAGCGCGCGATCGACGAGCTGTACGGCCGCTAGGCGAGCGCGGCGGCTCGACGGCGTTCCATAGCACCGGTCAGCGCGCGTACCCTCAGCCCCATGGCCCTCCTGCGCAGCGAGGAAGAGCAGAAGGTTCGCGAGTGGTTCGCGTCGCTCGAGCGGCCGGTCGAGCTGCTCGTCGCCCTCGGGCCCGAGGGCACGCCGCTCCCCGGCTCCGGCGACGTCGACTTCGGCGCTGAGATGGTTCGCGTGTGCGAGGGCCTTGAGGAGCTCGGTGAGCGCGTGACGTGCCGGGTCGAGCATGAGCCGGAGGGCTTCCCGCGTTACCCGTCCGTCTCGATCCGCCCCGCCGGGCGGGACGCGGGTGTCCGTTACGACGGGCTGCCGTGGGGCTACGAGCTCGGCTCCCTCGTCGGCGCGATCGTCGAGGCCGGACGCAGCGAGCCGTCGCTGCGTCCCGAGTCGATCGCGGCCCTCTGCGAGCTCGACCGCGAGCTCACCCTCGACGTCTTCGTCACGCCGACCTGACCCCATTGTCCGCCGGCCGTGCTGCTGGCGTTCCGCTGTGCCCTCGCCTCGGACCGAGTGGCCGCTACCGGGATCGAAGCGAACGAGTTTCCGCAGCTCTCGCAGGAGCTCGGCGTGTGGGCGGTGCCCCGGATCGTCGTCGACGGCGAGCCGCGCTGGGACGGAGCGGTGCCCGAGCCGGAGTTCCTCCGCCGGATCCTCGCGCAGAGTTCCTAACCGGTCAGCTTGATGGCGAGCCAGATACCCGCTATGCCGCCGAGGCACGCGAGCGCGAGCGCAGCCACGCCGAACGCGCTCCCACCACCCCACAGCACGGGCGCGAAGCCGCCGAGCGTCGACCCGGCGGCCACGAACAGCCATACGACACGCCTGTCCACTGCCTCCGTATCGACGGCCAGCGCTCTCGGCCCGATCCTCAAAGCCGCAGGTGGAACGAGCGCGCAGGCCCACGCAGCGGCGCGCGGAACCTGATCCGCGCCACGACCGGCCCACTCACCGCGCCGCGGTACCGGAACACGGCGATGCCCGGGCTGTGCGGGAGGAGTTCCCCGCGACGCGGGCGGAGCGTCGCGAGCACCCGGCCTTTACGGGAGAGCGACAGTCGCAACCCATTGCCGCCGAGCTCCTCCGTCACGTTGCCGCGGTTGACGATTCGCAGCTCGAGCAGGCGTGCCGTCCCCTGGCGCTCGACGCTGAGCGAACGCGCATCGAGGCGCCGCACGACGCGTCCGCGCACGCGCAGCACGACTACGACGCCGACCCGGAGCCGCACACGCACGTGACGGACACCGACCGGCCGCGTCGTCAGCAGGACGAGCGCCGGATGGTCGCCCGGTGCCGCTCTTCGCGGAGGCACGGCCCGCACGTGGAGAACTCCCTTCGCGCCGGCAGGGATCCGGATCCGCTTCGGCCGCAGGCGAAGCCATTCGAGCGCGCCGCCCGCCGGGCGAATCCGCGGCTTTCCGCGGAGCGAGCGGGCGAATCCGGCACGCGAGACGTCGACGAGCAGCGGGCGACGGCTCGGGTTCCGCACGGTGATCGCCGCTCCGGACGAGCCCCTCAGATCGAGGCGCAGGGGACTGGCACTGAGCCCGATCCCCCGGCCGGCCGCGGCACCCGGAATGGATGCCGCGGCCGCCGCGAGGACGAGCGCTGGGAGCGCAGATCTCACTTGCCGATCGCCGTGAACGTCAGCGTCGCCGTGTAATGGCCGGCCGGGACGGCCGGAAGCGGCGAGACGAACCCGACACTCGTCGCGATCGTGTCACCACCGCCGGCACTCGGGCCGTTGGAGTCGGCCAGCGGCAGATCCGGCGCCGGCGCGATCGGAACCGCCGTGAGGCTCGCGGCCCCGACGCCGATGCCGAGCGGCAGGTCGTGCGGCGCGAACGCCGTCCGATGAACCGTGAGCGTGTAGCCGCTCGCGTCGTTGCTCGTGACCGTCACGTTCTCCGGGAGCGGAGCGGGAGTTGTTCCCGGCACCGCCGCGGGGAAGCTCAGCGTCGGATGGTCGAGCGAGATCGCGATCACGGGCTGGACGTCGACGTCCACACCTGCGGACCCGCCGCCGCCGGACGGAGGCGGAGATCCCGCGCACGGGCTCGCCGCCGCCGACGAGTTCAGCGGGTTCGGCGCTGCGGCGGAGAAGTCGGCGGCGTTGTCGTCGGTATCCGTACAGCCGCTGCCGGCACGCACGAGTGCGTTGGTCGCGCTGCCCGCCGGCGCTGCACCGCTGCCCTCGTAGTCCGCGGCGCTGCCGTAGCCCACGAGGTCCTCGAGGTCCGATGCCGACGAGCAGCTGCCGGCAAAGGCGCCGCAGGAGAGCGCGGTCGCATCGTCGACGATCGCGACCTTGCCGCCGGTCACGGCGAGGTTCGAGGCGCCGGTCGCGTCGGCCGCCGGCAGCGCGGTTCCGTTCGTTCCGCCCGAGGCGAGCTGGACGAGGTACCGGCCGCCGGCCGGGATGGTGCCGCTCAGGGCGGTCTGCGACCACGACGTGCTGGCCGCGGACGCGTACTGCAGCGTCCAGCCGTCGATCGCGACGTCGGCGGCGCCGCGGTTGAAGAGCTCGACGTAGTCGTTGGTGTAGGCCGCGCCGGTGTTGCCGCCGGCGGCGTAGACCTCGCCGAGGACGATGCTGCCGGAGCCGCTGGCGCGCGCCGACGCGACGCCGAGCGGCAGGGCGAGGGCCGTGAGCAGGACGAGCAGGTGAATGCGCTTCATGGAGCCTCCGATCGGGGATCAAATGAACGGCTCCCTTGCTACCGCCCGCCGCGTCGCGCCGACAGTGTCCTTTCCGAAGTCGGCACGGAATCGGCACACATCCGCCCGCGACGCGAGGCAGCCGCAGACGGCTAGATTCAGCCCGATGGACGCGCTCGAGCGGGCCGGGCAGGTCGCGGCGTCGTGGGACGAGCGCCTGCGTGCCGACCTCCCCGCAGACCTCGACGTGTTCGACGCCCACACCCATCTCGGCACGGACATCGACGGGATGGTCGGGCGATACGAGGAGCTCGTCGGCTCGATGGACAAGTACGGCATCTCACGGGCCAACGTCTTCTGCCTCGACGAGCCGGACCGGCGGCCGAGCTTCCGCGCCGGCAACGACCGGACCCTGGAGTTCGCAGCCCGCTCCGACGGCCGCCTGATCCCGTTCGTGCGGCTCGCGCTCGACGAGGGCCCGATCGAGGAGGCGCGCCGCTGCCTCGACCTCGGCGCGCGTGGGATCAAGCTCCATCCCCGCGCCCAGAAGTTCCTGCTCAACGACGAGCGGCTGGCACCGGTCTTCGAGCTCGCGGCCGAGCGCCGCGTGCCGATCCTGGTCCACGCCGGACGCGGCCTGCCGCCGATCGCAGCCGGGCTCGAACGCCTCGTCGACGCGCATCCGGGAGCGCAGCTCATCCTCGCCCACGCCGGCATCGCCGACCTCGCCAACCTCGCCAACCGCTTCTCGGGCAAGCGCGGCGTCTTTTTCGACACGTCGGTCTGGAGCGCGATCGACCTGCTCGGCCTGCTGCGGCTCGTGCCACCCGAGCAGATCGTCTACGCCTCGGACTACCCGTACGGCCAGCAGCCGGGCTCGCTGCTGCTCTCGCTCCGCGTGGCCCGCGTCTCGGGCTTCGACGACACCCACCTGCGGGACATGTTCGCCGCCAACGCGAACCGGATCGCGGACGGCAAGGAACCGCTCGAGCCGTCGCAACCGCAGGGCTCGGACATCCTCCAGCAGCCGCTCGCGCAGGCGCGCATCCACCAGTACGTCTCGATGGCCATGCCGCTCCTCTTCATCCGCCAGCCGGACGCGTTCGGCGCGCTCGGGCTCGCGCTCAACGCCACCGAAGAGCCGAACGGAACGCATCGCGAGGCGCTCGACCAGATCCGCGAGCTGCTCGAGGCGGCGCGCGACCTCTGGCGGACGCTCCCCGAGGCGGACGACGACAGCGAGCGCCGGCTCGTCGCGCGCACGGCCGTCCGCCTGATTCAGATCGCCGACACGGTGGCAGTGACCTCCACATGAGCGAGCTGCGGCTGACGGTGAACGGCGGCGAGCACGTGCTCGACGTGCCGGTCGGAACGGGCCTCGCCCACGTCCTGCGCGAGGAGCTCGGGCTCACGGGGACGAAGATCGCGTGCAACGAGGGGCACTGCGGCGCCTGCACGGTGCAGGTCGACGGCGTGCCGCAGCTCTCGTGCATCACGCTCGCGCATTCGGTCGAGGGCGAGGTGACGACGATCGAAGGACTGCGCGAGCACCCGCTCGTCGAGGCGTTCGTCCGGGCCGACGCGGTCCAGTGCGGCTACTGCACGCCCGGCCAGGTGGTGTCCGCCGCAGCGCTCGTCGCAGCGAACCCGCAGCCGACGCGCGAGGAGATCCGGCACGCGATGGCCGGGAACATCTGCCGCTGCGGGACCTATCCGAAGATCGAGGAGGCGATTCTCAGTTGGCAAGGCTGATCCGCACCGAGAAAGAGGTCGAAGGCCGCTTCGAGGAGGTGTGGATCGTCGTCGAGGAGGATCCGCTCGAGCAGTGGCCGCAGGGCCCCCTCGACGTCGTCGGCCACCCGGCGCCGCGCAAGGACGGACCCGAGCGCGTGCGCGGCGAGGCGCGCTACACCGCCGACCTCCGGCCGGCAGGGTTGCTGCAGGCCGCCGTCCTCCGCTCCCCGCATGCGCACGCGCGCGTGAAACGGATCGACCTCGCGGCGGCGCTC
>DATEHY010000085.1:0-59814 GCA_035279325.1 Gaiellaceae bacterium
CGTACAGATCCGTGACATTCCTGGGCTACGGCTCGCCGGCACGATCCGCCATCTGCGCCTGGTCGACCCGAAGGGAATCGACGAGATGGTGCAGCTCGCATGGAAGCGGCTCGGCGAGTTGGGTATCGAGCCCGTCGAGCCACCGGTTGCGCTGTTTCGAGGCGGTGACGGCGACGGCACGCATCTCGTCGAGGTGGGCTTTCCGGTGGCCCAAGGAATCGAGGGAGACGATGTGTTGCGCGTGCGCCGGTATGCGGGGACTATGGCCGCGACCGTCGAGCACACCGGGTCGTACGACGGCCTGCACCTGACCGCGCAGCGCTTCATCGCGAGCGTCCTCGGTGAGGGCCTCCGACCCGGGCAGCCGATCCGCATCGAGTTCGTGCAGTACCACGTGCTCGCCCGGATCGTCTGGCCGCTTGCCGCGTCCTAGGATGCCGAGATGGCGATGGTGGACCACCTCGGGATCGGCGTCGCCGACTACGAACGCAGCAAGGCGTTCTACGAGCAGGCGCTCGCTCCGCTCGGCTACAAGCTCCTGCTCGAGTTCTCGGGCGCGGCTGCCGGCTTCGGCGCGGACGACGGAGGCAGGCCCTCGTTCTTCATCGAGGCGCACGGCGAGCCCGCGCGCGGGCGCCTCCACATCGCGTTCGCGGCCGAGAGCCGGGAGCTCGTCGATGCGTTCCACGCGGCCGCCCTCGAGGCCGGCGGCACCGACAACGGCGCACCGGGCGTGCGCTGGTACCACGACGACTACTACGGCGCCTACGTCCTCGACCCCGACGGCAACAACGTCGAGGCCGTCTGCCACGAGCCCGTCTAGGGAGCGCCGACCAGGACGTCGCCGATCAACCGCGTCGACACCGCGTCGGGCGCCTCGCTGATCACGGTCGCCGGACGCTCGAACCGCTCCAACGCCTCTCGCAGCGGCTCCGCCCGTAGCGTTCCCTCGCCGTAGGGGAGGTGCTTCGTCTCGTTGCGGTTCGCGTACCGGATGTCGCTGAAGTGGATGTGGAACGGCGCGCCGGGCTCGAGCACCGCGTCCGCTCCCCCAAGCGCGTCGGCGAACGCGTCCGCCGCGAGGAAGGCGCCGTCGCTCGTCGCGTGCATGTGCGCGAAGTCGAGCACCGGCCGGACGAAGTCGACCTGCGCCGCGATCGCGAGCACGTCGTCGACCGTGCCGAGATCGCGCACGCGCCCCATCACCTCGACGCCGAACGGGACGAGACGGCTCTTCTCCTCGAGCCGCTCGCGCAGGTCGCCGAGCTGGTCGACGACGTCGGCGATCGCCCGCTCACGCTCGCGGCCGAGCAGGAAGCCGGGATGGAAGACGATCAGCCGCGCGCCGCACGCCTGGGCGAGGCCCGCCGTGTGGTCGAGCATCCCGAGCGCCATCTTGAACTTCTTGCCGCGGTCGGCATGGCCCATGAAGGCGGCGAGGGGAGCGTGGACGGAGAGCGCGACGTCGGCCGCTTCCGCTGCGGCGGCGAACAGCGGCGCCGTCTCGTAGTCGAGCCAGAAGCCGCTGACAAACCCGATCTCGCACGCGCGGTAGCCCTCGGCCGCGAGCGCCGCGAACGACTCCTCGAACGTCGGCGCCTCGGGCAGGCCGCTCGGCCCGTAGCGGATGTCTCCCACGCGTCCAGCCTATGCCGCGTGGCTCTGTCGTCCGACCCGGTTCCTACTTTTTCGGCATGCCAAAGCGCCCCTCCAGAATCGACCTGCTCGAGCTCGACATCGACCTTCGCCTCGCCGACCTCTGGCGCGAGACGCTCGACGTGACCGAGTGGAACCTCGAGGTCGTCGCCGCGTTCCTGCGTGCCGCCTACGGGAAGGGCTACTGCGACGCGCTCACCGAGGACGCGCCGGGCTCGCTCTGCCACGAGCACGGCTACCGGATCCCGGCTCGCAAGCCTGCGAAGACCCGCAAGAGCTAGCGACTGCCGCTCGCCGGGGCGCGCGAGGGCTACGATGCGCGCGTGGGATCCAGTCCTGCGCGGCTCGTGATCGCCCTCTCAGTGGCGGCCGCTCTGGCGATCTTCGTCGTGTACACGGCGCTCGCCGGAAACGGCGTCGCGCAGCTCCGCCCGAGCACGCTCGCCGGTCACACCGGGAACGTGGCGCTCGTCGGCGCGGTCGTCGGGAAGCCGAACATCCTCGACGCACACACGAAGGCCGGCATGCGGTTTGCCCTCAAGGACGTGCGCTCGTCGAACCCGGCTCGTGTGCCGGTCGTCTACCACGGCGCCGTTCCCGACCTGTTCAAGTCGGGAAGCGACGTCGTCGTCAACGGGACCATGCGCAACGGCGTCTTCGTCGCGACGCCCGGCTCGCTCATCACGAAGTGCCCGGACCACTACGGGTCGTCGAAATCGTCTAACACGTAATGGCTGCGCTCGGGCGCGCTGCGCTCCTCCTCGCCTTCGGCCTCGTTCTGTACGCGCTGCTCGCCGGCTCGTACGCGGCGTGGAAGCGGCGGCGCCGGCTCGCGCTGTCGGCCCAGAACGCGCTGCTCGCGGCGTTCCCGGCGACCCTCGTCGCGGCGATCGTCCTGCTCGTCGCGCTCGGTCGCCGCGACATGACCTTCGTCTACGTGTGGGCGCACACGAGCCACACGCTGCCACTCGGCTACGCGCTGTCCGCGTTCTGGGGAGGTCAGGAGGGATCGCTCCTGCTCTGGCTGCTCGTGCTCACCGGCTACGCCGGGCTCGCGGTCTGGCTCAACCGGCGCTCGCGCGAGCTGATCGCGTGGACGGTGCCGGTGTTCGGCCTGGTCGCCGTCTTCTTCTCCTTCATGCTCTGCTTCGTCTCGAGCCCGTTCAACGTCCAGCCGCTGCCCACCGACGGCGGCCGGGGGATGGTGCCGAGCCTGCAGAACCCGTACATGCTCGCCCACCCGCCGCTGCTCTACCTCGGGTACGTCGGCCTCACCGTCCCGTTCGCGTTCGCGATGGGCGCACTGCTCTCCGGCCGCACCGACGAGCGCTGGATCGTGGCGACCCGCCGCTGGACGCTCGCAGCCTGGACGTTCCTCGGCGTCGGCCAGCTCATCGGCTCCCACTGGGCGTACGTCGAGATCGGCTGGGGCGGCTACTACGCCTGGGATCCCGTCGAGAACGCCGCGCTCATGCCGTGGCTCGCGGCGACCGCGTTCCTCCACTCGGTGATGATCCAGGAGAAGCGCGGGATGCTGAAGGTCTGGAACATGGTGCTCGTCGCGCTCGCCTTCAACCTGTCGCTGTTCGGCACGTTCCTGACGCGGTCTGGTGTGATCGACTCGATCCACTCGTTCTCGCGGAGCTCGATCGGCGGCTGGTTCCTCGGCTTCCTCGGTCTGATGATCTTCCTCTCGGCGGCGCTGATCCGCTGGCGGCTGCCGTTGCTGCGGACGAAGACGAAGCTCGAGTCGCTCGTCTCGCGCGAGGCCACCTTCCTCTACAACAACCTGCTGCTCGTCGCGCTCTGCCTGACGATCCTCTGGGGCGTGCTGTACCCGATCCTCTCCGCGGCGGTGCGCGGCGAGACACGCTCGGTCTCGAAGCCGTATTACGACTTCTTCCTCCACACGTTCGGGCTGCCGTTGCTGCTGCTGATGGGGCTCGGCCCTCTCGTGGCCTGGCGGAGAGCGTCGCTGCGCTCGCTCGGCAAGACGTTCCTCATTCCCTTCGCCGCAGCGGTCGTGATCGGCGGCGTGCTGCTCGCGCTCGGCTTCGGGAGCGCGTGGCCCGGGTTGCTCGCGTACACCTTCGGGGCGTTCGTGGCGGCGTCGATCGTGCTCGAGTTCGTGCGCGGACGCGCGGCGGCGGGTGGAGTCTTCCGTCTGATCGCCCGGAACCGGCGGCGCTACGGCGGCTATGTCGTGCACGCCGCGGTCGTCCTGCTCGCGATCGGCATCGCCGGCTCGAGCGCGTACCAGACGATCCGGGAGCGCGTGCTCGGCCCTGGGCAGTCGATCGAGGCCGCCGGCTACAAGGTGACGTACACAGGCCTCAAGGGCGTGAAGGGCTCCAACTACACGGGCTTCCGGGCGCTTCTCTCGGTCTCCGGCCACGGAGAGCGCTTCCAGCTCGATCCCGGTGAGAACAACTACCCAATCGAGGGCAACGGCTTCAACGAGGCCTCGATCTACCACGATCCGCGCTCGCTGGGCGACGTGTTCACGAGAGCGCAGCCCGCCGGCCCGCACACGGACAAGATGGACGTGCAGGTCTTCGTGAAGCCGCTCATCAACCTGATCTGGGTCGCCGGCTTCGTCTTCGTCGCGGGGGCCCTGATCGCGATGTGGCCGGACGCGGTCGAGCAACGGCGGCTCGCCGCGCGGTACGCGGCCGGCGCGGCTCCCGCGGGAATCTGACGTGGGTTGGGCGCTCGCCGTCGCGGCGATGCTCGCGGTCGTCGCCGTCGTCTTCGTCTCGCGGCCGTTCCTGCGCGACCCAGCTCCGGCCAGCGACCGGCTCGACGAGCTCGCGCCGGAGGCGCGGCAGCGGCTCGCGCTCGCGGAGGAACGCGATCGCGCCCTCGCGGCATTGAAGGAGCTCGAGTTCGACCACCGCACCGGCAAGGTCTCGGACGAGGATTACCGCGCACAGGTCGGGCCGCTGCGCAGGCGGGCCGCGGAGGCGTTACGCGCGCTCGAAGGCGGGGAACAGGCCCGCCATGAGCGCGTCGCCGATCGGGGACAGCGCGTGCCGTAGCTGCGGCGGGGAGCTCGTGCCCGGCGCGCGCTTCTGTCCCGGCTGCGGTGCCGCGGTGGCCGAGTTCCCGCCGCTCGAGACGGTTCCCGGGCCCGTCGTGCGCGAGAGCGTGGAACGCCGCTGGCTCGGGCTGCCTGCGCGCTTCGTCCTCCTCTGCCTGGGCTTCGCCGCGCTCGGCGCGGCGATCGGGCTGTTCGCGACCGGAAGCTGGGGCTGGGCGGTCGGGATGCTCGTCCTGGCGGTGATCCTCCTCGCGGCCCTCGCAGAGGCGACGCGACACGGCACCGATGCGTGGGCGCAGCACTCCTCCCGCCTCGCGGCCGACGGGCGGGCCCACGCCGCCACCGCCGCGGAGGTCTGGCGGACGAGGCTCGACTCGGCGCTCAGCAGCTGGCGGACGCGCTCGCGGCTCGACGCGCTTAGGTACGAGCGGGGACCGGCGCTGCAGGCGCTCGGCGATGCCGTCTGGCGGAGGGATGCGACGGCGGAACGTCGGGCCAGAGAGCGGCTCGTCGAGCTCGAGCAGGAGGCGAAGCGGATGGAAGACGAGCTCGCCGAGCGACTGGCCGGCGCGGAGGAGAGGATTCGCCGCGCCCGTCTCCCGGTACAGGAGACGGTGATGGTGACTCCGAACGAGCCCAGCGCTCCCTATCCGCCGCCCGACGAGGGCAACCCGCCCGAGCCCGCCCAGGTCCCGGAGCAGTATCCGCCGCCGGACGAGGGGACGCCGCCCGCCCCGGCACCGGATCCCGGCCGGCCCGACAGCGAGTAGGGCCCGCCAACTGCGCCGGTAGGGTCCGGCGCCATGCTCGGCGTGCACCACGCGGTCGCGTACGCGGTCCTCGCCGCGACGTTCGGCGCGGCGGCGGCCGGCGCCTGGACGTACTACCGGCGGGCCGAGCCGCGCGGTCTGCTCACGCACCTGCTCGCGCTCGCCCAGACCCTGCTCGTCGCCCAGGTCGGGCTCGGCCTCCTGCTCCTCTCCAGCCACCATCGAGCGGCCGACAAGCTCCACTACCTGTACGGGACGTTGTCGCTGCTCGCCGTGCTTGCGCCGTGGATGTACGCGCCGGCCGAGCGCCGCGGGCGGCTGGCGTGGTTCACCGGCGCTACCTTGGTGGCAGGAGCGCTCGCGGTGCGCGCGTATATGACGGCCACATGAGCAGGTTCTTCACCCGTATCAGCCCCTTCGTCCGCGGAATGCTGATCTTGGCGGTCATCGCCGGACTGATCGTCGTCTTCCAGCTCGAGCAGACGCTGTTCGCGCTGAGCGTGCTCGCGCGGATCGCGTTCTTCCTGGCGATCGCCTACTTCGTCTTCCTCGTCTGGCGCGACCGGCGGGAAGGGATCTCGATGTGGCCGGAGCGCGCGCAGATCGTGTTCTACGGCGCCGCGATCGTGGCGGTCGCCGACGTCGGGGTCTACTGGTACGGCGGCGCCGTCGGCTATCAGATCCTCGCGTTCGTCGCCGTGCTCGCCCTGTGCGGTATCGCCATGTGGCGCACGTGGCGCGACCAGCACACCTATGTCTAGCTCGCGGGTGCTGCGCATCCACTCGCTGGTATCAGGAACTCCGCAAAACGGGAGAGCGCGGTCTCCCGTTTGCTCCGTGCTGGGAGCACACTGGGCCGACGTGGGATCGAGCGACTCCTCCGCCGCTCGCGGGCAGGCCGCTTGCAGCGGCGTGCAGCGCTCGCTGGTTCGCGGCGGCGTAACGCACCGTTACGCCGCCGCTTGAGCGCCGAGTGGTTCGGAACACAGCACGGAGCGGGCCGGAAACCGCGCTTTTCGGCCCGCGGAGTTCTGTTACTGGGGTTCGAGAAGCGCAGCTTCTCGAACCGCAGCGCCGTCGAGCGCTGCGAGCGCCTCCCGGACCGAGACGAAGCGGCCGACGAAGATCGGCGTGTCGCGCTCCGTGTACCTCGACGCCTCGCTGTCGCGCAACCGCAGCATCAGGTGCATGAAGTCGGCGGGCTCCTCGCACTCGAAGGCGGTCATGAACTCCTGGTCGTCGATCCCGAACGAGTACGTCGTGTGGTTCTTGATTCCGGGGAACTCCTCGCGGCCGATCCGGATGTGCTCGTCCATCGCCCGCTGCCGCTCCTCCTCGGCGAGCGCGTACCACGGCCGCACCTTCACGAATGGGTAGACGACGAGATAGGGGAGCCCGTGCGGGGTGATCTTCCGCGCCTTGCGGGCGCTCGTGTACTGGGAGGCCTTCGTCGTCGCGAGGTACGAGTACGTCGTCTCGAGCCAGCCGGCGAGCGGGGTCGCATTGAGCGCCGTGCCGAGCTCCTCGAGCAGGTCGTAGCGCTCGGAGATCTTCCAGAGGAAGAAATCGGAGTCGGGGCGCACACCCGCCGTCGAGTAGGCGCGGAGGTGCTCGAAGCGATCGGCGAAGTGCTCCACGACCTCTGCGAACGCGTCCTTGTGCGCCTGGCGCTCCTCGACCGGCAGCCGACGCCAGGCTGCATCCACGCGGAAGAACGTGTACGCGACGTACTGGCCCTCCACGAGGCCAATGCTAGCCGCGGCGATAGGCTTGGCTCGTTCGTAGGGGCCGAAGGAAGGAGCGGACGTGAGGACGGTATTCGCGGGCGGACGGGTCTTCGACGGAACGGGCGCGGCGCTCGCAGACGCCGACGTGGCGGTGGCCGACGGCCGGATCGTCGAGGTCGGCAGGGGGCTGGACGGCGACGAGCAGGTCGACCTCGCCGGCGCCACGCTCCTGCCGGGCCTGTTCGACACCCACGTGCACGTGATGTTCGGTCACGTCGACATGTGGAGGCACCTGCAGACGCCGTTCTCGTACCGCTTCTACGATGCGATCGGGAACCTGGAGGCGACGCTCCGGCTCGGCATCACGACCGTCCGTGACGCGGGCGGCGCCGACCTCGGCGTCAAGCAGGCCGTCGAGGAAGGGATCGTGCGTGGTCCGCGCCTCCAGATCTCGCTCACGATGCTCAGCCAGACCGGCGGCCACGGCGACGGCTGGATGCCGTCGGGCGTCACGGGCGAGCTGTTCCCGGGCTACCCGGGGATGCCGTCGTCGATCGTCGACGGTGTGGACGAGGCGAGGCGCAAGGTGCGCGAGCTCGTCCGCAACGGCGCCGACGTGATCAAGATCGCCACGTCGGGAGGCGTCCTCTCGCCGCGCGACTCACCCGACCAGCCGGGCTTCTCGCTCGAGGAGATCGAGGTCATGGTCGCCGAGGCGCGCGCAGCGGAGCTGTGGGTCATGTCGCACGCCCAGTCGACGGTCGGGATCAAGAACGCCGTCCGCGCGGGAGTCCGCTCGATCGAGCACGGCATCTACCTCGACGACGAGGCGATCGAGCTCATGCTCGAGCACGGCGCGTACCTGGTGCCGACGCTCGTCGCACCGCACGGCGTGCTGCGCGCCGCGGAGGCCGGCGCGCCGATCCCGGCGAACGTGCTCGTGAAGGCGGCGGAGGTCGTCGAGGCGCACCGCGACTCGTTCCGGCGCGCGGCCGCGGCCGGAGTCAGGATCGCGATGGGCACCGACGCCGGCGTCGTCCCGCACGGCACGAACCTCGACGAGCTCCGGCTCATGGCCGAGGGAGGGATGAGCCCCGAGGACGTGCTCGTGGCGACCACGCGGACCGCCGCAGAGCTGATGGGGCTCCAGGGCGAGCTCGGCACGATTGGGGCGGGCAAGCGCGCCGACCTCGTCGTCGTCTCGGGCGATCCGCTCGACTTCGGGGGCCTCGCCGGACGGGTCGAGCGCGTCTACCAGGACGGCCGGCTCGTCGCGGGAGCGGCGCCGGAGCAGGTGGCCGTAGCGGTCTAGCGCTTCGTTACGGTGGCCGACGTGGCGGGCCGCCTCGAAAACCAGCTCAAATCGCTCCCCGCGAGACCGGGCGTCTACCTCTTCCGCGACGCGGACGGCGACGTCCTCTACGTCGGCAAGGCGAAGTCGCTGCGGCCGCGCGTGCGCTCGTACTTCCAGAAGACGACTGACGGCCGCGCCCAGATCCGCAGCCTGCCCGGGCGGGTCGCCGACGTCGAGGTGATCGTGACCGGCAGCGAGGTCGAGGCGCTTCACCTCGAGCAGAACCTCGTCAAGCGTCACCGGCCACCGTTCAACGTCCGGCTCCGCGACGACAAGTCCTTCCCGTACATCGCCGTCACGGTCGAGGACGAGTACCCGCGCGTGATGTTCACACGCGAGCGGCACCGGCCGGGCGTCTGGTACTTCGGGCCGTACGCGAACGCGAAGAAGGTGCGCGAGACACTCGACGTGCTCAACCGCGTCTTCCGCTACCGGCCGTGCGAAGGGCCCAAGCCGGGCCGACACAGCGGGATCCCGTGCCTCGACTACCACATCGACCGCTGCCTGGCACCGTGCGTCGGCTACGTGTCCCGGGGGGACTATCGCGGCATCGTCGACGGGGTGATCGAGTTCCTCTCGGGCGACGTCAAGCCGATCCAGCGCGAGCTCGAGCGCCGAATGCAGGAGGCGGCGGCGGAGGAGCGCTTCGAGGACGCGGCTCGGTACCGCAACCGGCTCTTCGCCGTGCAGCACCTCGTCGAGCGGCAGGCCGTCGAGCGGCAGTCGGTGGGGACGGTCGACGTGGTCGGCTTCGCGGCCGAAGGGGACCGCGCCGTCGTCCAGATCTTCCCGCTGCGCGGCGGCAAGATGGTCGACCGGCACTCCTTCCACCTCGAGAACGTCGGCGGGCAGGACGTGACGACGATCCTCGAGTCGTTCGGCCTCGAGTACTACGGGAGCGCGCCGAGCCTGCCGCCGCAGATCGTCGTCCCGCACGACGCGGGAGACCTGTCGGCGCTGGCCGAGCTCCTCTCCGAGCGGCGCGGCGCGCGCGTAGAGATCCGCACAGCCGAGCGCGGCGAGAAGCGCCGCCTGCAGCGGCTCGCGGACGAGAACGCCCTCCACGTGCTGACGAGCGACCTCGCGCAGGGCGAGCAGCGCCGCCTGCGGCGCGTCGAGGCGCTCGAGCAGCTGCGTGAGACGCTGAACCTCGAGGCGCTGCCGCTGCGCATCGAGTGCTTCGACATCTCGACCGCGATGGGCCAGGACAACGTCGGCTCGATGGTCGCCTTCCAGGACGGCCTCCCGAAGAAGGCGCACTACCGCAAGTTCGCGATCCGCGGCCAGGAGGGGATGGACGACTTCGCAGCGATGGGGGAGATGGTCTCGCGCCGCTTCGCGCGACTCGCGGCAGGGCCTGCTGCCGACGAGTACGACGAGTCGTTCGCGGCGACCCCGAACCTCGTCGTCGTCGACGGCGGCAAGGGCCAGCTCGCCGCCGCGCTCGCGGCGATGCAGGCGTTCGACCTGCCACGCGTCGCGGCGATCGCGCTCGCGAAGCGGGAGGAGGAGGTGTTCGTGCCCGGCCGCGCGAAACCGGTCGTCCTCTCGCGGCACGACCCGGGGCTCCAGCTCCTGCAGCGGATCCGCGACGAGGCTCATCGGTTCGCCGTCGGCTTCCACCGGCAACGCCGCGAGTCGCGCGGCTTCTCGTCGCTGTTCGACGAGCTGGAGGGCGTCGGGCCGGCGAGGCGCCGCGCGCTGCTCAACCACTTCGGCTCGGTCGACGCGATGCTCGCCGCGACGCCGGAGGAGCTCGAGGGCGTTCCCGGAGTACCGGCCAAGGTCGCACGGAGCGTCTACGCGCAGCTGCACAAGGCCGGCGGCGGGGCCGGGCGGGCCTAGCAGGTGGCCGCGTCCGGGCCGACCGCCGCCCTGCGGCTGATCGGCGCTCGGAACTTCGGCCCGTACTTCGTCGGGAACGCGGCCTCGGCGAGCGGGACGTGGTTCCAGAATCTCGCCGCGGCGCTCCTCGTCTACCGGCTGACGCACCACTCGGCGTTCTGGCTCGGGGTCCTCAACTTCGGCAACTTCGTCCCGGTGCTCCTGCTCGCGCCGTGGGCGGGCAGCGCCGCCGACCGCTTCGACCGGCGACGTCTGCTGCTCGCGACGCAGCTCGTCTCGGTGGCGCTCTCCGGCTCGCTCGCGGCTCTGGCGTGGGCCGGCCTCGCCCACGTCTGGGTCGTGATCGTCTTCGCGCTCGGGCTCGGCACGATGAGCGCCTTCAGCGCTCCCGCCTCGATGGCGCTGATCGGGAACCTCGTGCCGCGGCGGCAGCTCGCCTCGGCGGTCGCGTTGAACTCGATGACGTTCAACCTCGCGCGCGCGATCGGCCCGGTGCTCGCGACCGTCTCGGTGCGGGCACTCGGGATCCCGGCCTCGTTCGCGATCAACTCGGCGTCCTATCTGCTGCTCGTGCTCGGTGTGCTCGTCGTCCGGTCGAACGAGCGGATCCACGCGTCGCGGGCGGAGACGCGCTTGCGCGAGAGCCTCCGCCTCGTCCGCCGGCAGCCGGAGCTGCTCGCGTTCCTGCTCATCGTGACGGCGGTCGGCTTCGCCTCCGACCCGGTGAACACCGAGGCCCCGGCGTTCGCCCGTGCCTTCGGCCGGGCCGACAGCGCGGCGGGCTTCGTGATCGGAGCGTTCGGCGCCGGAGCTGTCCTCGCCGCCTTCGTGTTGGCGGGCCGGGTCGCCGGCTCGCGCCGGCGGATGGTCTTCACGCTGTTGCTGCTCGGCGGCGGGATGATCGCCTTCTCGCTCTCGCGCTGGCTGCCGCTCGGCTTCGTGCTGCTCGCAATCGCCGGCTTCGGTTACCTCGCCTCGAACACGTCCGCGACGAGCCGTCTTCAGCTCGCGGTCGAGGAGCAGCAGCGCGGCCGGATCATGGCGCTGTGGAGCGTCGCGTTCCTCGGCTTCCGGCCGGCCGCGAGCCTCCTCGACGGTGCGGTCGCCGGAGCGTTCGGCGTGCGTGCCGCCGGATTCGTGCTCGCCGTGCCCGCGCTCGCGTGCGCGGCGGCGATCCTCGCGCTGCCGAGGCTCGCGCGCTACCGGCCGGCGGCCTCGGAATCAAGGAACGGGTAGCGGTAGTCGCGCGGCGGCACGAAGGTCTCCTTGATCGCGCGGGGGCTTACCCAGCGGATCAGGTTCCACATCGAGCCGGCCTTGTCGTTCGTGCCCGAGGCACGCGCACCGCCGAACGGCTGCTGGCCGACCACCGCTCCGGTCGGCTTGTCGTTGACGTAGAAGTTGCCGGCTGCGTAACGGAGCCGGTCCCGCGTCTTCTCGATCGCGTCGAGGTCCCGCGCGAAGACGGCGCCGGTCAGCCCGTAGCTCGTCCCGCTGTCGACGAGGTCGAGCGTGTCGTCGTAGCGCGAGTCGTCGTAGACGAAGGCGGTCACGACGGGGCCGAAGAGCTCCTCCCGCATCGTTCGGAAAGCGGGGTCGGAGGTCTCGATCACCGTCGGCTGGACGAACCAGCCGTCACTGTCGTCGTAGTTGCCGCCCGCGATCACCTCGGCTTTGCCTCCAGAGGACTTCGCCTCGTCGATTGCTTCCTTTTGCGTCGCGAACGAGCTCGCGTCGATCACGGCTCCCACGAAGTTCGAGAAGTCGGCGACGTCGCCCATCTTCATCGAGCCGATCTCGTCGGCGACGCGTTCGCGCACCTGTGGCCAGAGGCTCGCGGGCGCGAACACGCGGGACGCCGCGGAGCACTTCTGGCCCTGGTACTCGAAGGAGCCGCGGAGAATGGCCGTCGCGAGGGCGTCGGCATCGGCACTCGGGTGGGCGACGATGAAGTCCTTGCCGCCCGTCTCGCCGACGACGCGCGGGTAGTTGCGGTAGCGCGCGATGTTGTTGCCGACCGTCTTCCACATCCACTGGAAGACCGGCGTCGAGCCGGTGAAGTGAATGCCCGCCAGGTGCTCGCTCGCGAGCGCGGGGTCGCCGACGTCCGCGCCAGACCCGTAGACGAGGTTGATCACGCCGGGCGGCAGCCCGGCCTCCTCGAAGAGCTCCATCAGGAAGTGCGCGCTGAGGGCCGCGGTCGAGGCGGGCTTCCAGACGACGGTGTTGCCCATCAGCGCGGCGGAGGTGGGGAGGTTGCCGGCGATCGAGGTGAAGTTGAACGGCGTCACGGCGAATACGAAGCCCTCGAGGGGGCGGTACTCGAGCCGGTTCCACACACCCGGCGAGGAGATCGGCTGTTCCTCGTAGATCCGGGTCATGTACCGGACGTTGAAGCGCCAGAAGTCGATGAGCTCGCACGCGGCGTCGATCTCGGCCTGGTGCGCGGTCTTCGACTGGCCGAGCATCGTGGCCGCGTTGAGCGTCTGCCGCCAGGGCCCGGCGAGGAGCTCCGCGGCGCGGAGGAAGACGGCGGCGCGGTCCTCCCAGGGAGTACGCGACCAGTCCTCCCAGGCCTCGGCCGCGGCGGCGATCGCGCGCTCGACCTCGGCGGCGCCGCCCTTGTGCACGTCGGCGAGGACGTGGCTGCGTCGGTGGGGCATGACCGCCTCGAACGTGTCGCCGGTCCGGACGTCCTCGCCGCCGATCACGAGCGGGATGTCGAGGCGCCGAGCGGAGAGGTCGTCGAGGTGCCGCCGGAGCTCCTCGCGCTCGAGGCTGCCCGGCTCGTAGCCGAGCACCGGCTCGTTGTGGGGCTCCGGGACGCGGAAGATGCCGTGGGTGCTCACGCCGGCGATTCTAGGATTCGGGGTGGTGCCGGTGACGCAGGTCGCCTACGAGGTCGAGGGCTGGGGAGTCGGTGAGCTCGTCGTCGCCGACGAGCGCGTCGTGTGGCACGACCTGCCCTGGCCACGTTCCAACCCGCCGGGGTCGGATGGGGCGGGCGGTGCCATGGACCCATCCCAAACCCCCACCCGCCCGGGGCTAGGGCGTGGCGTATCACGAGATGCGACAACGGACAGTCGAGCCTTCGTCACGGAAGTCGTGCAACTGCTGCGCGCGTACTTCGCCGGCGAGCGCGTCCCGCTCGAGGACGTGCCGGTCGATCTGGACTACGAGACGCCGTTCCTCACGCGCTGCGCGAGCGCGCTGCGGACGATCCCCCGCGGCGAGGTCGTCACGTACGGCGAGCTCGCCGCGCTCGCCGGCGCGCCGGGCGCGGCCCGCGCGGCCGGGAGCTTCTGCGGGCGCAGCCACCTCTCGATCTTCGTCCCGTGCCACCGCGTCGTCTCCGCCAACGGCCTCGGCCCGTACGGCACGTACGGCACCGGGTACAAACGCCGCCTCCTCGCTCTCGAAGGTTATGCCGACGCTCTCTGACGATCTGCGCGACGAGCTGGCCGCCATCGCGCCGGCGAGCGAGTGTGACCGGCTCGCAGAGCTCTCGGGTCTCTTTCACGTCGCCGGCCGTGCGCATCTCCGGGGCCGCGGGAGCGTCGACGTCCACCTCGACGTCGCCAGCTCCACGGTCGCCCGCCGGGCGTTCACCCTCCTGCGAGCCTGCGGGGCGAGATCGGAGCTCCGGACGTATCCACGCCGAGCGTTCGACAAGACGACCCGCTATCAGCTCCACGTGGAGGGCTCGGAGGACGCATACACGACGCTCAACCAGGCCGGCGTGCTCGATCGCGCCCACCGGCCCCTTCGCCGCCCGCCCGGTCGCGTCGTCGCGCGCCGCTGCTGTGCTGCGGCCTACCTGCGTGGAACGCTGCTGGGCTCGGGGACGCTGAGCGGGCCGAGAAGTCCGCACCTCGAGATCCGGACGGCGGAGGTCGACGGCGCGCGCTTTCTCGCCGCGCTCGTGGACCGTCTCGGCGGCGAGCTGCACGTCCAGGAGCGCAGCTCCCATGCAACCGCCTACGCGAAGGGAACCGAGGCCATCGCCGACGTCCTCGTCGCCGCGGGCGCCGTCGACCTCGTCCTCGCGCTCGAGGAGCAGGCGGTGCTCGCCGCGGCGAGAGCGGACGCGAACCGGCTTGCGAACGCCGACCACGCGAACCTCGTCCGCACCGGCCGCGCCGCGCACGCGCAGCTCGAGGCACTCCACCGGCTCGACCTCGACGCGCTTCCCGACGACCTGCGCGAGGTCGCCCTCCTCCGCCTCCGCCACCCGACGGCGTCGACCGCCGAGCTCGCGCGCCGCTGCAAACCCGGTATGTCGAAGGCGGCTGCCTATCGACGACTCCGCCGTTTGCAGGAACTTTCCGGCCGCTGAGGTACGTCGTGATCCGTTGCAAGTCGCCTGGCGCGGCAACAACGCACGAGTCATACTCGCTGCGGCGGGTTCCTGCTCGTCCGGCGGTGGATTCAGACCCCGTCTGCCGTCAGGTCTCGAGCGGGTGAGGGACCGGGAGGGTCGTCCTCGGAGCTTCCCGGTCCGCCCGCCAGCCAGCCGCGCCGTTACTAGACTCGGTCGGAGAGCTGACGACGGGAGGGTTCGACGATGGCGAAGACGAGAGTGGGGATCAACGGGCTCGGCCGGATCGGCAGGAACTTCCTGCGCGCACAGCTCGAGCACGGGGGCGACTTCGAGATCGTGGCGGCGAACGACATCGGCGACACGAAGACGATGGCGCACCTGCTCAAGCACGACTCGGTGCTCGGGCCGCTCGACCGGCGGGTCGAGGCGAGCGACGACTCCATCACCGTCGACGGCCACGAGATCAGGTTCCTCTCCGAGAGGGATCCGGCGAACCTCCCGTGGGCGGACCTCGGCGTCGACGTCGCGATCGAGTCGACCGGCCTGTTCACCGAGCGGGCGGCCGCCGAGAAGCACCTTCAGGCCGGCGCGAAGAAGGTCGTCATCTCCGCCCCGGCGACGGACCCGGACATCACGATCGTGCTCGGAGTCAACGACCGCGAGTACGACCCCGAGCAGCACCACATCGTCTCGAACGCCTCCTGCACGACGAACTGCGTCGCACCCGTGGCGAAGGTCTTGCACGAGGCCTACGGAGTCGAGCGCGGCTTCATGACGACGATCCACGCGTACACGAACGACCAGCAGACGCTCGACCTCCCGCACAAGGATCTGCGCCGTGCCCGCGCTGCCGCGATCAACCTCATCCCGACCTCCACCGGGGCCGCCCGCGCGATCGGGCTCGTGCTACCGGACCTCAAGGGCAAGGTCGACGGCATGTCGATGCGAGCGCCGGTCCCGATCGGCTCGATCGTCGACCTCGTCGTCCAGGTCGGCTCCGAGCCGACGGCCGAGGAGGTCAACGAGCTCTTCCGGTCGCACGCCGACACGGGCGAGCTCGAGGGGATCCTCCGCTATACGGACGAGCCGATCGTCTCGAGCGACATCGTCCACTCGTCGTACTCGTCGATCTTCGACAGCGACCTGACGATGGCGAACGGGCCACTCGTCAAGGTCTTCTCCTGGTACGACAACGAGTGGGGCTACAGCTGCCGCCTCGTCGATCTCGTGGAGAAGATCGGCCAGACGCTGCCGAGCGCCGTCGCTGCCTAGTGCGGCTTCCGCGGACGGTCCGCGACGCGCCGGTCGCGGGTAAGACGGTTCTCGTCCGGGCCGACCTCAATGTCCCGCTCGAGGACGGCCGGGTCGCCGACGACACGCGCATCCGCGCGTCGCTGCCGACTCTCCGGCTGCTGCTCGAGCGGGGCGCGGCGGAGCTGCGCGTCTGCTCGCACCTGGGCCGGCCGAAGACCGACGAGGACCGCGCGAAGTACGCGATGGCACCGGTGGCCGCGCGACTCCGCGAGCTCCTACCGGACGAGCGCGTCCATGTGCTCGAGAACACGCGGTTCGCTCCCGGGGAGGCGAAGAACGACGAGGGTTTCGCGCGCGAGCTCGCGGACGGCTGCGACCTCTACGTCGACGACGCGTTCGGCTCGGCCCACCGCGCGCACTCCTCGACCGAGGCCGTCGCGCATCTGCTGCCGGCCTACGCCGGCCTGCTGTTGCTCGACGAGCTCGAGCATCTCGGCCGCCTGCTCGGCGACGTCGAGCGGCCGTTCGTGCTCGTCTCGGGAGGGGCGAAGGTCGAGGACAAGCTCGGCGTCCTCCGCAACCTCGGCGGCCGGGCCGACGGCGTGCTCATCGGCGGCAAGATGGCCGAGGAGCTGCGCGGCGAGAACCCGCTCGCCTTCGACGTCGAGCTGCCGGTCGACGTGGTCGCCGCCGCCGTGTTCGCAGCCGACGCGGAGTCGCGCGTCTGCCGCTACGACGAGCTCCCGAGCGGCTGGCTCGGCCTCGACATCGGCCCCGAGACCCGCGAGCGCTTCGCCGAGCGGCTCGCCGCGGCTCGCACCATCTTCTGGAACGGCCCGATGGGGGTCTTCGAATGGCCGCGCTTCGCGGAGGGGACGAAGGCCGTCGCCGAGGCCGTCGCCGCGAACCGGGACGCGTTCTCGGTCGTCGGCGGAGCGGACTCCGTCCGTGCGCTCAACGGGCTCGGCCTCGCCGACCGGGTGTCGTGGGCCTCGACCGGCGGCGGCGCGAGCCTCGAGCTGCTCGAGGGCAAGGAGCTGCCCGGCGTGGCCGCGATTCCTTCCACATAGGATCCACGGGTGCTGATCGTCGGCAACTGGAAGATGTTCCGCGGCCCGGATCCCGCCGCGCTCACAGGGCTCGATGCCGTGGTCTGCCCGCCGTTCACCCGCCTGCGCGACTGCGTCGACGCCGGCCTGACGACGTACGCCCAGAACGTCCACTGGGAGCCGGAGGGCGCCTACACGGGAGAGATCTCGGCCCCGCTGCTGCTCGAGCTCGGCGTCGCCGGCGCGCTCGTCGGCCACTCCGAGCGGCGGCAGTACTTCGGCGAGACGGACGAGACCGTCGCGCGCCGCGCGCGAGCTGCGCTCGAGGCGGGGCTGCGGGTGATCGCCTGCGTCGGCGAGACGCTGCACGAGCGCGAGCGCGACGAGACGGAGGACGTCCTCCGCCGCCAGCTCGCGATGCTCGAGCCGCACCCCGAGCTCGTCCTCGCGTACGAGCCGGTGTGGGCGATCGGCACCGGCCTCACCGCCACGCCGGAGACGGCGCAGGACGCGCACGCGTTCATCAAGTCGCAGCTCGACGCGCCGGTGCTGTACGGCGGCTCGGTGAAGGCGGACAACGCCGGCGCGCTCCTCGCGCAACCGGATGTCGACGGCGCGCTCGTCGGCGGCGCCTCCCTCGATGTCGTGTCGTTCAGGGCGATATGCAAGACGGCGGCGCGTATCCCCTCGTAGCGCTCGTCATCCTCGACGGCTGGGGGATCGCACCCGCCGGCCCGGGGAACGCCGTCGAGCTCGCGGAGACACCGGTCTTCGACCGGCTCCAACGCGAGTTTCCGCACGCGCAGCTCGCCGCCTCGGGTGAGGCGGTCGGCCTGCCGGACGGCCAGATGGGCAACTCGGAGGTCGGCCATCTCACGATCGGCTCGGGCCGCATCCTCCTCCAGGACCTCGTGCGCGTGAACAGGGCGATCGAGACCGGCGAGCTCCTCGAGAACGAAGCCCTGCGCGGCGCCTTCGAGCGCGGCGAGCACGTCCACCTGCTCGGTCTCGTGTCGTACGGAGGCGTCCACTCGCACATCGACCACCTCCGGGCGCTGTTGCGCTTCGCCCCGGAGAAGACGTGGATCCACGCCTTCACCGACGGACGCGACGTCTCGCCGCACTCGGCCGTCCACGACCTCGCGGAGCTCCCGGTCGGGCGCATCGCGACGGTCGCCGGCCGGTACTACGCGATGGACCGCGACAAGCGCTGGGAACGGACCGAGCGCGCGCTGCGCGCGATCGTGACCGGCGAGGGGGGACACGCCGAGGACCCGATCGCGGCCGTGCGAGCGAGCTACGCCCGCGGAGTCACCGACGAGTTCATCGAGCCCGTCGTGATCGACGGGCGGCCGCGTCTCGATCCCGAGCGCGACACCGCGATCTTCTTCAACTTCCGGCCCGACCGCACCCGGCAGCTGTCGGAGAAGCTCGGCGAGCTCGGCGTCGACCTGACGACGATGACGCGCTACCGCGAAGACTTCGACTTCCCGGTCGCCTTCCCCGAGCAGGAGGTCGACAACGTCCTGGCCGAGGTGCTGTCGGCCCACGGCGTCGATCAGCTCCATGCGGCCGAGACCGAGAAGTACGCGCACGTCACGTACTTCCTCGACGGCGGCCGCGAGGAGCCGTTCGCGCGCGAGGACAGGATTCTCGTCGACTCGCCCCGCGACGTGCCGAGCTACGACCACAAGCCGGAGATGTCTGCCCGCGAGGTCGCCGATCGGGTCGTACGGGCGATCGAGGACGACCGCCCGGGCTTCGTCGTCGTGAACTTCGCGAACCCGGACATGGTCGGCCACACCGGCGTGATCCCGGCGGTCGTGCAGGCGGTCGAGACGACCGACGAGTGCCTCGGCCGCGTGGTCGATGCGGTCGACCGCGCGGGCGGTGTCGCGCTCGTGATCGCGGACCACGGGAACGCCGAGACCCTCCTCCAGGATGACGGCGTGAGCCCTCACACGGCCCACACGACGAACCCTGTGCCGGTGCTCTTGACGGCTCGGGGAGCGGTTTTGCGGGACGGCGAGCTCGCCGACGTGGCCCCGACCATCCTCGCGCTCCTGGGGCTCGAGGCCCCGTCCGAGATGCACGGTGAAAATCTCGTACAAATCCGGTGAAAAATCGGTCTATACTGCGGCACCTTGTCGCTGCCCCAGCCTGATCACGGCGTACTGCGGAAGGCGCAGCGGGGCGATGAACGAGCCTTCTCGATCATCGTCCGCGCTTACCAGATTCCGGTCTACAACTACGTGCTGCGGATGGTCGGCGACCGCTCGCTGGCCGAGGACCTGACGCAGGAGGTCTTCCTGCGCGTGTTCCAGGGACTGCCGCGGTTCTCGCTCCGCTCGAAGTTCACGACGTGGCTGTTCCAGGTGACGAAGAACCGCGTCCTCGACGAGTTGCGCGCGACCGAGCGCCGGCCGCGGGCGGTGGTCGACCTCGACGACATCCCGCCGCTCGAGGTCGTCGACGCGCCGTTCGAGCGCCTCGAGGCGATCGACGCCGTCTGGCGTGCGGTCGAGCACCTCAGCGTCGACCTGAAGATGGCGCTCCTGCTCCGCGACGTGGTCGGCCTCTCGTACGGCGAGATCGCCGAATCGCTCGAGGTGACCCTCGCCACCGTCAAGTGGCGGATCTGGAAGGCCCGCGAGGACGTCCAGCTGGCGCTCGCGCGCGAGGGGATCGAGGTCTTCGAGGAGCGCGAGGCGCCGCCGGCCGCGGCTCCCGTGCCCGCAGTGGCGGCCGTCCCCGTGCTCGCTCCGCCGGCTCTGCCGGCCGCCTAGAGCCCCAGCTCGAGCCGGGCTGCGAGGAGCTCCGGCAGGCCTGCCTCCCGCATCTCGCTCTGCGTCCGCTTCACGTCGTACTCGACGCGGCGGAAGCTCGCGTGCTGCGCGTCGAGGTCGAGCAGCAGGAACGCGGCGCGCGGGTCTCCGTCTCGGGGCTGGCCGACGGACCCCGGATTGAGGACCGCCCTCGTGCCGGCGAGCTCGAGCTCCGTCCCGGCCGGCGCGACGCCGCCGCTGAGGTCATCTCCCCCCGACTGCACCACGCGCAGCGCGACGTGGCTGTGTCCGACGAGCACCAGAGGCGAGCCCGCGAGCTCGAGCGTCGCCAGGGCGGCCTCGTCGCCGAGGACGTACTCCCAGATCGGATCGCGGGCGGAGCCGTGATAGAGCGCGACGCCGTGCGCCGCTCCCTCCGGCTTCAGGCGGTCGAGGAGCTCGCGCCACTCGGGCTCGAGCACCTCGCGCGTCCAGGTCGCCGCCAGCCCGGCATCGCCGTGGAACTCCTCGAGGTCGATCGTCCCCTGCACGGCGAGGTCGTGGTTGCCGGCGAGGCAGACGTCGGCTCGTTCGGCGATCGCTGCGCAGCACTCGTTCGGCCTCGGTCCGTAGCCGACGAGATCGCCGAGGCACCAGAGCTCGTCAGGCGTCTCCTCGTCGATCGCGGCGAGGACCGCGTCCAGCGCGTGCAGGTTCGAGTGGATGTCGGAGACGACCGCGACGCGCATGAGCGGACGCGAACGCTAGCCCGGCCAGGACGGGCACCGTTGCGGCGACCTCGCTCGTCGTGTTCGTGAAGAGGAGGTAGCCCCAGAAGTACGCCGCGATGCCGACGAGCACGGCCGCCGCGAGCTTCGGCCGTCCGGCCACGACGACGCCGAGCAGCGCGGGAGCGAGGAGGTCGAGCCAGCCCATGAAGGCCGATCCGAAGGCGACTTGCTGCAGCATCGGCAGGGACATGCCCGCGGCGTGGGGGACAGGGGCGTGCGCGAGCGTGTTCGAGGCCTGCGGCACGCTGCTCGTCCCCCAGACGAGGACGACGTCGAGGGCGGCCAGGCCGATGAGGCCGAGGCGGATCGACGAGGCGGGCGCGACGGCCGCGATCGCGGAGGCGGTCGCGAGGCAGGCGGCCGCGATCAGCACGTCGCCCGCCGCGTCCCGCACGAGCCCGGTCTCGAGCCAGGCGACGAGCCACAAGCCGGCCGCCGCGGGAGGCCACAGCCACCAGTACCGGCTGCCGCGGAAGAGCCCTCCCGCGGCCGCGAGCACCGGAGTCCCGAATGTCGCGAGCAGCGCGAGGGCGTGCGCCCCCTGTGGCACGACGTTGATGATCAGGACGCCGGCCGCGAGCAGCCCCGCCGGCACGCCGAGCCAGAGCCAGCTCTTGCCGCGTGCCCGAGCCCGCCGCGAGGTCGCCGCCGCCGTCGCCGCCTGCGCCGCGCAGAGGACCGCGTACGACGGGACGAGGGAAAGCGTCAGCTCTCGGAGGTGTCGTCCGTGCGGCCGGGCGCTTCGGGCAGGTTCCGGATCCCCTCGCGCGTCACGTACTTCGACCACGAGTCCTGCAGCGCGTCGATCAGCTCGGGGATGAAGCGGGGCGAGGCGTTCACCCGCGAGACGACCGCGCCCGGCACGTCTCCTTCCTCGACCTCGTGCTCGATCCGGGCGAAGGTCAGCGTGAACTCGTACGGCGAGAAGCTGACGTTCGCGAAGTTCGCGTACGTGCCCGCCACCAGCTCGGCGGGCATCTGGATGTTGAGCCGCCGCTCGCCCGGTTCCGGCTCGGGTAGGTCGAGCCCGTCCTCTTCCATGGCCACATACTAGGCCCGTGCCCGCCAAGGTTCGCCTGCACCAGATCGAACGGGTGCTCGCCGCGATCGCGGCGACGCTCGTAGGCGGCACGATCGGCTTCCGCGAGACGCTGCACGAATCGTGGTTCCAGTCGTTCTATCGCGCCGTCGTCACGGTCACGCTGACCGGCCTGGACACCGTGCCCGCCGGCGACGGCCCGCGCATCGTCTCGCTCGTGCTCGTCGGGGTCGGCCTCACGATCATCGGCTACGCGGGTGCGGTTATCGTCGAGGCCGTGGCCGGCGGGGTGATCACGGGGGCGCTGGCCGAACGCCGGAGGGAGCGGACGATCGAGCACCTGCACGACCACTTCGTCATCTGCGGCTACGGCCGCGTCGGCAGACGCGTCGCCGAGGAGTTTCGGGCGGCGGACGTGCAATACGTCGTGCTCGACTTCCACGAGGACGCGATCGCGGCGGCGAAGGAGGACGGCGTGCTGATGGTCGAAGGCGACGCGACGAGCGACGAGAACCTGCGGCGCGCCGGGCTCGAACGCGCGCGCGGGCTCGTGGCCGCCTCCGACTCCGACGCCGACAACCTCTACGTCGTCCTCTCGGCGCGCTCGGCCAATCCGGACCTGACGATCGTGGCGCGCGGCTCCGGCGTGGATGCCGAGCGGAAGCTCACCCTCGCGGGCGCGGACCGCGTCGTCCTGCCGTACACGGCCGCGGGCCGCGTGATGGCGAACCTCGTGCTCAAGCCACAGGTGACCGCGTTTCTCGATGCGGTGACGACCGCGGCCGGGCCCGACCTTCAGCTCGCCGAGATCGAGGTGCGCGGGACGTGCGCGGCGGCCGGGCGGACGATCCGCGAGCTCCGCATCCGGCACGAGACGGGCGCGATCGTGATCGCGCTGCGGAAGCGGGACGGGAGCTTCGACACGACGCCGGAGCCGGACACGCCGATCGAGGCCGGCGACGTTCTGATCGGCGTCGGGTCGCCGGACGAGATCCGGGCGCTCGAAGACCTCTTCACCCCGCGCGAGCCCGTTGCCGGCTGACCCCGTCAGCAGGCTCGCGGCCGAGCTCGCCTCCGCCGCGGGCGCCGAGGTCGAGCTCGAGCGCCCGGGGGAGCCGGAGCACGGCGACTACGCGACCAACGTCGCGTTGCGACTGGCGGGGGCACGACGCCGGGCCCCGCGCGAGATCGCGGCCGAGATCGCGGAGGCGGCGGCGGGGCTCGAATCCGTCGAGCGCGCCGACGTGGCCGGCCCGGGCTTCGTCAACCTCTTCCTCCGCGACGAGTGGTTCTCGTCCGCGCTCAGCGCGATGCTCGAGGCCGGCGACGCCTTCGGTGGAGGGGAGGGCGGTGACCGCGAGCGGGTGCAGGTGGAGATGGTCTCCGCCAACCCGACGGGGCCGCTGCACGTGGCGCACGGCCGCAACGGGGCCTACGGCGACGCCGTCGCGCGCCTGTTCGAGTTTGCCGGCCAGCCGGTCGAGCGCGAGTACTACTACAACGACTCGGGCGGCCAGATGGACCGCTTCCGGGCGTCGGTCGAAGCGGCCAGGCGGGGTGAGGAGCCGCCTGAGGACGGCTACCGCGGCGCGTACGTCGAGGAGCTCGCCGCCCTCAAGGGCGATCCGGTGCCGCTGATGCTGAAGGAGATCGAGACGTCGCTCGAGCGGTTCAGGATCGAGTTCGACAGCTTCCGCCGGCAGAGCGAGCTCGAGCTGCGGCTGCCCGAGCTCCTGCCCCGGCTCGACACCTACGAGCAGGACGGCGCTCTCTGGGCGCGCTCGTCCGCGCACGGCGACGACGAGGATCGCGTCCTGCTCCGCTCGGGCGATCGCTCGCCGACCTACCGCGCCGCGGACGTCGCCTACCTCGTCGACAAGCTCGAGCGCGGCTTCGACCGCGCGATCTACGTCCTCGGCGCCGACCATCACGGCACCCGCAACTGGTACGCGGCCGTCGCGCGAATGCTCGGCTACGACCCCGAGCGGGTCGAGGTGCTGCTCTACCAGATGGTCAACCTGACGAAGGGCGGCGAGCAGACGCGGCTCTCACGCCGTCGCGGGGACGTCGTCTTTCTCGACGACTTCATGGACGAGATCGGCGTCGACGCGGCGCGCTGGTACCTCGTGAACCGCGGCCCCGACCAGACGATCGAGCTCGACGTCGACCTCGCCGCCGAGCGTTCGCAGAAGAACCCCGTCTACTACGTCCAGTACGCCCATGCCCGGATCGCCGGGATCCTCCGCAACGCTCCTGACAACGCTAGTGACAACTTGTTACTTGCCGGCCCGCTCGCGTCGGAGGAGCGGGAGCTCGTCAAGCGCCTCGCCGAGCTTCCCTCGGTCGCCGCCGACGCGCTCGCGAAGCGCGGCCCGCAGGGGATCCCCGCCTACGCGATCCGCGTCGCCGACGACTTCCACCGCTTCTACCACGAGCACCGCGTCCTCGAGAGCGAGCAGGAGGCGTTCCGGCTCGGGATCTGCCGCGCGACGCAGGCGGTCATCGCCCGCTGTCTCGGCCTCGTCGGCGTCGACGCGCCCGAGCGGATGTAACACTTCGAGGCGTGGACGGCCTGCTCCTCACGCGCCGCCAGCGCCTCCGCAGCTACAGCGTGAAATCGGGCCTGATCGTGGGGCCCTCGGGAGTGCTGGCGCTCGTCGAGCTCGCCCTCGGTCTCTGGGTCGACGCGATCTTCGTCGCCGCGATCGGCGGCATGGTCGGGCTCGCCGCCGGCTCGAGCCTGCGCACCCGCAAGGGCGCCGCGGTCTTCGGGTTGTGTCTCGCCGGCGCGCTCCTGCTGTTTCTGCTCATCGCCGCCTGGTTCATCTCGCATCCGATTCAGAGAGGCGACTAGGCGTAGGATCGTCGGCCGTGAGCGCTCGCCACGCCCCTGACCGCAACATCGCGATGGAGCTCGTCCGCGTCACCGAGGCGGGCGCGATGGCCGCCGCGCGCTGGATCGGCCGCGGCGACAAGGAGGAGGCCGACCGGGCCGCCGTCGACGCGATGCGGTTCGTCCTCGACAGCGTCTCGATGCGCGGGGTCGTCGTGATCGGCGAGGGGGAGAAGGACGAGGCGCCGATGCTCTACAACGGCGAGGAGGTCGGGAACGGCGAGGGGCCGGAGGTCGACGTCGCGGTCGATCCGCTCGAGGGCACGCGGCTCACCGCGCTCGGCCAGCCGAACGCGATCGCCGTGATCGCGGTCGCCGAGCGCGGGACGATGCTCTTCCCGGGAGCCGCCTTCTACATGGAGAAGATCGCCGTCGGCCCCGCCGCCCTCGAGGCGATCGACATCGAGCGGAGCCCGGCCGAGAACGTCGGCGCCGTCGCCGAGGCGCTCGGCAAGACGCCGCGGGAGGTCGATGTCGTCGTGCTCGAGCGGGAGCGCCACGAGGAGCTGATCGCGGAGCTGCGCGAAGCGGGCGCACGCGTACGTCTGATCCGCGACGGCGACGTCGCCCCGGCGATCGCCGCGGCGCAGCCGGGAACCGGCGTCGACATGCTCTACGGGATCGGCGGCACGCCCGAGGGCGTGATCTCCGCGGCCGCGCTGAAGTGCGTCGGCGGCGGCATCCAGGGCCGGCTCTGGCCGCGCAACGACGAGGAGCGGCAGCGGTTGCTCGAGGACGGGCTCGATCCGGCACGCGTCCTCCGCACCGACGACCTCGTCTCGGGGGAGGACGTCTTCGTCGCGGCGACAGGCGTGACGACGGGCTCGCTCCTGCAGGGCGTCAAGTACACGCCCGGCGGTGCGCTCACCGATTCGATCGTGATGCGCTCGCGCTCGGGCACGGTCCGCCGGGTCGTCGCGCAGCAGTCGCTCGCGAAGCTGTCGGCGCTTACGGGGTTCGAGTACACGTAGACGCGGGGAGGGGGGTCCCGATGGACGAGGCAACGCTCGAGGACACGCCGTACGGCCGCAATCCGGCCGAGGAGGGCTGGTTCGTACTGAACCTGGGGGACGCGCTCGCCCTGCGCAACGAGGAGAAGGGCGGCGCCATCATCCCGCTCGAGCCCAGGGGAGGGCCGTTCAAGGATTTCGGCGTAAACGTGCATGTCGTCTGGCCAGGGGAGCCGAACGCGCTCTACCACTCGGAAGACGCCCGAGAGGCGTTTCTCGTGCTCTCGGGGGAGTGCACGCTGATCGTGGAGGAGCAGGAGCGGCCGTTACGGCAGTGGGACTTCTTCCACTGCCCGGCCGGGACACGCCACATCTTCGTCGGCGCGGGCAACGGGCCGTGCGCGATCCTCATGATCGGCGCCCGGCCCGAATCCGAGCAGCTCCGCTATCCGGTCAGCAAGGTCGCCGCGAAGTACGGCGCCTCGGTCGCCGCGGAGACGCCGAATCCGGACGAGGCGTACGCGGATTGGCCGGGCGAGTTCGTCCCGGTGGCGCTGCCCTGGCCGGTCGAGTAGCCGCTACGCCGCGACGGCCTCCTGCTCCATCTCGGGTGCGTAAGTTCCGGTGCGGGCTGCGGCGTTCATCTTCGCTCGGTGGTAGTAGGCGCGCTGGCCTGCCTCGACGTTCTCCGCCTTGCCGCCCCAGGCCTTCAAGGCCGGCGCCTGCAGCGCGCGGCCGTAGGAGAAGGACAGCTGCCATGGGTGCGGCCCGCTCGCGTTCATCGCGTTGAGGTGCGCCGTCGCGTCCTCGTCCGATTGGCCGCCGGAGAGAAAGACGATGCCCGGCACAGCCGCCGGCACGTGCTTCGACAGCGTGTGCAGGGTCGCCTCCGCGACCGCCTCGACCCCGGCCCGCTCCGACGCCTCGTAGCCCGAGAGCACCATGTTCGGCTTGAGGAGCGTGCCCTCGACGTCGACGCGCTGGTCGAACAGCTCCGTGTAGACCGCGGCGAGGACGCGCGAGGTGACGAAGCCGCTGCGCGCGATCGAGTGCGTCCCGTCCTGCAGCACCTCGGGCTCGACGATCGGCACGATCCCGGCCTCCTGGCAGAGCGCCGCGTAGCGGGCGAGCGCGTGCGCGTTCGTCCAGATGCAGTACTCGCTCGGCAGCGTGTCGCCGATCGAGTACGTCGCGCGCCACTTCGCGAAGCGGGCGCCGAGGCCGTGGTACTCCTCGAGCCGCTCGCGCAGCCCGTCGAGCCCTTCCGTGACCGTCTCGCCTTCCGCGAGTGCGAGCGGCTTGGCGCCCAGGTCGACCTTGATGCCCGGGATGATCCCCTTCGACGCGAGCAGCTCCGGGAACGGCGTCCCGTCGTCCGCCTTCTGGCGGATCGTCTCGTCGTAGAGGATGACGCCGCTGATGAACTCCTCGGCGCCCGGCGTCGTGAAGAGGAGGTTGCGGTAGGCGCGGCGGTTCTCCTCGGTCGACTCGACGTCGATCGAGTCGAAGCGCTTCTTGATCGTGCCGGTGCTCTCGTCGGCGGCGAGGATTCCCTTGCCCTCGGCGACGAGTGCTGCGGCGGTCTCGTGCAGCTCGATGTTCGGCATCGAAATCTCCCTGTCTCGCTTCTCTCTCCGGTCTGGGGTTCCATTATGGCCGGGCTACAATCGCCCCATCCGGCGGACGTAGCTCAGCTGGTAGAGCATTGGCTTCCCAAGCCAAGGGTCGCGGGTTCGAATCCCGTCGTCCGCTTCGTCGTCGTCACGAGAACGTCGACGGTTCCGGGGAGACGTGTATCCCTTGCGGGGCCGTCGCTAGCATCGGCCGCGGTGGAGGGCTACCCGTTCGTGCATTCCGAGGTCGTCCGCTTCAGCGACCTCGACGCATTCGGGCACGTCAACAACGCGGTCTTCTCGGTCTACGTCGAGCAGGCACGCCTGGCGTGGTTCGGCCGCTACGCAGCCGACGAGCCGATGCCGCTGCGAGACGTGATCCTCGCCCGGACGGAGATCGACTTCCGCTCGCCGGTCGTCTTCGGCGAGACCGTGGCGATCGGCGTGCGCCCGGCGCGGGTCGGCACGAAGAGCTTCGAGTTCGAGTTCGAGCTGCGCGCCGGCGACCGGCTCGTCGCCGAGGCGAAGAGCGTGCTCGTCGGCTACGACTACGACTCGGGACGGAGCGTCGAGGTGCCGGAGCGCTGGCGCCGCAGGCTGCAGGCCTGAGCGACCGTTGCAGGTGTCCGCTGTCCCGGCGCGAATCGTCGTCGGGCAACGCTCTACTCCGAGGAGGTAGCACGGTGGACAGCTGGACGCGGTACTTCGGATGCGCGGTCGGGTTCGGATTCGGCCTGGCGTGGATGACGATGGGGCTGGGCGCGGCGATCGTCTGCCTGCTCCTGGCCGGCCTCGGCTACGGCGCGGCCTTCACGGCGGAGCGCGCGCGGACGAGCAAGAGTGGTCTTCGCCTGCCGAGCCGGATGCCGGAAGCCGACCCGCTTCTCGTCCCGAGAGACGAGCTCCAGGTCGAGCTACAGGTCGAGCGCGAATACGAGCAGTACGAGCCGGCTGACGCGACGAGCCCGCTCGCGGCCGAGGCCGAGTACGGCTGGCCGGTCGCGGAGCCCGAGCTCACGCCGACAGAAGCCAGGTAGGCAGGCCTCCGAGCCGCCGGGATCGAATGCCATCGCCGCCCGGCGGTGGCTTTCGTCCTGCCCGCGGCGGTTAGCGATTGCCATCTGCGGGGGATGACAAGCCGGACCTCACCGACGCGGCGAAAGGAGCAGCTCATGCGGCCGCTCGTAGGCATGAACTCGACTGCGTTGTTGTATCCCGAGCAGGCGGTGCTGCACGCCGGCCGCCGGGCGACGTTCCTGCACATGAGCGGAGGAGTGGCGATCATCCGGCATTGGGGCGACAGCCACGCCGTTGCCGTCCCGCCCGAGACCCTCTCGCTCGCCTACCGTCCCCGGAGGCTGCTCGCCGCGAGCGACGAGCCGCTGACGCGCGAGTCGGCGGCCTTGCACGACCCGGACGCCTAGCCGGCTCAACCCCGGGACGCGCTCGAGCGAACCGCTTCTCCCGTCGCTGCGTAAGACGAGGAGACCACAACGCCGAAAGGGGGTTCGCTGTGAGTGCCCTGAAGACGGTCGTGGTGGGGGCGAACGGCTCGAGCGTCGACTCGGGCGAGTGGGGAGGTGGCTCCCGATGAGCCTCCTTCGTGAACGAACTACCGGTTCGGCGAGGCCGCTGCCCGACGAGGCAGTCCTGTCCGAGCCCGAAAGGTCCCGGGACCGCCGCTCGGCGGCGCTGCGGATCCTCGGTGCGATCGCTGTGCTCGTCGTCGGCGCGGTCCACCTGCAGCAGTACGTCTCGGGTTACAGCTCGGTGCGGATCATCGGCCCGCTCTTCCTGCTCAATTTCGGCGGGGCGACGGTGATCGGGCTGGGGCTGCTCGTGCCCCTGGCGCGAGCGCAGGTGCTGCACGTGTTGCTCGGGCTCGGCGGCATCGGGCTTGCGGGGACGTCGTTCGTCTTCCTGTTCGTCAGCGAGCATCAGCCGCTGTTCGGCTTCGAGGAACACGGCTACCGCCTCGCGATCGTGCTCGCGCTCGTCGCCGAGGCAGTCGCCGTCGGCACGCTCGGGGCGTACCTCGCCGGTCGGGCGCGGAGCAGGAGCCGGCGCTAGGAGTCGCGCCGGCGGACCGGGTCGCGGTGGGGCTCCGTGTCGACGAACAGCATGCGGAGGACGTCCCCGAACATGAGGAGCATCACGAGCGTCGCGACGACGTCTACGACCATCGGACGTCTCTTACCCGACTCCTCATCGTTCGACGCCGGCCGTTCGACCGGCCGCCGCTAGCGCGAAGGCCAGGCCGCCGCCAGCTTGCGGCGCGTCTCGAGGAGGTGCTCCGGGATGACCTTGACGTCGGCGAGCACCGGCATGAAGTTCGTGTCGCCGTTCCAGCGCGGGACGACATGGACGTGGCCGTGGTCGACGATGCCCGCGCCAGCGACGCGGCCGACGTTCCAGCCGACGTTGAATCCTTCCGGTGCGAAGACGGCCCGCAGCGCCTCGACCGCTTCGACGGCCAACCGTTGCACCTCGAGCGTCTCGGCGGCGTCCAGGTCGTCGAACGCCGATCCGTGCCGGTACGGCGCGACCATCAGGTGGCCGGACGCGTACGGGAACTTGTTGAGGAGGGCGAACGCGCACTCCCCGCGCTGGATCACGAGCTCGGGCTCGTCCTCGGGGAGCCCGGCGGCGCGGCAGAAGACGCAATCGTCCCCGTCGTCGGCGTGCTGGACGTATTCGAGCCGCCACGGCGCCCAGAGCTGCTTCATCCCGGGAGGCTACTGCGCCCCGCGGGCCGGTCTTGTAGCATCGCGCGCATGACCAACTGGTTGAAGCGGTTGTTCGGCGGATCGGGATCGTCCGCGAGCGAAGCTCCGGAGCCCGCGACTGCCCCCGAGCCTCCGTCGCTGCCCGCGGAGCCCGCCGAGCCTGTCATGCCGCCCGCCGACGCGGGCACGCCTGCGGACGAGCCGGCCGGCGACGAGCCCGCGTAGGCTCAGGCCTTCCCGGCGAGCGTCAGTCCGACGAGGACGAGCGAGAGCCCGCCCGTTGCAAGGACCGTCAGCGCGGCGACGGCGTCGAAGATGCGTCCGTTGCGGTGGTCGCCCATGAGCTCCTGGTTGCGCGCGAGCCGCCAGACGAAGAAGAGCGTCACCGGCAGCAGTGCCCCGTTCACGACCTGGACGAGCACAAGCAGCTTGATCACGGGGAGACCCGGCACCATCGCGACTGCGGCGCCGACGACCACGAGCACGGTCAGCGTCGCCACGAAGACGGGCGCCTCGCGCGGCCGGCGGGCGATTCCCTTCTCGAGCCCGAACGTCTCGGCGATCACGTAGGCCGCGGTGACCGGGAGGATGGCGGCGGCGAGCAGGCTCGCGCCGAGCAGCCCCACGGCGAAGAGCGCCTCGGCGAAGCGCCCCGCGAACGGCTCGAGCGCCTTCGCGGCCTCGGCGGCGCTCGAGACCGTGTGGTCGCCGTGGACGAAGAGCGTCGCGCCGGTCGCGATGATGATGAAGCCGGCGACGAGGTTCGCGAACAGCGACGAGCTCGCCACCTCGGCGCGCTCGGCGGGGATGTCCTCCGGCCCCATGCCGCGCTCGACGACGGCCGACTGGAGATAGAGCTGCATGAACGGGGTGATCGTCGTCCCGACGGTCGCGATGAACAGCACGGTGTACGCGCCCGTGAGGTGGATACGCGGCTCGACCACCGCCCGACCGACCGAGCCCCAGCGCGGGTGCGCGAGGATCGCCGCGACCGGGTAGGCGAAGAACGGGATCGTCATCGCGACGAAGACCCGCTCCGCGAGCTTGTACGAGCCGCGCACGACGAGGAGCCAGACCACCGCCGCGGCGATCGGTACCGAGGCCTGCGGGGGCACGTGCGCGAGCCCGAGCGCGGCACCGATGCCGACGAACTCCGAGATGCAGATCCCGAGGTTCGCCAGGAGCACCGACAAGGTCGAGAAAAGCGACCAGCGCGGCCCGTATTGCTCCCGGATCAGCTCGGCAAGGCCTTTGCCGGTGACGGCACCCATCCTCGCGGCCATCTCCTGGACGACGACGAGGCTGACGGTCAACAGCACCATCATCCAGAGGAGGTCGTACTTGTACTTCGCCCCGATGGAGGCATAGGTCGCAATGCCGCCGGCATCGTTGCCCGCGTTCGCGGCGACGATGCCCGGGCCGATGAAGGCGAGGAGCGCGATCAGCTTGACCGCGAACGGATTCCGCGGCCGCAGCCGGGGACGGCCGCGCGGCAGGCGCGGCAGGCGGAGGCGGAGCTCCACGTCAGTCGCTCCCGAGCAGCCCGAAGCGGCGCCGCCAGGGCTCGGGCAGGACGAGCTCGAGCACGTCGTCGACCGTGACGATCCCGAGCACCCTCTCCTCCTCGTCGACGACCGCCACGACCGTCAGGTCGAAGTCGGTCATCAGCCGCGCGACCTCTTCGAGGTCGGCGTCGGGGCGCACGGTCTGCACCGGGCGGAGGACGTTCCAGAGTCGCTCGCCTTCCGCCGTCCGGACGAGGTCGGCGAGCGCGATCCCGCCGCGGAGCCGCCGGTGGGTGTTCATCCCGTACACCCACGAGAGCGCCTCCGCGGGCAGCGACGACCGCTCGACGCGCTCGAGCGCCTCTTCCCGTGTCGCGTCCGCGTAGACGCAGACGAACTCCGGGCTCATCAGGCCGCCGGCCGTCGCAGGGTCGAAGCCGAGCAGCGTGCGCAGGCGGCGCGCCTGGAACGAGGAGAGCAACCCGATCACGTCCTCTCGTCGTTCCTCGGGCAGCTGCAGGACGAGGTCCGCGGCGTCGTCCGTCTCCATGCGACCCAGCAGCTCCGCGATCTCCTCGTCGCTTCGGTCCTCGACGAACTCGAGCTGGTGGCTGTCCTCGAGCTCCTCGAACACGTCGGCTTCGCGTTCGGGATCGGCGGCGACCGCGGCCATGATCTCCTCGCCCTCGTTGTGCGACGCGGCCTCGACGAGGTCCGCAACCTGGGCCGGGTGGAGCTTCGCGAGCTTCGGATGCGGCACGCGCAGCCGCACTGTCGGGACGTGCCCAGTGAACGGCTCGACCGACGCCCAGTCGAGGAAT
The DNA here is from genome assembly GCA_035279325.1 of Gaiellaceae bacterium. Taxonomy (GTDB): domain Bacteria; phylum Actinomycetota; class Thermoleophilia; order Gaiellales; family Gaiellaceae; genus Palsa-739. The sequence continues at coordinate 32,120 of DATEHY010000085.1, forward strand.
CCGCCCGCGTCGATGCGTCCCGCGAGCGACCGCGGGATCACACGGCGGACGAGACCGCGAAGGCTGACGTCCACGCCGACGACCCGGTACCAACCTTCCAGTCGCGCGAGCTCGATCTCGTTCGCGCGCACCAGCCGGGCGCCGTCGACGTTGATCAGCTGCCTGTCGAGGACGTCCTTCTTCAGCAACACCTCCTGCGGCCGGCGCCGGAAGCGCTGCAGGTCGAGCTGGTCGCCGATCAGCGTCACGAATCCCGGCCCGAGCTCGACGATCTGCTCGGCCGCGACGAAGACCTGGCGCCCTGCGACGGTCGCCACGACTCCGGCGACGGGCGGGTAGTCGTCGTCGCCGAGGCGGACGATCAGGTCGTCGACGCGTCCGAGCCGCTCGCCGCCGGCGTCGCGCAGCTCGCCGCCGACGACGAGCGAGAGGTGAAGCACCGTCGGCGTTGCCACGGCCATCGATGCACCTCCATCAGAGCCACCGCTTCCAGGAGAAGAAGGCGAGCATCCCCACGACCGTCGCAGCCATCAGGCCGATCGCCGCGAAGAAGGCGTCCCAGCTGTTGAAGCCCGGGAAATGGACGTTCATCCCGAAGAAGCCCGTGATGAACGAGAGCGGCGTCAGCACGACGAGGAAGATCGTGAGGACGTAGAGGATGTCGTTCTGCTGGTGCGAGATCAGCGATTCGTTCGTGTCCTCGAGCGCCTCGACGACCTCCTTGTAGTTGTCGAGGAGGTCCCAGATCCGCTCGCTCGCGTCGACGATGTCGTCGAAGTAGAGCTCGAGCTCTTCCGGCAGGAACCGCTCGATCTGCCGCTCGAGCTGTCTCAGCGTCGGCCGCTGGGGCTTGATGATCTTGCGGTACGAGATGATCTCCTGCTTGACGCGGTGGATGTCCCGGACGAGCTCCTTCGCGCCCTCGGCCGCGAGGCTGATGTCCTCGTCGATCTGCTCGAGCTTGAAGCCGATCTTGTCGAGGATCGGGAAGCAGTAGTCGTAGAGGTCGTCGAGCACCTCGTAGAGCAGCCGTCCCGAGCCGCGCGAGAGAAGCTGCTCGCGGAAGTCCTCGCTCTCGGCCGCGCGGCGGAAGAGGAGGCTGACCGGGCGGAGCTCGACCGCAGGCAGCGTGACGATGTAGTCCGGGCCGATGAAGACGTCGAGCTCGCCCGCGTTCAGCCGCCCGACGGCCGCGTCGTAGACCGGAAAATGCAGGACCGTGAAGAGGTAGCCGCGATGACTGTCCTCGTCGCCCGAGTAGACGTCGACCTTCGGGCGCTGGCGTCGAGACAGGATGTCCTCGACGTCGAGCGGATGCCACCCGAAGCGGCTCGCGAGCTGCTGTGCCTCCTCCGTCGTCGGGCTGAGGAGATGGACCCAGGTGACCCCGCCGGCGCCGAGCTCAGCGGGGCCGGGGCGCGGTTCCGCGTCCGGGCGTCCCGGCGCAGTGCGGCGCGAACGGATGCGCGGCAGGCTGGGCACCGGTACTGAGGGGGTCGGCGGTCGCGGGCATGGCCCGGGAATGCTACCCGCTCGCCGGGACAGGCAACACCGGCGCGGGCTCGCCGCGCGGCGTCCGGCGGACGCCGGCCGGCAAGCGGGGCTCGAGCGCGAGGGCGCCGGCGGCGCACGCCAGGTTGACTCCGGCGGCGAGCGGCCAGAGCAGGAGCGGCCGGTGCTGGAGCAGGAAGCCGCCCGCTGCGGGGCCGACGATCCAGCCGATCTGCCACGAGATGCTGGCCGCCGCGGTGTAGCGGCCCACGAGCTGCGGCGGGGCGAGGTCGACGCTGAGCGGCGCGTGGATCGTGCCGTGCAGGCATTCGCCGACCGCGAACACGAGCATCACCGCGGCGAGGATCCCGAAGGCGGCGGTGGCGTGCGTCCACGTCCCGGCTGCCCAGACGGCGAGCAGCGTCGCCGCCCACAGCACGCCCATCAACGCGAAGCCGCGCATCCGCCGGCGGCCCTCCGAGAGCTTCACGACGGGAAGCTGGAAGAGGACGACGCCGATCGCGTCGAGCGCGAAGACGATGCCGACCTCCTTCTCGCTGATCCCGGCGACGTTCTTCCCGAACGCGGGCAGCAGCTCGACGACGAGCGAGATGGCCGCCGTCATGAACGCGGCGTTGAGCAGCGTGTAGACCGTGAAGACACGGTCACGGAGGACGGCGCGCCAGCTGCCGCCGAGCCGGCCCTCGTGCAGGGACGGCGGGCGGACGCGGACGAGCACGAGCATGTAGCCGACGAACGTCGCGCAGTCGATCGCGAAGAGAACCGTGAACGTTCCCGGGTGGCCGACCGATGCGATCAGCCCCGCGACGACGCCGCCGAACGCGACCCCGACGTTCATCGCGAGCCGCTGTAGCGCATAGGCGGGGGCGCGCCGCGCGGCCGGGGTGAGCCCGGCGAGAAGCGCCGACTGCGACGGCCAGAACGAGCCGCTCCCGACGCCCCAGAGCGTGTAGATCGCGAAGGCGTGCCACGCCGACCGGATCAGCGGCATGAGCGCGAACGCGACCGTCATCACGACGAGCGAGCCGAGCAGCACCCGCTTCGGCCCGACCCGGTCCGAGAGCGTTCCGCCGAGGAAGCCGCTCAGGAGGGCCGCGGCCGACTGGACCGCCGCCGCGCTGCCGGCGAGCCCGAACGGGATCCCGCGCACGTCGTGCAGGTAGATGAGGAGAAACGGCAGGACGACGCCGTTCCCGAACGCGTTGACGAGCGCCCCGAGCTCGAGGACGTAGACGTCGCGCGGCAGGCGAGGGTCGAGCGAGCGGAGGTAGGCCGCGACCGGGCGCACCGCCTGAACCTACTTAGGTCGTGGACGTTCCCGGCCGTCTAGGGGACGACTTTCCCGGGTTTCGGCCTATGTAGCGAGACAGGGTCAGGACAAGCTGCGGCGACGGCACGTTGACTAGCCACTAACGCCCGGTGCTCAAGGGGGCGAGTACGAACCGGGGACGTGCCTCTCCTGACTCCGAGGAGGCAGTTGGTGGGGACGACCTGCGCGGTCTCGCCGGAAGGGCGGGACCGCGTCGTGCTCCTGCGCACGCGCTCGACCTCCCGGTAGCGAGTTGAATCGCAGGCAGATTCGAGCTAAAAAACGTCGGTCAGACAGCGGACGTGCCCGCTCGGGTCGTCCGAGACCACGTGGGCTCGCGGACAGCTCCGCGAGCTCCTGAGGGAGAAGGGGACGAAAAATGCGCAGATCCGCATGGGCGGCCGCCGTGTTGGCCGCGGCGGCTATTGGGCTCCTCACCGCGGCCGGGGGTGCTTCCGGCGCCGGGCCGGTGGCACATCCGATCTCGGTCTCGCCGCTGATTCAGGGGCATTCCAGCGCCGGCCCGAATCACACATTCAGTTGCCAGAACCGGCCGATGGACGATTCGGCCGGGCCGCGGTGCTACCAGGCGTCGCAGATCCAGAACGCGTACAACGTGACGCCGCTACTCGACCGCGGCATCAACGGCACCGGCCGCACCATCGTGATCATCGACGCCTACGGCAGCCCGACGATCACGGCGGATCTGCACGACTTCGACACGGCGATGGGGCTGCCGGATCCGAGCTTCTCGGTCATCACCCCGGCCGGCGCACCGCCCGCGTTCGACCCGAACGACGGGAACCAGATCGGCTGGGGAGTCGAGACCTCGCTCGACGTCGAGTGGGCGCACGCGATTGCTCCCGGCGCGCGCATCGTGCTCGCGGTCGCTCCCAGCAACAACGACTCCGACATCCTCAACGTGCTCAAGTACGTGGTCGACAATCACGTCGGCGATGTGCTCAGCCAGAGCTACGGCGAGGCTGAGCAGTGCATGGATCCGTCGCTGCTCGCCATCCAGCACCAGGAGTTCGCCAAGGCAGCGGCGGAGGGGATGACGGTGTTCGCCTCTTCCGGCGACAGCGGCGCGTCGCAGCCCTCATGCGATCCCAACAGCACGGCGGCGCTGTTCGCCGTCTCGACGCCCGCTTCCGACCCGTACGTCACGGGCGTCGGCGGAACGACCCTGACCGCGGACACCACGACCGGTGCCTACATCGGCGAGACCGCCTGGACGGAGCCGTTCGGCTGCAATCCTCCCGCGGTCGCTCCGAACGACGTCAACTGCAGCGGCGGCGGCTTCAGCACGCTGTTCAGGCGGCCGGCCTTCCAGGCATCCACCTTCAAGGGCGCTGCCAGACTGGGTCGTGGCGTGCCGGACGTCGCGTACAACGCGGGAGTCACGGGCGGTGTGCTCGTTCACATCGGCTTCTACCTCCAGCTCCTCGGGTACCCGGCGGATGCGCCGATCTTCTTCATCGTCGGCGGCACGAGCGCCGGCTCCCCGCAGTGGGCGGGCCTCGCCGCCGACGCCGACCAGCTCGCAGGTCGCGCGGTCGGCGACATCAACCCGGCGCTCTACTCGATCTCGCAGGCGAAGAGCCAGTACTCCGTCGCGCTCCACGACATCACGACCGGTGACAACGACGTCGCCGAGCTCGGCGGCGCCGGCTACAACGCGGGCACGGGCTGGGATCCGGTCACGGGTCTCGGCTCGCCGAATGCGGCGAACCTCCTGCCGCTCATCGTCGCCAAGACGAGCTAGTCGACGAGCCCTTCGGTGGCGGCGGGCCGTGGCCGGTCCGCCGCCACCACGGCGCTAGCTGTGGTGCCAGGCGATCGAGAAACTCGAGCCCGTCGGGTCGAGTGCGCTCGGCGCGGCCTTCACCGTTCCGTTGCCGGTGACCATGGTCAGCGGATCGAAGCTCCACGCGCTGTCGTCGATGGCCCCCCCGTTGGTCGAGGCCCCGCTGAAGCTCACGGTGCCGAAGTCGGTGAGCGGTAGCTCGCGGCAGCCGCTCTTCGCGCACATGGACGGCGCTTCGGCGATCCACTCGGCGGAGCTGAGAGACGCCGCTCCGACCCCAGTGGTGAGGCTGAACGGTTGGTTCCCGCCGCCTGAGAGCGTGAGCGTCAAGTCCCCGGCGACGTCCTGAACCTCGGCGCTGTAGGGGGCGCCGGGGGTGACGGTGAAGCGGCTGATCGTGCGCGACGGATCCGGGAACAGCTCCCACCAGGCGTAGTAGACCGGCTTGCCCTTCGAGCAGTCGGCCTCGGTGCCGACCTGCTCAACCGTGCTCGAGCTGTAGCCGTCGAGACCGAGCCAGAACGACGAGTAGGTCGACTTGCCGTTGCACGTCGCGGAGGGCTGCACCCAGCTGCCCTTGACGTCGTCGAACGTCGAGTCGATCGAGGCGTAACCGGACCAGTTGAGCGACGACGAGTGGCCGATCAGGCGGGCCGGAGGAACGTGCTCGAGCACGGCACGAGCACCCGGCGATCCGAAAGCGGCCGACGCAGCGATCAGGCCCACGAACAGCAATCCGGCGGCGACGCGCGCAAACCTCATGGGAGCCCCCCTTCGTGAGACGGTGGGCCGCAGGCTAAATGGCCCGTCTCTCGAGGCCGGCGGATTTAAGAGTCTGTTCAGCTCGGCTCGGCGGCGATCCGACGCTAATGCCTCGACCCCGTGCTGCCGATCATCGGGATTGGTGCACGCGTTTCGCCTCCTGGACGAGGAAGAGGTGCTCTCCCTGCTCGACGCCGAGCGCGGCGGGTGGAGGGGCGATCGCGAGGGCTGGGTGACCATCGAGCACGGCGGCCTCGAGTGGCGCGTCCACTACCGCCGCGGAAGGCTCCTCGAGGTCGGCTGGTGGGGAATGCGCCAGGCAGGAATCGAACCTGCGACCTCGCGCTCCGGAGGCGCGCGCTCTATCCCCTGAGCTACTGGCGCCGGGGCGAGGCCAGTCTACCGGCGCGTCTCGCATTGGTACGTTCCGCCGGTGGACGTCTCCGCGCGGATCGTCACGCTCGAGCTGGCGGAGACGTTCGTCATCTCGCGCAGCGCCCGCGACGCCGAGGAGGTCGTCGTGGTCGAGCTGCGGCACTCCGGCGTCTCCGGCTTCGGCGAGGCGCAGCCCATCGGCCGCTACGACGAGTCGGCCGAGTCGGTGCACGCGTACGTCGAGGAGCACGCGGAGCTGCTCGGGGACGACCCGTTCGCGCTCGAGGACGTGCTGGAGCGGTTGCCCGCGCGCGAGTTCGCGGCGCGGGCCGCGCTCGACGCCGCGCTCCACGACCTGCAGGGGAAGCTGCTCGGCCAACCCATCTGGCGTCTCCTCGGACTGCGCCGCGCCGGCCCGCCGACGAGCTGGACCGTCTGGCTCGGCGATCCTGACGGCATGGCCCGCCGGGCCGAGAAGGCACTCGGCCGGTTTCATCGGCTCAAGCTCAAGCTCGGCGGCCGGGACGGCCTCGACGTCGACCGCGTGCGCGCGGTCCGCGGCGTTGCCGGCGACCTGCCGCTGCAGGTGGACGTGAACGAGGCCTGGAGCCTCGACAAGGCGCTGGAGGCGCTCCCGCAGCTCGCCGAGCTCGGCGTGCAGTACTGCGAGCAGCCGCTGCCGGCCGGCGACGCCGGCGGGCCCGAGCTGAAGGAACGATCCCCGCTCCCGGTCTACGTGGACGAGGACTGCCACACGCTCGGCGACGTCGCGGCGTGCGCGGAGCGCGCGCACGGGATCAACGTGAAGCTCGCCAAGTCGGGCGGGATTCGCGAGGCGGTGCGGATGGTGCACGCCGCGCGCGCGCTCGGGCTCGGCTGCATGCTCGGGTGCATGGTCGAGTCCGGGCTCGGCATCTCCGCCGGCGCGCAGGTGGCGTCCCTCTTCGACCACGTCGACCTCGACGGCAACCTCCTGCTCGCGCACGACCCGTGGCCGGGCGTCCCGTTCGTCGACGGCGTACAGCTTCCACCGGAGGAGCCGGGCCTCGGTGTCCACCAGGTACCTACTGCTCGCTGAGGGCTTCTCGGGCGACCCGCACTACGGGAAGACCATGCGCGGAGTGCTGCGCTACCGGCGGGAGGACGTCGTCGCGATCCTCGATTCGACGCGCCCCGGGGAGGCCGAGGGCGGCGTTCCGGTCGTGGCGAGCGTCGAGGATGCGCTGCCGCTCGGCCCGACCACGGCGCTCGTCGGGGTCGCGACGCAGGGCGGACGCTTCCCGCCCGAGTGGCTTGCGATCCTCCGCTCCTGCGTCGAGCACGGGCTCCACGTCGAGAACGGCCTCCACGTCTTCCTCGCCGACGACCCGGAGCTGCGGGCGGTCGCCGAGGAGCGCGGCGTCGAGCTGCGCGACCTGCGGCGTCCGCCGGCCGAGCTGTCGACCGCGACCGGTGAGAACCTCGCGGTCGACGCGACGATCGTCCTCACGGTCGGCTCGGACTGCGCGATCGGGAAGATGACGGTCTCGCTCGAACTCGATCTCGAGGCCCGCCGCCGCGGCCTTCGCTCGGTCTTCGTCCCCACGGGCCAGACGGGCATGGCGATCGCCGGCTGGGGCCTCGCGGTCGACGCCGTCGTCGCCGACTTCATCGCGGGCGCGGCGGAGCGGCTCGTCGTCGAAGGGCACGCCCGCGGCGGCGACGTGCTGTGGGTCGAGGGCCAGGGATCGCTCGTGCATCCGGTCTACTCCGGCGTCACCCTCGGCCTCTACCACGGGAGCGTTCCGCACCTGCTCGTCCTCTGCCACGAGAGCGGTCGGACGGAGATCGAAGGCGCCGGTGGCGGGGCGCATCCGATTCCGCCGCTGCGCGACCTCGTCGAGCTGCACGAGCGGCTGGCCCTGCCGGCGCGTCCCGCGCGCGTCGCGGCCGTTGCTCTCAACACGTCCGCCCTCGCGGAACCGGAGGCACGGGCCGCGGTCGCGCGGGCGGAGGCCGAGACCGGGCTGCCGGCCGACGATCCCGTTCGCTTCGGTGCCGCCAAGCTCGTCGACGCCGTGCTCGCGGCCGCGCCGTAGGGATGCGCGTCGCGGTCATCGCCGACACGCACATGCCGCGTGGCGCGCGTCGCCTGCCGGCTGCCTGCCTTGAGCGGCTTCGTGCGTCCGACCTGATCCTCCACGCGGGGGACGTCGTCGCCGAGGAGGTGTTCGCGGAGCTGTGCGCGCTCGGGCCGCCGGTGCGCGCGGTGCACGGGAACATGGACGACCCTGCGCTGCGCGAGCTGCTGCCCGAGACCCTCGTGGTCGACGCGGGCGGCCTGCAGGTTGGGATGACGCACGATCCCGGCCCGCGCGCCGGGCGGGAGGAGCGCCTCGCGAAGCGATTCCCGGGCTGCGCGGCCGTCGTCTACGGGCACACGCACGAGCCGCAGATCGCGCGCGTGGGGGAGACCTGGATCCTCAATCCCGGCTCGCCGACCGAGCGGCGGCGGGCGCCGCAGCACACGATGCTCGTGCTCGAGACTGCCGGCGGCGAGATCGAGCCGGAGCTGATCCGCCTCACTTGACAATCGAACAGACGTTCGCGTATCATGCGAACAGATGTTCGGGAAGCTCATGCTCCTGCTCTGCCTGGCGGCGCTCGGCGTCGGGCTCGCGGCCCGCGGCTCGAGCGGCGCGGGGCCGAAGCGGATCTACGTCGTGAAGGCCGGCGACACGCTCTGGAGCGTGGCTGAGCGCACGTATGCCGGCGACCCGCGCGAGGGCGTGTGGAAGCTCGAGCAGCGGAACCATCTCGGCTCCGCGACGATCGTCCCGGGCGAGAAGCTCGTCGTTCCCTAGCTCGCAGCAGGCGGGAGGTCGATGCCCGAGACGTAGACCTTCTCGCCGCGGAAGAGCCGCTGCTCGGTGTCCCACGGGAACCAGATCACGACCTTCCACTCCAACGGTCCTGCGGTCGGCGGCTGCCCGAGCCACGGTGCCTGCTGGCTCGCGGTCACGTTCGCCTCCTCGCAGACACCCTGCGGCCCGATCACGATGTCGGTCAGGTCGAAGCGGATGTCCGGGAACGCGGTCAGGAGCTCCGTGTAGAAGCGCCGCGCGCCGTCGTGCCCTTCCCAGCGGTGCCCGGTCTGCACGAGCTCGTACACGCAGTCCGGCGTCAGCGTCGAGATCAGCCCGGCCAGGTCGCGCGCGTCCTCGGCGACCGAATGCTTCTTGTAGAGCTCCCGCACGTCGCGGTACAGCTCAGGCGTCACCTCGCGGCGGTAGACCTCCAGCACGGTCGGATCGGCCATCCCTCGCGAGCCTACCGCGGCGCGCGGCCCGGAGCTCAGGCGGGGACGAGCTCGCCGGCGGCGGGATCCGCGCCGAACAGCTCCGGCATGCGCTCGACGAGCGCGACGAAGGCATCCACGAGGGCCGGCGCGAACTGGGTGCCCCGGTGCCGCACCACCTCGGCCGTGGCGTCCTCGAGGGACATTGCCGCGCTGTAGGGCCGGTCGGTCGTCATGGCGTCCACCGCGTCGGCGAGGCCGACGATCGCCGCCTCGAGCGGGATCGCCTCGCCGCGCAATCGCTGCGGATAGCCGTTGCCGTCCCAGCGCTCGTGATGGTGGAGGATCGCCGGCACGGCGGCGTGCAGCGAATGGAGTCGCCCGACGATGCGCGCGCCGTCCTCCGGATGCCGCTTCACGATCGCGTACTCGAGCTCGGTCAAGCGGTCCGGCTTCGTCAGGATCGCGTCGGGGACGCCGATCTTGCCGATGTCGTGGAAGAGCCCGGCGAAGCGGAGCACGTCGAGTCGCTCGCGCTCGAGCCCGAGCTCCTCGCCGAGCGCCACGGCGATCCGCTGCACGCGCTGCGAGTGCCCCGCGGTGTATGGATCCTTCGCGTCGACCGTCGCATTGAGGCTCTCGACCGCCTCGAGCGCGCTCTCTTCGAGGAGCCGATTCGACTCGGCGAGCCGCAACGTCCGGGCGCGCAGCTTCGCGTTCTGGCGGCTGAGCATGCGCGAGGCGCCGCGCACGAGCAGCGCGAGCGCCGCCCAGAGGGCGAGGAAGACCACGCCGACGGCGACCCACAGCATGGTCCGGCGGGAGCCGATCAGATGGCTCAGCGCACGCGGGTTGGCGTAGATCTCGTAGGCGCCGAGGACGTGCCTGCCGGCCGTGATCGGTGCGTAGACCTCGAACAGACTGGAGACACCCGCCCGGCGCGCGAGCGCGTTGCGCTCGAAGGCGTCCTCGTCCCGCCCGTCGCCGCCGGTGCCGACGAGCGCTGCGATCGCCCGGTCGTCGCGGATCGCATCGCCGAGCTCGTCGTCGAGCGGGAACCTCTTCCCGATGCGCCGCTTGTCGACGTTCGTCCAGGCGAGAAGCCCGTCGGCACGCCAGACCTTGACGCTGAGGATGTCCGGCTGCGCGTCGACGCTCTTCTCGAGGTAGGTCAGGCGGCCGCCCGAGACCGGCGCGAGACGGCGGTGGTGGACGAGCAGCGGCCCGACCGCTCCGTGGACGTACTGGACGAGCGCGGTCTGCTCGGCGGCGAGAGCCTCCTTCGTCAGCGAGTGGGAGAGGATCGAGCCGAGCGCGACGCCGGCGCCCGCGCAGATCAGCCCCGACGCCAGCAGGAAGACGCGCAGGAGCGTGAGCGACCGCTGAAGGCCGCGCCCGCGCCGCAGGTGCCGCTCGCTCTCTGCCACTGGCGCAATATCGGCCGCCGGGCACGAACCGTTTAGCGCCGCCTTCCTAGAATCGCCCGATGGATCTCGACGTCGTCTTCCTCGGCACGGCCGGCTCGATGCCCACCGCGCAGCGCGGACCGGCGGCCCTGCTCGTGCGGCGCGGCAGCGAACGGCTCCTCTTCGACTGCGGCGAGGGGACTCAGCGGCAGCTGCAGCGCTCGGCGATCGGCCTGCCCGACCTGCAGGAGATCTTCTTCACCCACTTCCACGCCGATCACTTCCTCGGCCTGCCCGGGATGCTGAAGACGTTCGCGCTCCGCGGCCGCGACGAGACGCCGCTCACCGCGTACGGGCCGCGCGGCCTCGTCGAGCTCTTCAAGCGGCTGCGCCCGTTCGTCGGCCGGCTCCCGTATCCGCTGGCGCCCGTCGAGCTCGAGGCGGGAGAAACCCTCGAACGCGGTGACTACTCCATCAAGCCATTCGCGGTCGAGCACGGCGCCGACGCGCTCGGCTACGCGATCGTCGAGCAGGAGCGGCCCGGCCGGTTCGACGTGGCGGCCGCCGACGAGCTCGGTGTGCCCGACGGGCCGGCCCGCGGGCGCCTGCAGGCCGGCGAGAGCGTGACCCTCGATTCGGGCCGCGTCGTATCCCCGGGCGAGGTGCTCGGGGAGGCACGGCCGGGGCGCAAGCTCGTGCTCACCGGCGACACCGCGCCGTCGCCCCTCGTCGTGCAGGCCGCCCACGGCGCCGACCTCCTCGTGCACGAGGCGAGCTTCCTCGCCGAGGAGGCGGAGCGGGCGCGGGAGACGATGCACTCGACTGCGGCCGATGCCGCCGAAGTGGCGCGCCTCGCACGGGTGCGCCTGCTCGCGCTCACGCATGTCTCGCCGCGGTACTTCGGGCCGGAGCTCGTGGACGAAGCACGCGGGGTGTTCCCCGAGACGGTCGTGCCGCGCGACTTCGACCTGATCGAGGTGCCGTTTCCCGAGCGAGGCGCACCGGTGCTCGTCAAGAGCGGCGCGAGGCCGCCGCGGACCCCCGCAGCACCTATGATCGAGCAGTCATGAGCGGGATGGTCCAGGTCGCGGTCGCCGGTGATGTCGCCGAGGCGGAGGAGATGCAGGAGATCCTCCGTAACGCGGGCATCGACTCCTCGATCGAGCAGGCCCCCGAGGACGACGCGGTGAGCGTGCTCGTCCCCGAGGCCGAGCTCGAGACGGCGCAGGAAGCGATCGAGGCCCTCACCGAGCCCGACGACCTCATTTCGGAGCCCTAGCCGATGCCGACCATGGTCTTCCTCCGTGGCAGGGCGCGCCTCACCGCAGGCGCGGCCGCGCGGCCGCCACTCCCTTCGTAGCCGTTCCTTCGCCGACGAGCTCGTCCGCGACGCCGGCGTCGAGCCCGGTACGCTCGTGCTCGATCTCGGTGCCGGCGGCGGAATCCTGACGCGGGCGCTCGTCGGCGTGGGGGCTCGAGTGCGCGCGATCGAGCTCGATCCCGCGGCCCTGCGCAAGCTCGAGACCCGCTTTGCGGCCGATCCCCGCGTCGAGGTCGTGGACGGCGACGCGACGTCGCTCCCGCTGCCCGCCGAGCCGTTCGCCGTCGTCGCGAACCTGCCGTTCGCGGCGGGCACGGCGATCCTGCGCCGCCTGCTCGGGAACCCGCGCGTGCCGCTGACGCAGCTCGACGCGATCGTGGAGTGGGGGCTCGCCGTGAAGCGGACGGCGGTCTGGCCCTCGACGCTGCTCGGCTGCACCTGGGGCGCGTGGTACGAGCTGACCGTGGTGCGGCGCGTCCCGCGCCCGTGCTTCGCCCCACCGCCGAGCGTCGACGCGGCGGTGCTGCGCGCGGCGCGTCGCTCCCAGCCGCTCGTCGTGCCGCGAGAGGCGGCCGCGTACGAGGCTCTGCTGCGGCGGTCGTTCGGGGCCCAGGCGCCGCTCGACCGGATCCTCCCGCGCCGCATCGTCCACGGTGTCGCCCACGAGCTCGGCTTCGACCCGCACGCCGCCGCCCGGGATCTCGACGCGCGGCAATGGGCGCGGCTCTACGCGGCGCTCGGATCCGCGACGCCTCGCGGCCGCGCTCGGACGGTATAGCGTCGCCGGCGTGGACGAGGCCGATCTCCAGCTCCGCCGCCGGACGTACGCCTTCTTCGTCGAGCACGGCCGCGCGCCGTCGCCGGCCGAGCTCGGCGAGCCCAGGGACGTCGTCGCCGGCTGGCGGCGCCTGCACGACGAGCACGCCCTCGTGCTCCAGCCCGGGACCGACGAGCTGCGGATGCTCAACCCGTTCTCGGTCGTACCGACCGCCTACCGCGTGCACGCCGCCGGCCGCTGGTGGTACGGCAACTGCGCGTGGGACGCGTTCGGCATCTGCGCCGCCCTGCACACCGACGGACAGGTGGAGAGCTCCTGCCTCGACTGCGGCGAGCCGCTCGTCGTCGAGCTGCAGGACGAGCGGCCCGACGACGATTCGCTCCTCTTCCACTGCCTCGTCCCGGCGCGGCACTGGTGGGACGACATCATCTTCACCTGAAGCGCGATGAACCTCTTCCGGTCGGAAGAGCACATCGCCCGCTGGCTCGGCGACCGCGAGCCCGGCGCGACGATCTCGGCGGCGAAGCTGTCGGAGCTGGCGCACGCCTGGTGGGACGACCGGGTCGCGCCGGACTGGGTGCCGCACACGCGCGAGCAGAACACGGCGATCCTCGACCGCCTCGGTCTCACCGGCGAGTTCTGGCAGTTCGCGTGAGCGTGAACACCGTCGTCGCCGTCGGCGACGACATCGAGATCGCCGGCGACCCGCCGCTCGGTATCGGATCTACAGCGTCACGAAGACCGCCGTCGCGGCCGCGGTGCTCCTGCTCGCGCGGGACGGCGCGATCGAGCTCGACCCGGTACGGAGGCTGCTCGACCACACGAGCCGCGTCCGCGACTACGGCTCTCTGCCCGAGTACCACGAGGCGGTGCGGACACGGCCGGGCGCTGCGTGGGGAGACGACGAGTTCCTCGCCGGGACGGATGCCGCGGGGCCGCAGTTCGCGCCGGGGGAGGGCTGGGCGTACTCGAACACGGGCTACCTGCTCCTGCGGCGGCTGCTCGACGAGTACGGCGGGCTCGCCGCGTTCCTCCCTCGGCTCGGTCTCGGGGCTACGACGGTGGCCGAGCGGACGGAGGACCTCGCGGTGGCCGTGCCCGCCGCGAGCGCGCGGCTCCGCGACGGGGTCGAAGACGTCCGCGGCCTCTACGACCAGCGCTGGGTCGGTCACCGGACGCCCGTCGCGCGGGCCGCCGACCTCGTCGGCTTCTGGCGAGACCTGCCGGCCGAAATGCGCGATCCGCGAACGTTCGTCCCGATCGGAGCCGAGGCGCCGGGCTTCGTCCCGCCCGGCGCGGGAGACCGCGCTCGGACTCCTCGCGGCGGCCGTCCGCCGGCGCAGCTAAGCTGCCTGCAGCACGAGCCCCTTTAACCCGGTCCAGCGAGGCCGGAAAGGAGTCGGATGACGACGCACGCGCCCATCCAGGGCAAGACCCTCCTCGACGCCGACGGGCTGGGGAGAACCCTTTCGAGAATCGCCCACGAGATCATCGAGGGCAACCCGGCCCTCGACGACGTCGCGCTCGTCGGGATCCAGACCCGCGGCGTTCCGCTCGCGCACCGGCTCGCCCGGCTGATCGAGGAACGTGCCGGCGTCTCGCCCTCGCTCGGCGCCGTCGACATCACCTTCTACCGCGACGACGTCACCGTCCGCGGCGGGGAGGCTCCACTCGCGGCCCAACCGCTCGTCCGCGCGACGCAGCTCGACTTCCCGCTCGACGGGGGCACCGTCGTCCTCGTGGACGACGTCCTCTACACCGGCCGCACGATCCGCGCCGCGATCGAGGCGCTCTTCGACTACGGCCGCCCGGCGCGCGTCCAGCTCGCCGTGCTCGTCGACCGCGGCCACCGCGAGCTGCCGATCCGTCCCGACTACGTCGGCAAGAACCTGCCCACGGCGCGCGGCGAGCGCATCCAGGTGCAGCTCGTCGAGGTGGACGAGCTCGACGCCGTCCTGCTGGTCGAGAGCCCCGAAGAGGAGAGCAGATGATCCGTCTCGTGACCGACGACCTCCGCCCCCCGGACTGGGCTGGAAGCGTCGGCGGCGAAGCCGCCGACGCCCGGCCGGGTACACCCCGGACGGCAGAGCCGCCCGGCAGGCCGCCGAAGCGGCACCTCTTCTCGGTCGGCGACCTCACGCGCGACGACGTCGAGCGGCTGCTCGGCACGGCGCGCACGTTCGAGGCCTCGCAGGAGCGGCACGTGAAGAAGCTGCCGACGCTGAAGGGGCACCTCGTCGTCAACCTCTTCTACGAGTCCTCGACGCGCACCTCGTCGTCCTTCGAGCTCGCCGCGAAGCGGCTCTCGGCGGACACGCTCACCGTCAAGTCGGTCGGGTCGTCGGTCGACAAGGGCGAGTCGCTCAAGGACACCGCGCTCACACTCGGTGCCTACGACCCCGACGTGATCGTGATCCGCCATCCGCAGATCGGCGCGCCGCAGCTCGTCGCGCGGGTCACCGACGCGCACGTCGTCAACGCCGGAGACGGGAAGCACCAGCACCCGACGCAAGCCCTGCTCGACCTCTACACGCTGCGGGAGGAGCTCGGACGGCTCGACGGCCTCCATGTCGCGATCGTCGGCGACGTCCTCCACTCGCGCGTCGCCCGCTCGCTGCTGCAGGCGTTCGCGCTCGTCGGGATCCGGGCGACGCTCGTCGGCCCGCCGGCGCTCCTGCCGCGCGGGCTGCCGGCGGAGGCGTCTTCGGACATCGAGGCGATCCGCGACGCCGACGTCGTCTACGTCCTGCGGATGCAGAACGAGCGGATGGAGCCGGGCGCGAACTTCGTCCCGAGCCTGCGCGAGTACACCGCCCGCTGGGGGATCGCCCCCGAGCGGCTGCGGCCCGGGCAGAAGGTCCTGCACCCGGGGCCGATGAACCGCGGTGTCGAGATCGATCCTCGCGTCGCCGACTCGCCCGCGGCACTGATCGAGAGGCAGGTCCGCTCGGGACTCGTCGTCCGGATGGCCGTCCTCTACGACGTTCTCACCGGCGGCCCGGTCGGGGTGCAGGCACTCGCCGCTGCGGAGGTGGCGTGATGCTCTGGCAGCGCGAGCTCCCTGGGGCGAACCTCGTCATCCGCGGCGCGCGCGTGCTCGACCCCGTCGAGGGGGTCGACGCCCGGCTCGAGGTGCGGATCGACGACGGGACGATCGCCGACGTCGCCGAGAAGGTGGACGCGAACGAGCACCGCGTGATCGAGGCGGACGGGCTCCTGCTCGTGCCGGCGTTCGTCGACCCGCACGTCCATCTCCGTACTCCCGGCCGTGAGGACGAGGAAACGGTCGCGAGCGGGACGGCGGCCGCGGCGGCCGGCGGCTTCTGCGCGATCCTCGCCATGCCGAACACCGATCCGGTCGTCGACTCGGCGGCCACGCTCGGCGCGCTCGTCGAGACCGCGCGCCGCGAGGCCGAGGTGCCGGTCGGCTTCCTCGCCGCGATCACGCGCGGGCAGGAAGGCCGGGAGCTCACGGAGATGGGCGAGCTCGCAGACACCGGCGCGGTCGCGTTCTCCGACGACGGCATGCCCGTCGCCTCGGCCGGCCTCATGCGCCGCGCGCTCCAGTACGCGTCGATCACGGACCGGCCGCTCGCGCTCCACTGCGAGGAGCCGACGCTGTCGCACGGCG
The DNA here is from genome assembly GCA_035279325.1 of Gaiellaceae bacterium. Taxonomy (GTDB): domain Bacteria; phylum Actinomycetota; class Thermoleophilia; order Gaiellales; family Gaiellaceae; genus Palsa-739. Next base: position 48,298 of record DATEHY010000085.1, read on the forward strand.
GCCACGTCCACGAAGGGCGCGTCGCGGCCGAGCTCGGCTTCGCCGGCTATCCCTCCGTGGCCGAGTCGGTGGCGGTCGAGCGCGACCTCGCGCTCACCGGCTACGAAGGCGGGCGCGCCCACGTGCTCCATCTCTCGGCGGCGGAGTCGGTCGACGCTCTGCGGCGAGCGCGCGAGGCGGGCGTCGCGGCGAGCGGCGAGGCGACGCCACACCACCTCGTTCTCACCGACGACGCGGTGCGCTCGCTCGATCCCAACGTGAAGATGAACCCGCCTCTGCGTGCCGAGCAGGATCGCCGGGCGCTGCTCGAGGCGGTGCGGGACGGGACGATCGAGGCGATTGCGACCGACCACGCGCCGCACGCGGCGCAGGAGAAGGACGTTCCGTTCGAGGCGGCGCCGTTCGGCGTCACGGGCCTCGAGACGGCGTTCGCCGCCCTCTACACGCATCTCGTCAAGCCGGGGGTGCTGCCGCTCGAGACGCTGCTCGAGCGGATGTCGGCGGGGCCGGCGCGGATCTTCGGTCTCGACCGGCCGCGCGTCGCGGCGGGCGCGCAGGCGAACCTCGTCCTCCTCGATCTCGAACGAGGATGGACCGTCGGCGCGCAGCCCTTCCGCTCGCGATCCGGGAACTCGTGGCTGCTGGGCTCGAAGCTCGACGGCGCGGTGCGGCTGACGCTCGCCGGCGGGAAGGTGGCGTTCGAATGAGCTACCTCGCGCTCGCCGACGGAACGGTCTGGCCCGGCGAGTCGGTCGGCGCCGAGGGCCACGCGCTCGGGGAGGTCGTGTTCACGACCGGCATGTCGGGCTACCAGGAGGCGGTCACCGACCCGAGCTTCGAGGACCAGCTCATCTGCTTCACGGCGCCGATGGTCGGCAACTACGGCGTCGCCGAGGAGCGGAGCGAGTCGGCGTCGACGCACGCGCGCGCGGTGCTCATGCGGGAGGCGCGCGGGCCGGACTGGACGGACTGGCTGCGCGAGCGCGGGATCGTGGCGCTCACGGGGGTCGACACGCGGAGCCTCGTCCTCCACCTGCGCGACGCCGGCTCCGCGCCCGGGATCGCGGTCTCATCGGAGCTCCCCGTCGAGGAGGCGGTCGAGCTGGCGCGCCGGCAGCCGTCGATGCTCGGTCGCGCCCTGATCGAGGACGTGTCGACCGACGAGCCGTACGTGTTCGCGCCGGAGGGCCGTGTCTCGATCGGCGTCGTCGACTACGGCGTCAAGAACTCGGTGCTGCGCCGGCTCGCAAAGGCGGGCGCGGCCGTGACCGTTCACCCGCACGACACGGACGCCGACGAGCTCGCGCGCCACGACGGCGTTCTCCTGTCGCCCGGGCCTGGAGATCCGGAGCCGCTCGCGGCCGAGACCGCGACGGTGCAGGAGTTGCTGGGCCGGACGCACGTGCTCGGCATCTGCCTCGGCCACCAGCTGATCGCCCGGGCGACCGGCCACGAGACGTACAAGCTCCCGTTCGGCCACCGCGGCGCGAACCACCCGGTGCACGAGCGGCTCACCGGCCGGGTGCTCGTCACGAGCCAGAACCACGGCTTCGCGGTGCGGCCGAGCGAGGCCGCCGAGGTCTCGCACGTCTCGCTCTACGACGGGACGGTCGAGGGCCTCGACCTGCCGGAGCTGCGAGCACGGTCGCTCCAGTTCCATCCAGAGGCCGGCCCGGGGCCGCACGATGCGTGGCCGCTGCTCGAGGCCTGGGTCAAGGAGGTCGCGGATGCCGCGGCGTGACGACCTCGAGTCGATCTGCATCGTCGGCTCCGGCCCGATCGTGATCGGCCAGGCGGCGGAGTTCGACTACGCGGGCTGCCAGGCGCTCAAGGTGCTGCGCGAAGACGGGTTCCGCACGATCGTCGTCAACTCGAACCCGGCGACGATCATGACCGACCCCGGCTTCGCCGACCGGACGTACCTCGAGCCGCTCGACGCCGAGTCCGTGGCCGAGGTGCTGCGCATCGAGCGGCCGGATGCGCTCCTCCCGACGATGGGCGGCCAGACCGCGCTCAACCTCGCCCGCGAGCTCGCGAACGACGGCGTCCTCGACGAGCTCGGGATCGAACTGATCGGCGCGCGGCTCGAGGCGATCGAGCGCGCGGAGGACAGGCTCAAGTTCAAGGAGGCGGTCGAGTCGTGCGGGCTCGAGGTGCCGACCTCGGTGATCGTGACGTCGCTCGATCAGCTCGCCGACGTGAGGGTTCCCGCGGTCGTGCGGCCCGCCTTCACGCTGGGCGGCCACGGCGGCGGCTTCGCCTACACGGAGGACGAGCTGTACCGCCAGGTCGAGCGCGGCCTCGCCGAGTCGCCGATCGGGCAGGTGCTCGTCGAGGAGTCGGTGCGCGGCTGGGACGAGTTCGAGCTCGAGGTGGTCCGTGACCGCATCGACAACGTCGTCATCGTCTGCTCGATCGAGAACCTCGACCCGATGGGCGTCCACACCGGCGACTCCGTCACGGTCGCCCCGCAGATGACGCTCCCCGACGAGGCGTACCAGGAGCTCCGCGACGCCGCGGCCGCCGTGATCCGCGCGGTCGGCGTCGACACCGGCGGCTCGAACATCCAGTTCGCGCGCAGCCGCGAGACGGGCGAGGTGCGCGTGATCGAGATGAACCCGCGCGTCTCGCGCTCTTCGGCGCTCGCGTCGAAGGCGACCGGCTATCCGATCGCGAAGGTCGCCGCGCGGCTCGCCGTCGGCTACACGCTCGACGAGATCCCGAACGACCTGACGGGGACGACTCCCGCGAGCTTCGAGCCGACGCTCGACTACGTCGTCGTCAAGTTCCCGCGTTTCGCGTTCGAGAAGTTCCCGGGCGCCGACCGCACGCTCGGCACGCAGATGAAGTCGGTGGGCGAGACGATGGGGATCGGCCGCACGTTCGCCGAGGCGTTCCTGAAGGCGTACCGCTCGCGCGAGCTCGACGCGGGCGCCGCGACCCCCTGGCAGGCGCTGGCCGACGTCCCGGAGGACGTCCATCCGTTCTTCCAGCGCGAGCTCGACGTCGTCCGCGGAGCGCTCGCGGGCATCGGCGCCGTCGAGTCGCTCGGCGCCGCGGACTGGCTTCGGCTCAAGCGCGCCGGGCTGTCCGACGCCGGGATCGCGGCCGCTGCGGGCACGACGGAGACCGTGGTCCGGCGGCGGCGGCGCGACTGCGGCATCCGGCCCGCGTATCGCCGTGTCGACTCGTGCGCGGGCGAGGTCGACGCCGCCTCGAACTACTACTACTCGACCTGGGGCGAGGCGGACGAGGCGCCGCCGACCGGCGGGCGGCCGCGCGTCGTCATCCTCGGCTCGGGGCCGAACCGGATCGGGCAGGGGATCGAGTTCGACTACTGCTGCGTCCACGCCGTCACGACCTACCGCGAGCTCGGCTACGAGGCGGTGATGGTCAACTGCAACCCCGAGACCGTCTCGACCGACTACGACACGTCCGATCGGCTCTACTTCGAGCCGCTCGACACCGAGTCGGTGCTCGCGATCTGCGAGCGGGAGAAGCCCGACGGGGTCGTGATCCAGTTCGGCGGCCAGACGCCGCTCAAGCTGGCGCGCGCGATCGAGGACGCGGGCTACCGGATCCTCGGCACGCCGTTCGACGCCGTCGACCTCGCTGAGGACCGCGAGCGCTTCGCGGGCCTGCTGCGCGCGCACGGGCTCCGCTCGCCGGAGTGGGGGATCGCGGCCTCGCCAGACGAGGCGGTCGAGATCGCCGAGCGGATCGGCTATCCGGTACTCGTCCGGCCGTCCTACGTCCTGGGCGGTCGCGCGATGCGCGTCTGCTACACGTCCGACGACGTCCGGGACATGCCACGATTCGAGCGGATCCTCGTCGACCGGTTCGTCGAGCACGCGGTCGAGGTGGACGTCGACGCGCTCTGCGACGGCGTCGACACCTACGTCGCGGCCGTAATGCAGCACGTCGAGGAGGCCGGCGTCCACTCCGGCGACTCGGCCTGCGTCCTGCCCGCGCCGAGCCTTTCCTTCGCCCAGATGCAGGAGATCGCGCACGTCGTCCGCATCCTCGGGCGCGCGCTCGGCGCGGTCGGGCTCCTCAACGTCCAGCTCGCGGTGACGGGCGACGGCGAGGTGTACGTGATCGAGGCGAACCCGCGTGCCTCCCGGACCGTGCCCTTCGTGAGCAAGGCGACCGGCGTCGAGCTCGTCAAGGCGGCGTGCCGGCTCGCGCTGGGGGCGAAGGTCTCGGAGCTCGGCCTCCCGCCCGAGCGGCCGCCGCGGCAATGGAGCGTCAAGGCCGCCGTGCTCCCCTTCGCGCGCTTCCCCGGCAGCGATCCGGTTCTCGGGCCGGAGATGCGCTCGACGGGCGAGGTGATGGCGAGCGCCGCCGACCTCTCGACCGCGCTCGACAAGGCCGAGCGGGCGGCGGGGCGTAGGCTGCCGCGCGCGGGCTCCGTCTTCATCTCCATCCGCGAGCCGGACCACCAGCAGGCGGTGCCGATCGCCGCGACGCTCGTCGGCCTCGGCTTCGAGCTCTACGCGACCGAGGGGACGGCGGCGACACTCGCCGCCGCGGGCATCGCGGTCGAGCCGGTGCGCAAGCTCAGCGAGGCGCAGGACGGCGAGCCGACCGTCGTCGACCTCATCCGCCGCGGCCGCTGCGACCTCGTGATCAACACGCCGGAGGGCCGCAACGCGCGGTCGGACGGCTATGCGATCCGCGAGGCCGCGCTCGCGCGGCGTGTCCCGTGCATCACGACGCTCTCCGGCGCGGCCGCAGCCGTGCACGCGATCGCCACCGCCAGGGCCGAACAGGCCGTCTCCCTCCAGGAACGGATCGATGCAGAGCTCGGGATCGCCCAGCAGGCATAGGATCGCCGGCGCGGAGCGGGTCGGGCCGTACACCCTGCTGCGCCTCGAACGGGGCGGCCTCGAGCCGGGTGTGCCCGGCCAGTTCTTCATGCTCGAGGCTCCGGGAAGGCTGCTGCCGCGCCCGTTCTCGCTCTGCCTCGCGCCGCCGGGCGAGCTCGCCTTCCTCGTCGACCCGATCGGCCCGGGGACGGACGCGCTCTGCCGGCTCGCGCCGGGCGACGAGATCCGCGTGCTCGGACCGCTCGGGAACGGCTACCGCCTCGACGTCGAGCGGCCGCTGCTCGTCGGGGGCGGGATCGGCATAGCGCCGCTGCCCTATCTCGCCGAGCAGCTCGGCGGCACCCCGCCGGTGATCCTCGGCTTCCGCAGCGCGGAGCACGCGGAGGCGGCGGTGCTCCTGCCGGGTGCGGAGGTCGTCGTCGATCCCGTCCTCGTGACCGAGTTGATCGACCCGGGATTCGACGTGCTGGCCTGCGGGCCCGAGCCGATGCTCGACGCCGTCGCCGCGATGTGCCCGGCCGCGCAGCTCGCGTGGGAGGCTCCGATGGCCTGCGGCTACGGCGCGTGCTACGGCTGCGTCGTCGAGATCGATGGAAAGCTCCAGCGCCTCTGCCTCGAGGGGCCGGTGCTCGACGCCGCACGTGTAACCGAAGTGCGTCCTAGTAACAAGTTGTTACAAGGTGTAGAGGCGTGAGGATCCTCAACGCGAGCGGCTGCCTCGACGCGCTCGCCGCGCCGGAGGTTGCGCGTGAGCTCGACGGGTTCGTGACCAAGACGGTCACGCCGCTCCCCCGCGAAGGCAACGCAGCGCCGCGGATCGCCGAGACGGCGCACGGGATGCTCAACGCCATCGGCCTCGCGAACCCGGGGCGGGAGCGGTTCCTCGCCGAGCACCTGCCGCGGCTGCGCGAGCTCGGCGTCCCCCTCTGGGTCAGCGTCGGCGGCTTCTGCGCCGAGGACTACGCGGAGACGTGCTCGGGCCTGGCCGGCATCGAGGCGGTGGAGCTCAACCTCTCCTGTCCGAACGTCGACGAGGCCGCCGACTCCGCGGCCGAGATCGTCGCAGCCTGCCGCGCGGCGACGGCGCTTCCTCTCTACGCGAAGCTCTCGGCCGCGCACCCGGACGTCGCCGAGGTCGCCCGGGCGGTAGCCGCCGCCGGCGCCGACGGCCTCTCGCTCATCAACACCCTGCGGGCGGTGGGGCTCGACAGAGACCTTCGCCCGGCGCTCGCGCGGGGCAGCGGCGGCCTCTCCGGCCCGGCGCTGAAGCCGATCGCGCTCCACGCGGTGAGCGTCTGCCGCGAAGCCACCGGCCTGCCGATCGTCGGCATGGGAGGGATCGAATCGGGCCGGGATGCGCTCGAGTTCGCCGCGTGCGGCGCACGCGACGTCGCGCTCGGAACGGTCCTCTTCTCGGACCCCGGCGCCCCGGCGCGCATCCGATCCGAGCTCGCACTCGCCTGCGCCGCCGCCGGCGTTGTCAGCCCGGAAGACGCGAGGAGCCTGACAAAAAGCCCGGAAACCGTGCGAAAAGTCCCGGCTTGAAGGGAGCGGATGCATTGGTAAGATCGGCCGGCCGTGAGTCCGACCAAGACCCAGGCGCACGCTCCGCTTCGTTCACTCGACCAGCGGATGGACGCGCTCAAACGCGCGAACGACGTCCGCGTCAAGCGGGCGAAGCTCAAGAAGGACCTCAAGGAGGGCACGGTCCGGATCGAGAAGATCCTCGGTAATCCGCCCGAGTACGTCTCGACGGCGAAGGTCATCGACATCCTCATGGCGGTGCCGAAGTTCGGACGGGTGAAGGCCGCGCGGTTCCTCAACACCTGCCGGATCAGCCAGTCGAAGACCGTCGGCGGACTGTCGGATCGCCAGCGCGCCGAGCTCATCGGCCTTTTCAACAGCCGCTAGTGGTGGACGGTCGGATGCCGGCGGTGCTCGTCGTCACGGGCCCGTCGGGCGCCGGCAAGGGAACGCTGATCCACGAGCTCGTCGAGCGCGTGCCGGCCATCGAGCCGACCGTCTCGGCCACGACCCGCGAGCGCCGGCGGGGGGAGGAGGACGGCCGCGAGTACCGCTTCCTGAGCGACGCCGACTTTCTCGACCGCGTGGCGCACGGCGACTTCCTCGAGCACGTCGAGTACGTCTCCGGCCACCGCTACGGCACGCTTCGCTCGGAGCTCGAGCGGATCACGGCCGCCGGCCACGTGCCGCTGCTCGAGCTGGAGACCGAGGGAGCGCTCCGGGTCAAGCGCGAGGTGCTGGGTGCGGTCACGATCTTCATCTCCGCCCGCGTCGAGGAGCTCGAGCGGCGTCTCCGCGAGCGGGCGACCGAGAGCTCCGGCGAGATCGACGAGCGGATCGAGCTCGCGCGGAAGCAGCTCGAGCAGGCCGGCGAGTTCGACCACGTGGTCGAGAACGACGACCTCGAGCTCGCCGTTGCCAAGCTGACCGACCTCGTCCGCGGCCTCCTCAGCCCCGCAGCTACGATGCCGCGGCGATGATCGAACCCCGTGTCGACGACCTGCTGGAGAACGTGGACTCGCGCTACGCGCTCGTGATCGTGGCTGCGAAGCGGGCCCGGCAGATCAACAACTACCACCACCAGCTCGGCGAGGGCACCTTCGGCGACAACCTGCCGCCGCTCGTCGAGAGCCGGTCGAAGAACTACCTGACCATGGCCCTGGAGGAGACCTCCCAGGGCATGCTCAAGTACGACTACACGGCCTAGCCCCGCGCCGCGCTTCGCGCGTTTACCGCGGCCGCGCCGGGTAGGCATCATTTCGGCATGTCTCGCGTCCTTCTCGGCGTGACTGGTGGGATTGCCGCTTACAAGGCGTGCGAGCTCTGCCGGTTGCTCGTCAGGGACGGCCACGACGTCGTGCCCCTCGTCACTCCGGGCGCCGAGCGCTTCGTCACCGCCGAGACGTTCCGTGCGCTCGCGCGACGGCCTCCTGCCGATGACGTCTACCTTCACCTGACGCGCGCCGACCTCCTCGTCGTCGCGCCGTGCACCGCGAACACGCTGGCGAAGCTCGCGTACGGGCTCGCCGACAACGTCCTCACCGAGGCCGCCCTCGCGCATCGCGGGCCGGCGCTCGTCGCGCCGGCGATGAACCCACGCATGTGGGCGCATCCCGCCACCCGCGCGAATGCCGAGACGCTGCGCGAGCGCGGCGTCGTGCTCGTCGGGCCGGACGAGGGCGGGACGGCCGAAGGAGAGCTCGGCGTAGGGAGGATGGCCGAGCCGGACGAGATCTTCGACGCGGCTCGTACCCTTCTCATGGGCACGGGACCGCTGCGCGGGAAGCACGTTCTCGTCTCGGCCGGAGGCACCCGCGAGCCGCTCGATGCGGTCCGGTTCGTCGGCAACCGCTCGTCGGGACGGATGGGTGTCGCCGTCGCCGCGGAGGCTCACCGGCGCGGCGCCCGCGTCACCCTGCTTGCCGCGAACCTCGCGGTGCCGGCGCCCGCCGGAGTCGAGCTCGTCGAGACGCCGACCGCCGCCGACCTCGAGCGCGAGGCGCTCGCCCGCGCGGAGGACGCAGACGTCGTAGTGATGGCCGCGGCCGTCGCGGACTACCGGCCGGCGGAGGCTCTGGCGGCGAAGCGGCCGAAGAACACATCCGCGTGGACGCTCGAGCTCGAGCCGACCACCGACGTCCTCGCGGCGCTGGGCGAACGCCGGCGCGCCGGCCAGCTGCTCGTCGGCTTCGCTGCCGAGACCGGCGCGGCCGGGCTAGAGCGCGCGCGGGGGAAGCTCGCTCGCAAGGGCGCGGACCTCTTCGTCCTCAACGACGTCTCGCGAACCGACATCGGCTTCGACACGTACGAGAACGAGGTGACGCTCCTCGCGGCCGGGACCGAGCGATCCGTGGCAAAGGCTCCGAAGGACGAGATCGCCGCGGCGATCCTCGACGAGGTGGAAGAGCAGCTGGGGAATGGCTGAGCGCGCGGTCGAGCCGGTCCCGGGCAGGCTGATCTCGACGATCGTCGAGAACCTGGGCCGCGTCGTCCACGCGCCGGACGAGACGCTGCGCCTCGTCGTGCTCTGCCTCGTCGCCGAGGGGCACGCGATCATCGAGGACTTCCCGGGGGTCGGCAAGACGATGCTCGCCAAGGCGCTCGCGCGCTCCCTCGACTGCCGCTTCGCCCGCCTCCAGTTCACTCCCGACCTCCTGCCGTCCGACGTGACGGGGGTCAACGTCTTCAACCAGCAGCAGAACGAGTTCGAGTTCCGTCCGGGCCCCGTGTTCGCGAACCTCCTGCTCGTCGACGAGGTGAACCGAGCCTCGCCGAAGACGCAGGCGGCGCTGCTCGAGTGCATGGAGGAGCGGCAGGTGTCGGTCGACGGCGTCACCTACACGCTCGAGCCGCCGTTCATGGTGATCGCGACGCAGAACCCGATCGAGTACGAGGGGACGTATCCGCTGCCGGAGGCGCAGCTCGACCGGTTCACGATGCGGCTCTCGCTCGGCTACCCGCCGCTTGCCGAGGAGGCCCGGATGCTCGACGAGCAGACGCGTGAGCCGCCGCTCGCGTCGCTGCCTGCGGTGGCGGATGCGTCCGACGTCCTGCGGCTGGTCGAGACCGCGCGCGGCATCTACGTCGAGGAGAGCCTCGGCCGCTACGTCGTCGCCCTCCTGCGGCAGACGCGGAGCGACTCGCGGCTGTATCTCGGCGCTAGCCCGCGAGCCGGGATCGCGCTGCTGCGGGTGGCGAAGGCGCGGGCGCTCTCCGAGGGACGCGACTACGTCACCCCGGACGACGTGAAGGCGGTGGCCGCGCCCGTGCTGGCGCACCGTCTGATCCTGGCGCCCGAGGCTCGCTCGGCCGCGCTCGGCCCGGACGAGCTGGTCGCCGACGCGCTCGCGCACACCCCGGTTCCGGTCTGATGACCGCTCGGGGTCGAGCGGTACTCGCACTCGGCGTCCTCTGCTGGATCGTCGCGATCGTCTTCGGCTCGCCCGCGCTGTATCCGGTCGCGGCGGGGCTGGTCCTCGTCGTGCCGCTGGCCGCCGCTTGGGTGCGGGTCACGCTGCGGCAACCGCACGTGAGCCGGCTCTGGCCCGGCCGGGAGCTGTTCGAACGCGACGACGTGACGATCAAGCTGGTGCTCGCCCGCGAGCCTGGGCTGCCGCTGCCGAACGTCGTCGCGCACGAGGAGGTCGGGCGGATCGCCGAGGAGGAGATCGAGCTGCGGTCGCGCGGCCACGGTCGCTACGCCGGCTCGTACCGCCTGCGAGACGTGCCCCGTGGGCGTCATCGGTTCGCGCCGGTCCGGCTCTCGATCGCCGACCCGTTCGGGCTCGCCGAGGCGGGGCTGGCGGTCGAGGAGCAGCAGGCGCTCGTCGTCTATCCGCGCCTCGTGGACCTCGACCGGCTCTTCTTCGACGGCGGCGCCGGCCCCGAGCACGGCCGCCGGCTCCTGCTGCGGCGCCCCGTCGGCTTCGATCTGCACAGCGTCCGCGACTACCAGCAGGGCGAGTCGCTGCGGCGCGTCCACTGGCCGTCGACCGCGCGCAGGGGTTCCCTCATGGTCAAGGAGCTCGAGGACTCCCCGCGCGACGAGGTCGCGGTGCTGCTCGACGGAGACCCGCAGGCAGCCGTCGGCTCGCCGCCCGACTCGTCCTTCGACGTCGCCGTACGGGTCGCCGGGTCGATCCTGCTCGCGCAGATCCGGCGCGGCCGACGGTGCGTGCTCGTCCTCAACACCGCCGGACGGGAGACGCATACGGTCTCGTCGGACGGGCCGGAATGGCAGCGGGCGCTCGAGCTCCTCGCGGCCGCGGAGCCCGACGCTCGCGGGCCGGCCGCGTCCTTGCTCCAGGCGGCCGAGAGCGCCGCGGTGCGCTCCCTCGAGCTCGTCGTCGTGACCTCCCGCATCGAGCGGTCGCTCGTTGACCGCCTGCTCGAGCGGGCGCTGACGCGTCGAGCCGTCGCGCTCGTCTACGTCGAGCCCGAGAGCTTCGCCGGCGCCGCCCGCAGGCGGGAGCCGGCTCTCCTCCGTCTCCAGGCCGCCGGCGTGGCTGTCGCGGTCGTGCGGCAGGGCGAGGATCTCGCGACTGCGCTGGGCGGGGCGGACGTGGCGGAGGCGGCGCGTGCGTAGCGCGGCCCGGACCGTCGGCGTCGGCCTTCCCGCGTTCGCTGTCGTCGCTCTCGCCTGGCTCCGGCTCGAGCAGCCGCTCTCGCCGTTCTGGCGCGTCCTCGCGCTGCTGGGGCTGGCGATGGCGGCGGCGCTTCCTCGGCAGCGCTGGCTTCGCGTCGTCGCTGCCGTGGCGGCGACCCTCGCGGCTGCTCGCATCGCGGTGGGTGTCGACCTCTTCCCGTCGCGCCTCCACGAGCCGGGTGCGGCGTTCGGCGTGGCGCACGGGTTGTCCGCTCTCGGGACGCGGTTCGGCAACGGGTTCGACGACTTCTACGGCACGCACCTCCCGTTCGACCCGCGCGTGCACGTCGCGATGAACGACCTCGTGCTCGCGGGCGTCTTCGTCTTCGCGCTCTCGATCGCGCTGCTCGTCGCGGAGCGGAAGGCGGTGCCGGCCGCCCTCGCGCTCCTGCTCGGGGCGGGTTGGCCGGCGACGCTCCTCGGCCCCTCGCACGGGGTCGCGATGGGCGCCGCGATCCTCGCCGCCGCCCTCGTCGTGCTCGCCGGCCTCGGCCCTCGCCGCGTGCCCGCGCTCGCGCT
>DATEHY010000086.1:0-25215 GCA_035279325.1 Gaiellaceae bacterium
CGACCTCACACGCAGCCGCCGCGCTGGCGACGGAGGTCACCGCGTCCCGGCGTGCTGCTGACGCCGTCTCAGGCGGCGCCGGCGGAGTCGCCGCAAGCAGTTCCCGCGTCACCCGGGAGCTCCGAACCCTGCTCACGTACCTGACGACGACGCCGTCGAGCCAGATCGATTCCGGTTTCATCGCCAGCCAGGCGTCGTATCTCACGCGGCAGTTGACCGCGCTGCAGGATGTCGGCGGAAGCGTCACAGCGGCCGTCGCCAGATTCAAGACGGCGATGCGCGGGCTCAGTCGCGACGCCGCGGCACTGAGCCACTGAGCGCCGCTTTGGCAGTGTCCGTCTTTTGGGGCACTCTGTGCGAGAAATGAGGGGTCTGGCCGACAGATTGACGAAGGTTCTCGTGCCCGCGCTGGTGGGGCTCGCGGTGTCCGCGTCGAGCAGCTCGGCAGCCCGACCGGTCCACGCGCCGATCTCCGGCGTTGTGCCGCATGCGGGCAGCGCGCAGCTGTTCGGCGCCCTCAGCACGTTCGCACCGACGGCTTCTTCATCCGGCCCCCTCGTGCTCCAGACCCAGCCGTGCAACCTCGCGAACGAGTGCTGGGTCATGCGGACGAACACGATCTACGCGATCTACTGGATGCCGGCCGGCAGCACGTGCGACCTCATCTCCTGTGCCGCCTACGAGAGCGGCGTCAACCAGTACTTCACGGACGTCGCAGCCGCCGGCGGTCGCGCCGACAACGTCTACTCGGCGGCGACGCAGTACTACGACGCGACCGGGCCGATCTCGTACCGCTCGACCTTCGCCGGCTCCTTTGTCGACACGAACCCGTTCCCGACGAGCGGCTGTGATGACTCGTTCCATGGTGTCACGGATCCGGTGTGCCTCACGGACGGGCAGATAGAGACCGAGATCCAGCACGTGCTCACGACGAACGGCTGGCACGGCAGTACGACGACGATGTTCTTCCTGCTCACGCCGGACCACGTCGGCTCGTGCTTCTTGCCGGGCACGGCCACCGGCGACCCGAATCAAGCGTGCACCACGACGGTCTACTGCGCCTACCACAGCGGTTTCCCGGACTCCAACAACGAGCCCGTCATCTACGGCAACGAGCCGTTCAACGCGACGATCGGCGGTTGCCACAACGGCCCGGGGCAGGGCTCGCCCAACGACCCGGACTTAGACCCGTCCCTCAACACCATCAGCCACGAGCAGAACGAGGCGATCACCGATCCGTGGGGCAACGCGTGGTACTCGAACGACGGGAACGGCGACGAGAACGGCGACCTCTGCGCCTGGAACTTCGGCCCGACGCAGACAACCGCGGGTGGCCAGGCGTACAACCAGGTCATCAACGGCCACGACTACTCGCTGCAGCAGGAGTACAGCAACGACGGTTTGACCTGCGTGCAGCATTACCTCGGCATTCCGGTGGACTTCGGGGCTCCCACGGTCTCCGGGACCGCTGCGCAGGGACAGGTCCTCTCCGTCGCGCAGGGCCTGTGGTCGCAGTCGCCGACGAGCTACGTCTATGCGTGGCAGCGCTGCGCGGCGAACGGCACGAGCTGCACGAACATCCCGGGCGCTACCTCCAATACCTACCTGCTCGGAGCGGCGGACGGCGGACACACGGTCCGCGTGGACGTGAGCGCCCAAAACGGAGCCGGGACGTCCGCCCCCGTGCCTTCTGCGGTGACCTCGGTCGTGATACCGCTACCGGGCTCGACAGCCGCGCCGGTGGTCTCCGGCGTCGCCGCGGTCGGCAAGCAACTCTCCACGACGAGCGGCGTCTGGAACACGCCGGCGAACTTCGCGTACGCGTGGCTCCGCTGCGCCTCAAGTGGAACGGGATGCGCAGTCATTCCCGGCGCAACCGCGACGACGTACGTCCCCACCACTGCAGATGCCGGCCACACTCTCGAGGCCGTGGTGTCGGCGACGAACGTCGCGGGGACGGCTAGCGCGACCTCACCCGCGACCGCCGTGGTCGTCTCCGTCCCGCACGCGAGCCGTGCGCCGCGGATCTCCGGCAAGGCGAAGGTGGGCAAGCGGCTGACGGCCGGGGCAGGGACGTGGACCGGGCCGCCGCAGACGTACCGGTACGCGTGGCTGCGCTGTTCGCCGAGTGGCGGCAAGTGCCGGCCGATCAAGAAGGCCACCCACGCGGCGTACCGCCTCACGAAGCAGGATGCGGGGCACCGGCTCCGCGTGCGGATCATCGCCACGAATGCAGCGGGCAGCGCGACGGCGACCTCTAATGCGACGAAGCGTGTGCCGGCGGTGCAGCGCCGCGGCTAGCCCGGAGGAGCTGCTTCAGACGGGCCGCGTTCCGCGGCGCGAACCCCTCCCAGTCGTTGTTGAAATATGCGAAGACCTCGTGCGTACGGCTCCAGCCGCGCAGCCGCGCAGCCCACTCCCGCAGCTCCGACTCGCTGTAGTTGCCGCGCCGCCCGCGCGCGCCCGAGTGGAAGCGGACGAACGTCCAGTCTGCGGTCAGCTCCCGCGTCTGGAAGGCGCTCACCTGCGGCCGGTCGCCGATCACGAGCGCGACTCCTTGCTCACGGAGCAGTGCGTACGTCTCCTCGACGAACCACGATGGGTCGCGGAACTCGACGCAGTGCCGCAGCTCTCGCGGGAGCCGCACGAGGGCAGCGGCAAGCCGGTCGTGGTCGCGGCGGAACGTCGGGGGCAGCTGCCACAGGAGCGGCCCGAGCTTCGGCGAGCCGAGCAGCGGCTCGATCCGCTCGAGAAAGCGCTCGAGCCCGGGACCGAGGTCGCGGAGCCGCTTGACGTGCGTGAGGTAGCGCGATGCCTTGACCGAGAAGAGGAAGCCGGCCGGGGTCTGCTCCACCCACCGCGCGACGGCGTCGGCGCGCGGCAGCCGGTAGAAGGTCGAGTTCACCTCCACCGTGTCGAAGCGCTCCGCATAGAACTCGAGCCAACGCGAGGCGGGCAGGCGCGGCGGGTAGAAGACCCCGCCGCGCCAGTGGGCGTAGTTCCAGCCCGAGAGGCCTACGCGGACAGGGCGCGCGCGATCTTCGTGCACACGCCGGACGTTCCCGCCGCAACGACCCGCGAACGCTGCTCCAGGTCGAGCGGGGCGGCTCCGAACGGCTCCTCGACGTCGAAGAGGTCGACCGCAAGGCCCAGTTCCCGGCAGAGGAGCTGAGCCGCGGCGATGTCGACCGAGCGCGCGGCCTTGAGCGAGCACACCGCGTCGACACGCCCGGCGGCGAGGTGGCAGAGCGAGAGAGCGAGCGAGCCCATGATCCGCAGCCGGTGGGCCAGTCCGGCGACCTTCGGCGCTTCGCGCGCGACGAGCGACGTCCGGGTCGCCTCGAAGGAGAGGATCTCGACCTCGTCCTTCGGCCGCACGGCGCCGAGCGGCTCGCCGTCGAGCCACGCGCCCTCGCCGCGCCGCGCCGTCCACTCCTCCCGCGAGCCGAAGTCGTGAACGAAGGCGAACACGACGTCGTCCATCGTGTCGCCTTCCGCGACGGCAATCGAGAGCGAGAAGAACGGGATGCCGCGCTTGGCGTTGAGCGAGCCGTCGATCGGATCGACG
This sequence comes from Gaiellaceae bacterium, assembly GCA_035279325.1. Lineage (GTDB taxonomy): Bacteria > Actinomycetota > Thermoleophilia > Gaiellales > Gaiellaceae > Palsa-739. The sequence continues at coordinate 3,569 of DATEHY010000086.1, forward strand.
ACCACGAGCGGAAGCCCCGAGCCGCCGACGCTGCCGGCCTCCTCCGAGACGACGGCTCCGGCGGCGGCCTCGATCCGCGCGAGGATCGCCTCCTCCGCAGCCCGGTCGATCGCCGTCGTCTCGTCGCCGCCGCGGCCCGCCCCGACGACCGGCTCGCGCTCTGCCCGCGTCGGCATGCGCTCGAGGACGGCATCGACGTCCGCGACGGCGGCGCGGCAGAGCTCCAGCCAGTCGCTCACTCGTCGAGCGGCAGCATGAGAAGCCCCGAGGTGAGCTTCGGATAGAAGAACGTGCTCTTCTGCGGCATCACGTCGCCGCGGCGCGCCACCGCCCAGACGTCGTCGATGCGCGTCGGACGAAGGAGGAAGGCAGCCTCGGCCTCGCCTCGGTCGACGGTCGCGATCGCCTCCTCGCGGAGCGGCGTGTACGTGACCCCGTCGGGGGCGGCCCGTTCCACCACCTCGGGATCGAGCCCACCTCCGTCGAGCAGCTCGTAGCGGTCCGCGCGGTAGAGAACCGGTCCGGGAAGCTCGTCGCCGGGCGGGTCGATCGCCCGTCCGGCGGCCGAGCCGGCGCTCCGGGCGACGCGATGGGTGGGAAAGATCGTCAGGCCCTCCTGGCCGGTCGGCACGATCACTGCGAGCAGCCACGCCGACGCCTCGGTGCCGTCCTCCTCGTGGAACGCGAGCGCCGTCTCGTAGCGGTGATGGCCGTCCGCGATCAGCAGCTGCGCGTCGGCGAGCTCCTCGACGAGCGCGCCGGAGAACTCGTCGTCGAGCCGCCAGAGCCGCGATACGACCCCGCCTTCCTCCGCAACGAGCTCGGGGTCGCCGAGCCCGTCGAGCCCGATCGTCCCGTCCCAGAGGAAGAAGAGCGGCTCGAGCTGCGCGCGCGTGGCGCGGAGCAGGCGCAGCCGGCCCTCCTTCGGGCCTGCGTGGGTTCGCTCGTGCGGCAGGACGACGTGCTTGTCGTACGGCTCGAGGCGCAGGACTGCGACGAAGCCTTCACGTCGCCGGGCGACGCCGTCCGGGCCCACGTACTCCTGCGCAAGCCACCAGCACGCGGGCTCGGCCTCGCGGACGAGGACTCCCTGCTCCCGCCAGTCGGCGAGGCTCGCCGCCGCGGCGTCCTCGGAGTCGGGCAGGGTCAGGTGGACGACGTTGTACTCGGACTGTCCGGCGAGTCGCTCTCGCTGCTCTGCTCCGATGACGTCGTACGGCGGCGCAACGAGCGACTCGAGCCGGCCTGCGACAGCCTCGTCGTAGCGGAGCGCGCGGAACGGCCGTACGACTGCCACGGCACTGACCGTACCAACCGGACAGCCTCGCTCGAGCCACGCCTGCTCGCGCGCGCGACGACGGGGGACCCACCGACCCAGGCGCGGTGCGCCTGCCGCATCAGCTCGGCGGCGGTCGCCGCGAGCACACCGATCCCGACGACGAGGACGCGCTGCAGCACGCGCGCGCCCCAGCGCAGGCGCAGCGTCAGGCTCCGCCTCCGGTCGGGCGCCGGCCGGCGGCGCTTGTCGACCACGAGCACCTGCTCCGTCGGGACGACCGCGATCACGGCCGAGGTCGGGATACGGCGCACCCGCCGGCGGCTCGTCCGCACCTCGAGCAGCGAGGGAGCCTGAAGGCTTGCGTCTGCGAGAACCCGCTCGACCGTGCCGCGGCCGCCACCTGCGAGCGAGAAGCCGACACAGTTGGCGAGCCAGTAACGGGTGACGGGGCTCGAGGCGTCGAACCGCCTGCTCTGGCGCAATACAACCGCCATCCAGGCAGCGGTCCCCGATACCCGGCCGTGCGAAACTCTCCGTCGTGACCACCATCGCGGAGCTCGAGGCAAACCGCACCGTCGAGGGCATCTACGCGGTCGCCCGCAAGGAGCGGCTGCGAACCCGGAACGGCTCGACCTACCTCGCGCTCGAGCTCGTGGACGCGAGCGGGCGGATCGGAGCGCGTGTCTGGAACGACGTCGACCTGCTCGACGGACGCTTCGAGACGGGCGACGCGATCCGCGTACTGGGGCGCGTGGAGCGGTTCCGGAACGAGCTCCAGGTCGAGGTGCGGACGCTCGAGCCGGCCGAGGACGTCGATCCCGCAGGCCTGACGCCCGGTCTGCGGCGGGACGCGGACGAGCTCGAAGGGTTCCTCGAGTTCCTCGTCGCCGACGTCCACGACGAGACCCTCCACACGGTCGTCACACGGGCTCTCGCCGACGCTCCCCTGCATGCCTATCCGGCGACTCCCGACGGCCACCATTCCTACGCCGGCGGCCTGCTCGAGCACACCGTCGGCGTCGCCACCCTCTGCCGCGAGCTGGCGCAGATCCATCCGCGCCTGCGCGCCGACCTGCTGCTCGCCGCCGCCCTCGTGCACGATGTCGGACGCACGCGCGAGCTCGGCCGCCCGCCGGTCTTCGCGCCGACCGAGGAGGGACGGCTGCTCGGCCATGTCCACCTCGGCCTTCGCAGTCTCGAGGCGCTCGGCGCTCCGGCCGAGCTGCTGCACGCGGTCGCCTGCCACCACGACGCCCGGGCCGCGCGCACCGCAGAGGCGGCGGTCCTGTACCACGCGAACCAGCTCGACGCCGTGGCCGCGACACGGCCGGTGCCCGACTAGGTGGGGTCCGCATTCCTGGCGCTCGCCGCGAGCCTCGCCTGGGGCCTCGGCGACTTCTTCGGCGGAGTGAAGGCGCGCGTGATGCCGAGCCTGATGGTGATGGCCGCGTCGCAGCCGTTCGGCCTCGCCGCGCTCGGCATCGTGGTCGCGATCCGCGGGACCGGGATCCCCGGCGACGAGGTCGCCTGGGCGGCCCTCTCCGCTACGTTCGGCACAGCTGGGCTCGTCGCGTTCTACCGCGGGATGGCGAGCGGCGCGATCAGCGTGGTGGCGCCCATCGCGGCCGTCTCGGCAGGCGTTCCGGTGATCTGGGGCGTCGCGGTCTCGGGGAACCACATCAGCGGCCTGCAGGCGATCGGCTTCGTCGGGGCGATGGGCGGCAGCGTGGCCGCCTCGCTCGAGCTACGACCGGAGCGCCGGCAGATCGCCGCCGGAGTCGGTTGGGCGGCTCTCGCCATGCTCGCGTTCGGGGCCTACTACGTCCCCATGCACGCAGCCTCGTCGCAGGACTGGCTGTGGCCGGCCTTCCTCTTTCGCTGTACGTCCGTGACGATCGTCGTCTCGGTCGCGCTCGTCCGGCGCCTCAGCCCGCGCGGCCTTCGCGCGCACCTGCCGGCCCTCGTCGCGATCGGCTTCCTCGACACCGGCGGGAACGCGCTCTTCGCGGCCGCCTCGTCGACGCACGGCCTGCTCAGCGTCGTCTCGGTGCTCGCGTCGCTCTACCCGGTGGTGACGGTGCTGCTCGCGCGGATGCTGCTCGGGGAGCGCGTGCAGCGAACGCAGGACGCCGGAGTGATCGTGGCGCTCGTCGGCGTCGTCCTGATCACGGCGGGAGGCTAGCCAGCCGCGCCTCGATCACGGCCCGGAGCTCCCGGACCTCCTCGAGGCAGAGGCCGGCGGGGTCGGGCAGGTTCCAATCGTCCGTGTCCACGACGAGGTCGCCTTCCGCCGCGGCGTCGACGCGCCGAGGGAACGGGACGTCGAGCTCTTCGATCGCCTCGATCACGGCCTCAGCCGGAACCGGCCCGGCGTACGCGCCTCCGCGCAGAGCCGCCGCGAGAGCACCGTGGCCGCCCACGAAGAGGACGCCGGTCATCCGCCGAGCGTATGCCGCAGCTCGCGCACCGCGTCGGGCACGAGCCGGTAGTACGCCCACGTGCCGCGGCGACTCGACTCGACGAGGCCGGCGTCACGGAGCACCCTCAGGTGGTGGGAGATGGTGGGCTGCGACAGGTCGAATGCCGCGTTGAGGTCGCACACGCAGCATTCATCCGTCGCGGCGAGCCGATTCACGATCGCGACGCGCGTCGGGTCGGACAGCGCGCGAAAGCGGTCGGCAAGCGTCGCGCTCGCGGCGGGGTCCAGCGGCTCGGTCGTGGGACCGCAGCAGATGACAGGCAGCGTAATCATCGATCCACGTCAATATACTGCATCGAGAGCGATCGATGAAAGGAGGATCATGAGCGACTGCTGCAAGCCCGGAGACGGCTGCTGCACCGGCGGCGACTGCTGCTGAGCCCGCGGGCCGGCGGGGCGTACGACCCGCCGGCGCCTTCTCCTCCGATCCAGTTCTGCTGGCGGCGCTGGTCCGGCGGATCTCGTTCCGCGCGGAGACGCCGCCGACCCAGGGGTCGGCTCACACGTTGAAGCGGATGTTGAGAACGTCGCCGTCCTCGACGACGTAGGGCTTCGCCTCGAGGCGCTGCTTGCCGGCGCGGGCCGCTTCCGCGTGCCCGCCCGCCGCCACGAGGTCGTCCCAGCGCACGACCTCGCAGCGGATGAAGCCGCGCGCGATGTCCGAGTGGATCGCCTCCGCCGCGTCGAGCGCCGTCTCGCCGCGCCGGAGCGTCCACGCCCGCGTCTCCTTCTCGCCTGCGGTGAAGAACGTGATCAGGTCGAGCGTCTCGGCGAGCCTCCGCACGACCTCGCCGAGGGCCGACTCGCCGCCGCCGCGGAACTCCGCGGCCTCCTCCGGCGTCAGCTCCGCCAGCTCGGCCTCGAGCTGGAGATCGATTCCATCGCCGCCGTTCACGAGCTCGAGCAAGGGCTTGGTCGTGAGCGGGTCGAGCTCCGGAGGCAGCTCGCCCTCCCACTGCGCAAGCGTCTGCCCCGCGTCGAGGTGCGCGAGCAAACGCTCGAGCTCCGCGGCCTCCGCCTTGAGGCGGACGTCTCCCGACTTCGCCTGCTTCGCGACCCGCTCGAGGCGACGCTCGACGTGGTCGCGGTCGGCGACGAGCAGCTCGAGCCTCAGCGTCTCGAAGTCGTCGGCCGGAACGCGGGTCCCGGAGAAGCCGTCGAGCACGACGAGCAGCGCGTCGACCTGCCGCAGGTTGCCGAGCAGCTGCGGACCGGTACCGGGGACGTCGACGACGCGGACGGCCGCCGGCGTCACCTTGCGGGCGCCCACGACCTGCGAGAGCGCGTCGAGCCGCTCGTCCGGGATCTGCGCCATTCCGACGTGCTCCTTGCCGGAGCCGGCCGCCTCGGCGCAGGTCAGGGCCCGAAAGAGCGTGGTCTTGCCCGAGCTCGGCAGCCCGACGATTCCGACCTCCAGCGCCACGCGCGGAGGCTAGCGGGCGCTACGCCTCCTGCCGCGCGATCTGCTTCTGCAGGGAGACGAGCGCGCGGTGCTGGAGCGACTTGATCGCGCCTTCGGACTTGTCCAGGATCGCGGCCACCTCCGCGTTCGGGAGGTTGAAGACGAACTTCAGCGTCAGCACCTGCTGCTGCTCGGGCGAGAGGCGGTCGATGAGCTTCAGCATCGACTCGCGGCCGATCGACTGCATCGCCGCGAGCTCGGCCGACGGCTCCTCCTCGCCGGGCGGCTCGGGAACCTCCTCCTCGGGCTGCCAGCGGCGGCGCGCCCGGAAGTGATCCATCGCGAGGTTGTGAGCGATCCGGAAGAGCCACGCCGAGAAGGGCGCGGACTGCCACTTGAAGCTGCCGATCTTCTCCAGCATCTTCAGGAACGTCTGCGTCGTGAGGTCCTCGGCGTCGTGGCGGTTGCCGACGCTGACGTGGAGGTAGCTGTAGATCCGGTCGAAATGGATGAGGTACAGCTCTTCGAGCGCCTCGCGATTGCCCTCTTGGCCGCGCGCGACGAGCTCACGCACGTGCTCGGTCGACTCGCGCGCAGGCGCATCCTCGGCGGGAGAGGTCATCCCGCCTTCAGTTCCCCGAGACCCCATCGGAGCTAACGCACCAGGCTCGACTAGCCGGCGCCGAATCCGACCCGGCCCGCACGGACGATGCGCTTGTAGTAGGCGACGTGCGCGACGACGACGTGGAGCGGGCCGTCCTCGGTCTCGAGCACGACGACCGGCCTGCCCGCTCCGGTCGAGTTGAGCGCGGCCTCGAGCTCGTCCGCTGACCGCGACTCGACGAAGCTGCCGACGATCTGCCCGCCGGCGAAGCCCAGCTCGATCCGCACGCGCTCGTCAGCCACCGGCGCAGACCACCTCCGAGAGCACGCCATGGACGGAATCGGGATGGACGAACGCCACCTCGAGGCCGAACATACCCCGCCTCGGCGTCTCGTCGATCAGCTCGGCCCCCGCATCGGAGAGGTGCGCGAGAGCCGCGCCGATGTCGTCGACCTCGTACGCGACGTGGTGGATCCCGGGGCCGCGCCGCGCGAGAAAGCGGCCGACGGGGGTGTCGTCTCCCAGCGCGCCCAGCAGCTCGAGCCGGCTCTTGCCGACCCGGATCGACGCCGCTTCCACGCCCTGCTCCTCGACCCGCGAGCGATGCTCTAGCCGGGCGCCGAAGAGGCGTTCGTACGTGTCGAGCGCGTCGTCGAGATCATCGACCGCGAGACCGACGTGGTGCACCGAGCTGGGCGTCTCCACCGGGCGATCGTATGTGAAAGAGCGGCGGCGGCGACGCGCCGGAACCTACGCGGGCAGCTCGCCGGGCTCGCTCGCGACGACGCGCGGCACGCCCACGGTCTCGGACGCGCGCGACTCCGGCTCGACGTCGGCGACGAGCTCCTGCAGCTCCTCGCGGACGAGCGTCTCCTTCTCCAGCAGCGCAGCCGCGATCCGGTCGAGCGACGCGCGGTGCTTGCGCAGCAGCCGGACGGCCTCCTCGTAGGCGCCGTCGGTCAGGTGGGCCTGCTCGTCGTCGCGGAGCCGCTTCGTGGCCTCCGAGAGGGCGTAGTTGTCCGCGCGCATCGTCCTCGACGTGACGGTGTCGGACATGCCCCATTCGAAGACCATCGAGCGGGCGATCTCCGTCACCTTCTCCAGGTCGTTGGCGGCGCCGTTCGTGACCCGGCCGAAGACGACCTCCTCCGCCGCGCGGCCTCCCAGGGCCACGATCATCCGGTCGACGAGCTCCTCCTTCGTGTGGAGGTAGCGATCTTCCTCGGGGAGATAGAAGGCGTAGCCGAGCGCGTTGCCGCGCGAGACGATCGTCACCTTCTGCAGCTCCATGACCGAGCCCATCAGGTGCCCCATGAGCGCATGCCCCCCCTCGTGGTAGGCGAGGATCCGGCGCTCCTTCTCGGTCAGGACCTTGCGCTGCTGCAGACCGGCGACGACCCGCTCGAGCGCCCAGTCGAAGTCGGCCTGGTTGATCGTGAGGTCGCCGCGACGGCCGGCCTTGATCGCCGCCTCGTTGCAGATGTTCGCGAGCTCGGCGCCGGTCAGCCCCGAGGTCTGCCGCGCGACGGTGCCGAGATCGACGTCGTCGATGTTGAGCGGCTTGCCGCGCGTGTGGACGCGGAGGATGGCTTCACGACCGGCGAGGTCGGGGGGCGGCACGAGAAGCTGGCGATCGAAGCGCCCCGGGCGAAGCAGCGCCGGGTCGAGATCCTGGATCCGGTTCGAGGCTCCCATCACGACGACCTGCTCGGCTCCCTCGAACCCGTCGAGCTCGACGAGCAGCTGGTTGAGGGTCTGGTCCTGCTCGCGGTTGAAGCCGTGTCCGCTGCGCTGCGCGCCGACCGCGTCGAGCTCGTCGATGAAGATGATCGCCGGCGCGTTCTTCCTCGCCTCGGCGAAGAGCTTGCGGATGCGCGACGCGCCGAGGCCGGCGAACATCTCGACGAACGAGGAGGCCGACGCGCTGTAGAAGTTCGCACCCGACTCGAACGCAACCGCCTTGGCCAGGAGCGTCTTGCCGGTTCCCGGCGGCCCGTAGAGGAGCAGCCCCTTCGGGACCTTGGCGCCGAGCCGCTCGAAGCGCTTCGGGTCGCGCATGAAGTCGACGACCTCCATCAGCTCCCCGCGCACCTCTTCGACACCGGCCACGTCGGACCAGCTCGTCTTCGACCTGGAGCCGTGGACGAGGTTCGCCGGCGTCGTGCGCGGCATCATCCCCATCGTCTTCCAGAGGAGCCAGCACATGAAGGCGACGAGCACGAGGAACGCCAGCCCGAGGTATTGCGTGGCGAAGTTCGCCGCGTCTTGGAACCAGTGCCCCACCATCTCAGCGTCTCATCGGCAGGGAGCGGCGCATCCCTTAACGGAGGGCGCGGAGCGCCGGCTCGAGCCGCTGCCGCGTCGTCAGGACGCCCGCGAAGAGGTCTCCGTGCTTGCGGACGCGTTCGAGCACGGCATCCATCGTGAACGCCGTCGGGTCGAGTGACTCGCCGACCTCGTCCCAGCGCAGCGGCGTCGAGACCGGCGCCCCCGGCCGCGGCCGCACGGAGTAGACGGAGGCGATCGTCTTCCCCTCGCCGTTCTGGTTCGCGTCGATCAGGACGCCGCGGCGCTTCGCCTTCGACCATTCCGTCGTCACGAGCCCGCGATGCGTGCGCGCGAGGGCGCCCGCGACGATCTCGCAGAACTCGCGCGTCTGCGCGTACGTGTAGCGCCGCTCGACCGGCAGGAGCACGTGCATCCCGTCAGCGCTCGAGGTCTTCGCGAACGAGACGAGCCCGAGCGCGTCGAGTGCCTGCTTGACGAGCAGCGCGACCTGCGCGACCTCGGGAAAGCCGACGTCCGGCGACGGGTCGAGGTCGAAGAGGACGAAGTCGGGCCGGTCCGGCCTGTCGACCCGCGAGTACCACGCGTTGAGGTCGATGCAGCCCATGTTCACGACCCAGAGCAGCGCCCGCTCGTCGTTCACGAGCGGGGCGTCGATCCACCTGCGCTTCGGCGGGCGCTCGCGGGTCGAGACCTGCACGTGGAAGCGCTCGATCCACTCCGGCATGCCCTTCGGCGCGTCCTTCTGGAAAAACGCCTTGCCGTATGCGCCGTCGGGATAGCGGCGCATCGTGAACGGCCGCCCGCGGAGATGCGGGAGGACGGCGGGTGCGACGGCCCGGTAGTAGTCGAGGAGGTCGCCCTTCGTGAGCCCGCCGCTCGGGTCGTCGTCCGGCCAGAAGACCTTGTCGAGGTTGGAGAGCTTCACTCCGCCGTCCTCGACGGCGGCCGGACGCTCGCGCCGGACGTCCTCGGCCGGCTTGTCGTCGCGGAGCCCCTGGAACGACGGTGCGCGCAGGTGTCCGTCGTGCGTCCATTCGGCGAACTCGACCTCGGCGACGAGCCTCGGCTCGACCCAGACGACGTCGCCCTTCTTCACCTTCGGCATCTTCGGCACGACGGAGAAGGGCGGGTCGTCACGCCGCAGCGGCTCGAGCTCCGAGAGCAGCTCGCGGATCGTACGCTCGCCGAAGCCGGTGCCGACGTTGCCGACCCATTCCCACTCCATGCCGCGATGGACGCCGAGCACGAGCGCGCCGAAGCTGCCGCTGCGCCGGCCCTGGCCCTTCGTGTAGCCGCAGATGACGAACTCCTGCCGCCCGTGCGTCTTGATCTTCAGCCAGTCGCGGCCGCGGGCGCCGGGGGCGTAACGCGACGAAGAGCGCTTCGCCATCACGCCCTCGAGGCCGAGCTCGTTCGCGGCCTCGAGCAGCGCTTCGCCGTCCTCGAACGAGCCGGAGAGCTGGACGACCGGGTTCGGCGCGAGCAGCCGCTCGAGCCGGGCCCTCCGCTCGGTGAGCGGCAGGTCGACGACCGGCTCGCCGTCGACCTCGAGGACGTCGAACACCTCGTAGGCGAGCCGTGTGCTTCCCTGCTGCATCGCCGAGAAGCTCGCCTTGCCGCCGTCGTCGAGCGCCACGACCTCGCCGTCGACCACGGCGTCCGGCGTGCGGAGCGCCTTCACGAGCTCCTTCGACACCGGAGCGAACCGCTGGGTCAGGTCGTTCCCGCGCCGCGAGTAGAGCTTCGCCTCGCCGCCGCGGACGTAGGCGAGCGCGCGATAGCCGTCCCACTTCGGCTCGAACAGCCAGTCGGTGCCGCGAGGCAGCTCCTCGGTCAGCGTCGCGAGCATCGGCCGGTAGACGCGGTGTCCCGACTTCGTCCCGTCGTCGCGCTTGCGGAGGATGAGCCAGTTCTTCTCGTCCCCGGACAGGCGCGCGGGGATCAGGCTCCACGTCCCCTCGAGCCGTTCGCCGTGCAGCCGCACCGTGAGGCCCCCGTCGCGCTTCTCCTCGACCAGCTCGTAGGTGCCGCGGTCCCAGATCTCGACCGTGCCGGCGCCGTAGTTGCCCTTCGGGATCTCGCCCTCGAAGCTCCCGTACTCGAGCGGATGGTCCTCGACGTGGACGGCGAGATGTTGCTCTCCGGGCTCGAGCGGCACGCCCTTCGGCACCGCCCACGAGGCGAGAACGCCTTCGCGCTCGAGGCGGAAGTCGTAGTGGAGCCGCCGGGCGTCGTGGCGTTGCACGACGAAGATCGGCGCGTTTGCGTTCGCGCGCTTGCCGCCGAAAGGCTCGGGGGTCCGCTTCCTGTCTCGCTTGCGCTCGTACTCCGAGAGCTTCTTGCTCACGAAGCTTTTCTACTACTGCGCGCCCGCTGCGTGCGCTCGACCGACTCGCGGAGCGCCTGCATGAGGTCGACGACCGGCGCCTCCTCCTCGTGCGGCTCGGGCAGCGGCGTGCCCTCCGCCTTCGCCCGGATGAGCTCGAGCAGCTCGGAGCGATAGATGTCGTCGTAGCGCTCGGGATCGAACTCGGCGCTGAGGTTCTCGACGAGCGACTTCGCCATCGCGACCTCGGCCTTGCGAAGCCCGTTCCCGGCGACGGCGTCGCCCGCGACGTCGGCCGGCCGCCGCACCTCGTCGGCGTAGTACATCGTCTCGAGCACGAGCACGCCGTCCCACGGACGCAGGCACGCCAGGTGCTGCTTGTTGCGGATCACGACCTTCGCGATGCCGACGCGGCCCGTTTCTTCGAGCGCCCGCACGAGAAGGCGGTAGGGCTTCTCGCCACCCTCCTGCGGCGCGAGGTAGTACGCCTGCCGGAAGTAGATCGGGTCGATCTCCTCGAGCGAGACGAAGTCGCAGATGTCCACGGAGTGCGCCAGCTCGACGTCGAGCCGGTCGAGATCCTCCGGCTCGATCGGGATGAAGCGCCCCTTCTCGAGCTCGAAGGCGCGCACGACGTCGTCCGGGTCGACGCGCTCGCCCGTGTCCTTGCGCACCTTGTCGTAGCCGATCGGCTCGAGGTCCTTGCGGTCGACGAAATGGAAGCGGAGCTCGCGGGAGCTCGTTGCGGTCAGCATCCGGACCGGGATGCTGACGAGGCCGAACGAGATCGTCCCACTCCAGATCGGACGCGACGCCATGCGGTCGTCGTCCCCCGTGAGTACGGCTCGAAAACGGCCCGTTCCCCCGACTCGAGTCGTATTCCTGCGGTTTACACGACGCACACATAGCGGGGATAAGCCTGTGGACGCTGTGGACAGTGGCCGCCCCAGAGTCGAGCGAATCTGTGTAAAGCTGCTCTAAGCTGGCTGGGCGAAGACGCCGAGCGAGCGGAAGCGCGCGCGACGGCGGCGGCGAAGATCGTCGCCGGGGATCCCGTCGAGCTCGGCCAGGGACTCGCGCAACGCCTGTCCGAGGAGCCGCGCAGCCAGGTCCGGATCGATGTGCGCACCGCCCACGGGCTCCGGGACGATCTCGTCGACGACTCCGAGCTCGAGACAGTGGACCGCGTCGGGACGGAACGCTGCCGCCGCCTTCTTCGCCTGGCCCGCGTCGCGCCAGAGGATCGCCGCGCAGCCCTCCGGCGAGATCACGGAGTAGATCGCGTTCTCCTGCATCAGCACACGGTCGGCGAGCGCGATCGCGATCGCGCCTCCCGAGCCTCCCTCGCCGATCACGCAGGCCACGGTCGGCACGGTGAGGCGTGCCATCGTTGCCTGCGAGTGCGCGATCGCGGCGCCCTGGCCGTGCTGCTCGGCGACCACGCCGGGGTACGCGCCAGGCGTGTCGACGAGCGAGACGACGGGGAACCCGTGCCGGTTCGCGAGGTCCATCGCATGCCACGCCTTGCGGTACCCCTCGGGGTTCGGCATCCCGAAGCGGCGGCTCGCGCGTTCGTGGATGTCGCGCCCCTTCTGCTGGCCGACGAGCACGATCGTGCGGCCGTCGAGCTTGCCGAGACCGGCGATCATCGCCCCGTCGTCGCCGAGCGCGCGGTCGCCGTGCAGCTCGAACCAGTCGTCCAGCAGGCGCTCGACGTAGTCCAGCGTGTACGGCCGGTCGTCGTGCCGGGCGAGCTCGACCTTGCGCCAGATCTCCTCGTCCGTCGCCTCCTCGGCGATCCGGGCGATCTGCCGCTGCAGCCGCTCGAGCTCGCCGGAGATCCGTGCGCCGCCGAGCAGCGGGAGGTTCCTCAGGCGGCCGAGCCGCTCGCGCAGCCGCAGCTCATGCTCAGTCGGGGGCATCGAACAGCCTCAGCAGCCGGGACAGCGTGGGTCGCAGCTCGGGTCGCGGCACGATCGCGTCGATCTGGCCGTAGCGCAGGTTCTGCTCGGCGCGCCCGAAGTCGTCGGGCAGCTTCTCGCGCGTGATCTCCTGCACAACGCGCGGACCGGCGAACGACATGAGGGCGTTCGGCTCGGCGAGCACGATGTCGCCGAGGGTGGCGAAGCTCGCGAGCACGCCGCCGGTCGTCGGGTGTGCCATCACGCAGAGGAACGCCTGGCCCGAGTCGCGCAGGTCCTCCACGGCGGCCACGGTCTTCGGCAGCTGCATGAGCGCGAGGATCCCCTCCTGCATGCGCGCACCGCCCGAGCTCGTGACGGCGACGAGCGGCAGCCCGCCCTCGGCCGCCGAGTCGCAGGCGCGCGAGAACTTCTCGCCGACGACGCTGCCCATCGAGCCGCCCATGAACGCGAAATCCATCACCGCGAGCTCGCACTGCCGCTGCTCGATCGCGGCTCGTCCGATCACCATCGCGTCGGTCAGCCCGGTCTTCATCTCGGCCTCGGCGAGGCGCTCGGTGTACGGCCGGAGGTCGAAGAAGCCGAGCGGATCCTCCGAGTGCAGCTCGGTCGCCTCCTCCGTGAAGGAGCCTGGATCGACGAGCGACGCGATCCGGGCGCGCGCCCGCATCGGGAAGTGGTGACCGCACTGCTCGCAGACCCATTGGCTGCGCTCGAGCTCGTCGTCGCGATAGTGCGAGTGGCAGCTCGGGCAGGTGTTCGGGTGATTCGGCGGAGGGGCGGGCTGGTCGTTCGTCTCGACCGAATACTCGATCTTGGCCACGTCGCCAGCTTAGACCTATGGCCGAGGGAGGCGGTTGCGTCAGTAGCCGAGTGCCGCCGCGAGACGCTCGACCTTCTCGACGTTCGCCGGGTCGGGAGCGAGCCCGGTGAAGCCGACGCCGACGAGCTTGCCGCTGTCCCGCACGCGCGTCAGCAGCTGCTCGACGTCCTCGAGCGACGGGCCGCCGGGCTCGGGCATGAAGACGGCGAGCTCGCGGGGATCGAAGACGTCGCAGTCGAGCGCGACGTACACCGCCTCGATCTCCGCGTTGCCGAGCAAGGAGTCGGGGTCGGCGCCGATGCCGGCCGCCGCGATGAACTCCACCTCGGGCCGATCGAGGTTGCGCGCGCCCCAGAGAACGACGTCGCCCGCGGCGATCGTGCCCCGGTCGAGCAGCATCCGCAGCGGCATCCCCCAGTCGTTGCCCGATGGCGACGTCTCGGGCGTGTTGAGATCGCCGTGCGCGTCGAGCCACAGGACGGCCACACGACCGTGCCGTGCCGCCAACCCTTCCACCGCGCCAACATGGGAGCAGCAGCAGCCGCCGAGCACGAGCGGGCGTACCGCGAGATCGGAGGCCACCGCAAGCGTCTGCATCGACAGCGTCTCTTCTTCCACCACGGCCACCTCTGGGTAGTCGAGCGGCAGCGCCGCCGCCTCGACCATCGCCTCTCCTCCGTCGCCCCACGCCCGCGGGACCCGAACGAGGCCGGCTCCGAACGAGCGACCGCACATGTGGCACTCGTAGCCGTCGTCGATCGCGACCGCTGTCAGGGTGCGGCAGGTCGGGCAGCGGGCGCGGAGCAGGCTCATCCGCTTGCCTTCTCGAACGCCACCCCGCACGCCTCGACGCGCCTGCCGACTCGTTCGTAGAGCGCGACCGCGCCCGCTGCGTGGTCGGCGAACGGGCGCACGTTCATGCGAGCTTCTTCTCCCACACGACCTGCTCCGAGTCAATGACCATGCCGACACCCTCGTAGAGCTTCGTGGCGCCGGTCGTGTTCTCGGAGTCGACGCCGAGCCCCACCCGGCGCTGTCCGCGCCGGTGGAACTCGCGGAAGCTCGCGAGCAGCAGGGCCTTCGCGAGACCGCGGCCTCGCCAGGCGGGACGAACGCCGAGCGAGCCGATCCATCCACCGCCGGATCGCTCCGGATCATTCCGGGCGGCGGCCACCACCTCGTCACCGTCCCGCACGAGGAACCAGAGCGACGGATCGTGGTCGGGCCTGGCCACTTGTCGCTCCCACCACGCCTCGAATGGCGACGGCTTGTGCTCCCAATGGTCTGCGAACGCCTCGTCGAGAGCTGCGTGGAAACCGCGGGCGGACTCCTCCGAGAAACGCTCGAGCCGGAGACCGTCCCGAACGAGCGGGGCGGGCGGGGCCTCGTCGAGCTCGATCGTCATCTCCCAGAAGCGCCGCACCTCGCGATAGCCGCGCGCCGTGAGCAGCGACGCTGCCGCCGTCTCGGGCGCGAGCGTGACGCTGTGGAGACGCCCGCAATCGAGCTCCCGCAGCCGCGCCTCGAACAGGTCGACGAGCCGCGAGCCCAGGCCGCGCCCCTGCAGGCCGCGGTGGACGACGCCGACGGCGAATCCGGCGTCGTGATGCTCTTCGACCTCCGCCCAGGCGACGGCGGCGATCTCCCCGCGTTCCTCGAACAGCCACGAGTTCCGCTCGAGGTCCACCTCCGCGAGCCACGCGGTCACGTCCGCGAGCCCGAGCCGCGAGGGGCGGCCGAAGACATGCGTCTCGTCCTCCGCGAGGAACCCGGCGACGGCGGGAAGATCCTCGGGGGTGAGCGGACGGTGGCTCACGGCACGATCGAGTCGAGGCCCTCGACGAGACCGGCGAGGCTGTGCAGCTCGGCGTCGGGCTGCAGTTCGGCGTCCTTGCCCAGGCGGTTGATCCAGATCGTGCGCAGACCGGGCGACGTCGCTGGCGCGATGTCGTGAGAGAGGCTTGCGGCGACGTGGACGTGGCGCTCGCGGGCGGCGCCGGTGCGCGCGAAGAACTCGTCCCAGCGCGCACGAGCCGGCTTGTAGGAGCCGACCTCCGAAGCGACGATCGACTCGTCGAACTCGACCCCGATCCGCGCGAGCGCGACGGCCATCACCTCGCGATAGCTCCGAGCCGGGTCCTCTCGCTGGATCTGCGGCTCGAGCTCGTGGTACGCGTGGAGCAGCTCGCCCGCGCGCAGCAGTCGAAGGTCGCCCAGCGGTCGTCGGCCACGCCGGGAACCTACCTCGGCGGCGAGCTACTCCTCGAAGCGCGTGAACACCACGCAGGCGTTGTGCCCGCCGAAGCCGAAGCTGTTCGACACGGCCACCTTCACGTCGGCGCTGCGTGCCTCGTTCGGCACGTAGTCGAGATCGCAGGTCGGATCCTCGACCTCGTAGTTGATCGTGGGCGGCAGCTTCCCGTCGCGGATGGAAAGCACCGTGAACATCGCCTCGATCGCGCCAGCCGCGCCGAGGCAGTGGCCCGTCGCCCCTTTCGTGCCTGAGACCGGAGTCCTGTAGGCGTTCTCCTCGCCGAGCGCGTACTTGAGCATCTGCGTCTCGGAGGAGTCGCCGACCGGCGTCGAGGTGGCGTGCGCGTTGATGTAGTCGATCTCGCCGACATCCACGCTCGCGTCGCCGAGCGCCATCTTGAACGCGTTCACGGGACCTGTCGGGTCGGGATCGGTGATGTGCTTCGCGTCGGACGAGAGGCCGTACCCGGCCACCTCGGCGTAGATCGTCGCGCCGCGGGCCTTGGCGTGCTCGAGCTCCTCGAGCACGAGGAGCGCGCCCGCCTCCCCCATCACGAAGCCGTCACGCTCGGCGTCGAACGGCCGCGACGCCCGCACGGGGTCGTCGTTCCGGCGGGACAGCGCGCGCATCGCGCCGAAGCCGGCGATCCCGACCTCGCAGACGGCCGCCTCGGTGCCGCCGCAGAGCATCACGTCGGCACGACCGAGCCGGATCTCGTCCGTCCCGTCGCCGATCGCCATGTTCGAGGCGGCGCAGGCCGTGCACTCCGAGAGGAGCGGCCCCCGCGTGCCGAGCTCGATCGAGACCCAGCCGGCCCCGAGGTTCGGGATGATCGCCGGGATCGAGAACGGGTTGACGCGGTCCGGGCCGCGCTCGAGCAGCTGGTCGTGGCAGTCCTGGAACGAGCGCAGGCCGCCGATGCCCGTGGCGATCGCGGCTCCGGTCCGGTCGGCCTCCTTCTCGATCTCGATCCCCGAGTCGGACACCGCCTGGCGGGCAGCAGCGAGGATCAGGTGCGTGAAGCGGTCCATGCGCCGCGCCTGCTTGCGCTCGATCCATTCGGTCGGGTCGAACCCCTTCACCTCGCACGCGAAGTGGACGGGATAGTCCGTGTGGTCGAACTGCGTGATCTCGCCGGCGCCCGACTCGCCCGCGAGCAGGCTCGACCAGGTCGATTCGACGTCGAGCCCGAGTGGCGTCACCGCGCCCAGGCCCGTCACGACGACGCGACGCCGTCCGTTGGATGAGCCGTTGGTCGAAGTCACTACATCCCGAGTCCGCCGTCGACGAGGAGCACATCGCCCGTGATGAACGATGCCTCGTCGGAGCAGAGGAAGCGTACAGCGCCCGCGACGTCACCCGGCTCGCCGAGCCGCCCGAGCGGCGTGTTGTCGAGCATCGCCGAGGTCGCTTCCTCCGGCAGGACGTCGGTGAGCTGCGTGCGCACGTAGCCCGGCGCCACGACGTTGGCCCGGACGCCGCGGCCGCCGAGCTCCCGCGCGAGCGACTTCGTGAAGCCGATGATCCCGGCCTTCGAGGCGCCGTAGTTCGTCTGGCCCCAGTTGCCGTGCACGCCCACGATCGACGAGATGTTGACGATGGAGCCGGCCCGCTTCTTCATCATCGGCCGACACACGGCGCGGCACGTGTAGAAGACGGACGAGAGGTTCGTGTCGATCACCGTGCGCCAGTCGTCGTCGGACATCCGCGCGAGCAGGCCGTCGCGCGTGAGCCCCGCGTTGTTGACGAGGATGTCGAGGTCGCCGGCCTCCTCAACGAGCCGCGCAGCCCCCTCGGCGGTCGAGACGTCGGCCTGGACGGCACGGCCCCCGATCGCCCGCGCGAGCTCCTCCGCCTCCTCCGCCCCGGTGCGGTAGCCGACGACCACCTCGGCGCCGGCACGCGCGAGCTCCTCTGCGATCGCGCGGCCGATTCCCTTCGACGCGCCCGTGACGAGGGCGCGCCTGCCCTCGAGGGAGGCGAAGCTCACGGTGTCTCGGCGAGCAGCTCGGGAAGCCGCTCGAGCGCCTCGATGCTGTTGATCGAGACCGCCTTGACGCTCCGGTCGATCCGCTTGACGAGACCCGAGAGCACGTTGCCGGGCCCGACCTCGACGAAGGTGCGCACGCCGTCGCGCATCAGCTCGGTCGCGGATTGCGTGAAGCGCACCGGCGCCGTGAGCTGGTCGACGAGCAGCGGGCCGATCCGGTGGGCGGACTCGACACGGGCCGTCACGGTCGACATGAACGGCGAGGACGGCTCCTGGAACCGCACCTTCTCGATCGCCGGCCGCAACCGGTCGGCCGCGCGTGCGACGAGCGGCGAGTGGAACGCGCCGGACACCTGGAGCTTCACCGCGCGACGGGCTCCGTGACTCTGCGCCTGCTCGATGCATTCGTCGACGGCGGGGTTCTCGCCGGAGATGACGATCTGGCCGGGGCAGTTGTAATTGGCCGGCCAGACGCCGAGGATCTTCTTGCACAGACCCTCGACCACCTCGTCGGCGAGGCCGAGGATCGCAGCCATCGACCCGGGATTGCGGGCGGCGGCGTCGGCCATCGCGAGGCCGCGCTCGCGGACGAGGGCGATCGCCTCCTCGATCGTCATCGCCTCGGCCGCGGCCAGCGCGGCGAACTCCCCGACCGAGTGGCCGATCACGAAATCCGCCTCGATGCCGCGCTCGCGCAGGGCGGCGAGCATCGCGAGCGAGGTCGCGACGAGGGCCGGCTGCTGCACCGCGGTGTCGAGCAGCTCCTCGGCGTCGGCCTGGAAGCAGAGGCGCTCGAGGTCGAGCCCGCTGGCAGCGCTCCCTCGCCGGAAGACGTCCAGCGCGGCCGGCACGGCCTCCGCGAAGTCGCGGCCCATGCCCGCCTCGAACGAGCCCTGGCCGGGGAAGCAGAACGCGATCTTGCTCACGCGGTGCCGTCCCCGGCGGCCGGCGTAGGCGGCCGGGTCTCCTGGCCGGGCGTCGCCGGCTTCGCCGCTGGCGCTTCCAGCCGATGAGTCCAGCGCAGCAACGCACTACCCCAGGTGAGGCCGGCGCCCATTCCGGTCATGAGTACGAGACTTCCCGGCGAAAGCCTTCCGTCGGCCTGTGCGTCCGCGAGCGCGAGCGGGATCGAGCCGGAAGACGTGTTGCCGTAACGGTCGACATTGATCACCACCCGATCCGACGGGATCCCGAGCTTCTTGGTTGCGTGATCGATGATGCGAACGTTGGCCTGGTGCGGAACATAGACGTCGACGTCCTCGATGCTCGCCCCATACCGGCCGAGCACGTCCTCGGCGGACTGCACGAGCACGCGCGTCGCGAACTTGAACACCTCGCGGCCGTTCATCTTCACGTAACGGTCGGGATCGTCGAAACGTCGCGAGCCGCTGCCGGGCAGCCAGAGATGCCGGCCGCCGGCGCCGTCGGCGCCGAGCTCGAAGGCGAGGAAGCCGGCTTCGTCCGCCGGCTCGAGCACGACCGCACCCGCTCCGTCACCGAACAGGACGACGGTCGAGCGGTCGGTCCAGTCGAGGATGCGCGAGAGCACGTCGCCGCCGACCACGAGCGCCCTGCGCGACAGCCCCGCCGCGACCATCCCGTACGCCTGCGCGACCGCGTACATGAAGCCCGTGCAGCCCGCGGAGAGGTCGTAGGCGGCCGCATCCTTCGCGCCGAGCAGGTCGGCGAGGATCGCGGAAGTCGAGGGAAACATCATGTCGGGCGTGACAGTGGCGACGATCAGCAGGTCGACGTCGGTCCCATCGCTGCCGGCCTGCTCGAGCGCCTGCCGCGCAGCGGGCAGCGAGAGGTCCGACAGCGCCTGCGATTCCGCAGCGATGCGGCGCTCGCGGATGCCGGTGCGCTCCATGATCCATTCGTCCGAGGTCTCGACCATCCGGGAGAGCTCGTCGTTCGTGATCACGCGCTCGGGCGCGTAGGATCCGAGGCCGGTGATCGTGACGTGAACGTCGCTCCTGCCGCTGCCGATCACCCGCGTTACTCCTCGCTGCCGACGAAAACCGTGAGCATGGCTTCGACGGCGACCTCTCCGGCGACGGTTGCACGGCCCTGCCCTTTGGCAATCGGCCCGCGCACGCGCACGAACTCGCACTCGAGGTCGAGCAGGTCACCCGGCCCGACGACCCGTTTGAAGCGGCAGTCGTCGATCCCGGCGAAGAACGGGATCTTGCCGCGGTTCGCCTCGTCGGCGAGCACGGCGACGGCGCCGCACTGGGCGATCGCCTCGACGGTCAGCACTCCGGGCATCACCGGCCGGTCGGGGAAGTGGCCCCGGAACCACCAGCCGTCATCCGGGACGAGATAGCGCCCGACCACGCGGCGTCCGGGGTCGAGCTCGAGTACCTCGTCGACGAGCAGGAACGGAGGCCGGTGCGGGATGATCGACTCGATCGTCTCGCGCCCGAACGGGGCTGCGAGCGAGCTCATGCGACGTCGCGCTGCTCGAGCCGCTCGCGAAGGCGGTTGCGACCCCGATGCGCGTGACACTTCGCGGTGCCGACCGGCATGCCCGCGGCGGCCGCGATCTCCTCGAACGTGTAGTCGAGCGCGTCCTTGAGGACGATCACCTGCGCCTGCTCGGGCGAGATCTCGGCGAGCGAGTCGCACAGCTCACGCCGCAGCTCGGTGATCCGCACGCCGCGCGTCGGATCCTGCTCGACGTCGGCGCCCAGGTCGTCGGGCAGCGGATCGTGGACGCGCGTCCGCTGGCGCTCGGACACGTCGCGGCAGGTGTTGACGACGAGCCGATGCAGCCAGGTCGAGAACTGCGCCTCGCCCCGGAACTGGCGCAGCCTGACGCAGAGCTTCGCGAGCGAGTCCTGTGCTGCGTCGCGCGCGTCCTCGTGGTCGCGCAGGATGTGCCGCGCCAGCCGTTCCACTCGCGGCGCATGCCGCACGCACAGCGCTTCGAGCGCCCGCGCGTCGCCGTCCTTCGCGCGGGTGACGAGGATCGGGTCGCTGAGACTCGCATAGTCGAGACCGCGCTCGCGCAGCGGCTGTCTGATCCTTCCCACGGCGGCGTTAGTCTAAATGCGGGTGTCGGATCTATCCCCCGCCTCTGTCGCGCCGCTGCTGCAGGGGCGGCTCGGGCGGCCGTACCGGTTCGTCGCCGAGTGCCCGTCGACCCAGCGCCTGCTCGCTGCGGACGAGGCCGAGGGGGCGACGGTTGCGACCGACCTCCAGACGCAAGGACGCGGCCGTCTCGGACGGACCTGGGAGGCGCCCGCGGGCAGAGCTCTGCTGTTCTCGGTCCTGCTGCGGCCTCAGCCGCCGATGGCGCTCTGGCCGGAGCTCTCCCTCGTCGCCGGCGACTCCGTCGCCGCGGCCCTGCGCCGGGAAACGGGCGTCGTCGCCGAGCTGAGCCACCCGAACGACGTCCTAATCGAGGGCCGGAAGGTCGCCGGCATCCTCCCGGAGGCGACCACCGGGCGGGTCGTGCTGGGAATCGGCGTCAACGTCAACCAGACGGCCGCCGAGCTGCCGGCGGAGACAGCCAAGCCGCCGACGTCACTGCACGTCGAGACCGGCCGCGACTGGCCGCGGGCGCCCTTGCTGGCCGCGATCCTGCGCGAGCTCGAACACGGCTACGACGACTGGCAGCGGCTCCACACGAACCGCCGGCGGCCTTAGTTCTCGGCGCCCTGCTGGCGAAAGTTCCGCGCGGCCTCGATCGCAGCGCCGAGATTCAGGCCCTTGTCCTTCGCCTGCTTGATCAGCATCACCGTCTCGAGCGCGTCGATGTCGTAGATCCGCTGCTTCTTGCCCTTGGTCGGGATCTGCGCCTTGTTCGTCCAGTAGTCGAGCTGCATCTTCGAGATGCCGGCGATCTGGCAGACCTGACCGAGGTAGAGCTCGACCTTGCCGAGATGTTCGGCCAGATTGATCGGCTCGAGAAGATCGACCTGCCGGCTTACCGCCATTTGCCCTCACCGCGTCGGGTGCTGACCCCGATCGAGAGTTATAAAGCCCTGGCGCCGCTTTTGGAAGGGGTGCGCCGAGGTTACCCGGCGGCGGCGGCGCCGTTGGGCGACTCCGGAGCGGGCTCGGCGTCGCCGTTCGTCTCGTCGGATTCGACGACCGGTGCGAGCGCGGAGACGGTCTCGTCGTCGCCGCGGAGGCGCATCACGATCACGCCCTGCGTCGAGCGGCCGAGCCGCTTGAACTCCTCGACGGGGATCCGGATCACGGTGCCGGCGGTCGAGATGAGCATCACCTGGTAGCCGTCGCGGACGACGCGCGAGCCGACGAGATGCCCGCG
>DATEHY010000087.1:0-8023 GCA_035279325.1 Gaiellaceae bacterium
CCGCGAGCTCGTCGTCGAGTTCGCGCACAAGTGGGAAGCGAAAGCGATCGTGAAAGGGCTGCGCGTCATCTCCGACTTCGAGTGGGAGTTCCAGATGAACCAGCTCAACCGGACGCTCGCGCCGGAGGTCGAGACCGTCTACGTGATGGCGAGCCCGCAGGTGAGCTTCGTCTCCTCGAGCGGCGTGAAGGAGATCGCGGCCTTCGGCGGCGACGTCTCTGCGCTCGTCCCGGCGCCGGTCGCGCACCGCCTCGCAGAGCTCTTTCCGGACGGCCGGCCGGGGACGCCCGAGCGTCCAGGCGAGTGACGGCGACGGTATCGGCCGCTACGAGGGTTACACTGCTGGGCCAATGGACGTATTAGTTCTGATCGACAAGCTCGACGACCTCGTTCACAACGCCAAGGCAGTCCCGCTCACCGACCAGGTGCGGATCGACCGCGAGGAGATCTACGACATCCTCGACCAGATGCGCGCGACGATCCCGGAGGAGATCAAGCAGGCCCGCTGGATCGTCAAGGAGCGCCAGGAGATGCTGGCCGAGGCCAAGCGCGAGGTCGACCGGCTGCTCGCAGAGGCACGGGAGCAGGCGGTGCGCGAGGCGTCGCAGACCGAGATCGTGAAGATCGCGGAGCGGCAGGCCGACGAGATCGTCGACGACGCGCGGCGAAGCGCGCGCGAGATGAAGCTCGAGATGGAGGACTGGGCCGACAACCAGCTCGCCTCCCTCGAGGTCAATCTCGAGCGCTTCCTCACCGCCGTCCGCCGGGGTCGCGAGCGGTTGCACGAGCGCTCGCAGGAATCGGTCATCGCAGGCATCGGCGCCAACGGCGACGTTGCCGACGACGAGCGCTTCTAGCTCCTAGCCCGGCCTCCCGTGGACGAGTTCGCAGTCTGCGCGACCTGCGGTGTCCAGTTCGGCTCGGTCGATCCCGGCCGCTGCCCGGTCTGCGAGGACGCGCGCCAGTACGTGCCGCAGTCGGGTCAGGCGTGGACGACGCTCTCCGAGCTGCGCCGCGAGCACCGCAACGTGATCCGCGACGATGCCGGCTTCGTCGGCATCGGCACCGAGCCGAGCTTCGCGATCGGCCAGCGGGCACTCCTCGTGCCCTGGCGCGGATCGAACCTGCTGTGGGATTGCATCACGCTGCTCGACGAGGAGACGGCCACGGAGGTCGAGAGTCGCGGCGGCCTGACCGCGATCGCGATCTCCCATCCGCACTACTACTCCGCGATGGTCGAGTGGGCCGACCGCTTCGACTGTCCGATCCTCCTGCACGTCGACGACGCCGAATGGGTCATGCGCCCCTCGCCGCGGATCGAGCACTGGCGCGGGGAGACGAAGGTTCTCGGCGAAGGGCTGACGCTCGTCCGCGGTGGGGGCCATTTTGCGGGCGGCCAGATGCTGCACGTGGAGGAGCGGCGCGCGCTCCTCTCGGGCGACATCGTCCAGGTGATTCCCGACCGCCGGTGGGTGAGCTTCATGTACAGCTACCCGAACCTGATCCCGCTGCCGGCAGCGAGCGTGGAGCGGATAGCGCAGGCGCTCGAGCCGTTCGGGTTCGACACCATCCACGGCGCGTGGTGGGACAGGCTCGTGGCGGGTGACGGCGCCGGCGTGGTGCAGCGCTCGGCTGAGCGGTATGTCCGCGCGCTGGCCGGCGAGCTCTTCTAGGCGGACGCGACTTCGGTCGCGAGCTCGACGAACGCCTCGGCCGCTCGCGACCGGTAGCGGTCCCGGTGCCAGGCGAGGACGATCGTCCGCGGCGGGATCCGCGAGCCGAACGGGAGCGCCTTCACGGCGCGGTCGCGTGGATCGACGACGAGCTGCGGCTCGATCGCCACACCGAGATCCTCGGCGACGAGCGCGCCGAGCGTGCCGTTGTCGTCGGTACGGAAGATGACGTTCAGTTCGGGTACGCGGCCGGCGAGGAACCGGTCGGGCTCGTCGGTCGTCCGGCGCCCGATGAGGGGCAGCTTCGCGACCTCCCGCAGCGGCGGAGCGGAGTCGAGCTCCGCGAGCTCCGAGCGCGCCGAGACGAGCAGGACGTACGGATCCTGCAGCAGCTCCGCCCATTCGAGCGGCCCCTCCGGCAGGGGCAGGTCGGCGAACGTCAGGTCGAGCTCGCCGTGCTCGAGGAGCCGCAGCAGATCCGCCGCCGAGCTCTCCTCGCGCACCCGGACGCCGACCCGGGGCCACTGCGCGCGGAAGCGGCGCACGAGGACGGGGAGGAGGCGGGCGCCGACGCTCTGATAGATGCCGACGCGCAGCGTCCCGGCAGCGCCTTCCGCCAGCGCGGCCATGTCGGCGCGGGCCGCGTCGAGGCGGGCGACGATCGCGTCCGCGTGCCCCAGGAGGAGGAGGCCCGCCTCGGTCGGCTCCACGCGTCGCGGCCCGCCCGGACGGTCGAAGAGCCGCTGTCCGACGATCCGCTCGAGCTGGGCGATCTGCTGGCTGACGGCAGATTGCGTGTACCCGAGCTCGCGCGCCGCCCGGCCGAACGATCGCGTGCGCGCGACCGCTTCCAGAGCCGCGAGATGCCGTAGCTCGACTCCCAGCCATTGATCAGTGTTCATGATCGATACGAACGATAACTCAACTTGCCCTGATCGAGGAGGCTCGGCACCATGAAGCCATGCGGACGAAGATCGCCATCGCGCTCGGGATCGTCTACGTCGTCTGGGGATCGACGTATCTCGCGATCGCCGTCGCCGACCGGACGCTGCCGCCACTGCTCATGCTCGCGTTTCGCTTCGGTCTCGCGGGCGCGCTGCTCTACGGCTGGTCCCTCTTGCGCGGCGACGTCCGCCGCGCTCGGCCGGGGCGGCGCGAGTGGACGTCCGCGGCGATCGTCGGCGGCCTGCTCCTGTTCGTCGACACCGGCGGCATCGCCTGGGCCGAGCAGCGGGTTGCCTCCGGGGTGACCGCGCTCCTGGTCGGTACGGTGCCGCTCTTCACCGCGCTGCTCGACCGGACGTTCTTCGGGATCCGCCTCTCGTTCGGTGCGCTCGCCGGGATCGCCACGGGCCTGCTCGGCGTCGTGCTGCTCGTCGGGCCGAGCGCGCACATCGATCCTGTGGGAGCCGCCGTCATCCTCGGCGCGGCGCTCGCCTGGGCCGGCGGCTCGGCGTACGCGCGCGTCGCGCAGCTCCCGAGCGCGCCGTTCCTGTCGGCTGCGATGCAGATGCTCGCCGCCGCCGCGTTCCTCGCCGTTGCTGGGGCCGCGATGGGCGAGGTCGGCCGCGTCCACCCGGCGGCGATCTCGGCCGGCTCGGCCGCGGCGTTCGCCTACCTCGTGGTCTTCGGCTCGATCGTGGCGTTCACCGCGTACGGCTGGCTGCTGAAGAGCGGGGCGCCGAGCGTGCTCGTCTCGACGTATGCCTACGTCAACCCGGCGGTCGCCGTCCTGCTCGGCTGGGCATTCGCCGGAGAGGCGGTCGGACACCGGGAGCTCGCGGCCGGCGCGATCGTCGTCGCCTCGGTGGGGATGCTCGTCCTGGCCCGCGACCCGCACGGTCACCCGCACGCCGAGCCGCTGCCGGAGACGGTCGAGCCGTATCTCCGGCGCAAGGAAGCGCAGGAGGAGATGCCTCCGCCCGTGCCGCGGCTCGTTGAGCTGCGCCGCATGGCGCCGTGAAAGCCTCCAAAGCCGGCGGCTCCTAGCAGCCGAATCCGCCCGCGCTACGGTGGCGGCATGACGACGTTCGACCTTCGCACGCTTCGGATCCGTTCCGGGGAGCAGGCTCGCGAGCGCGTCGAGATCGAGCTCGAGCCGCTCGTCCTCGGCGGGCAGGCGTACCAGCCGGAGCCGAATCCCGTGCCCGCCGAGCTTCGTGTCACACGCGCGTCGAGCGGGACCGTGCTCGAGCTCTCGGTCGCCCTCACGCTCGCCGGCCCGTGCTTCCGCTGCCTCGGCGAGGCCGAGCTGCCGGTGCGGCTGAGTCTGCGCGAGTATCAGGCGACGAAGCCCGAGAGCGACGACGAGGAGACGGAGTACCTCGACGACGACCGCGTCGACCTCTCGGCCTGGGCGCACGATGCGATCGCGCTCGCGCTGCCCGACAAGATCCTCTGCCGGGACGACTGCGCCGGGCTCTGCCCGGTCTGCGGTAAGGATCTCAACGTCGAGCCCCACGTGCACGCCGAAGAGCGCACAGACCCGCGCTGGGCGAAGCTCAGCGAGCTGAAGCAGGAATGACGAACGGCGTCGTAGTCGTGAGAGGGACGAAGCCGAGCCGCTCGAGGATCGGGCGGCTCGTCGGCAGCGCGTCGACATAGAGCCAGCGGTAGCCGCGCTCGCGTGCGAGCTCGGCGCGTCTTGCAACGGTCGCACGGTACAGGCCGCGACCGCGGAACTCCGGCAGCGTCACGCCTCCGAAGAGCCCCGCGAACTCGACGCCCGGATCGAGATCCACGCGGCCCCCGGAAGCTGGCCGGCCGTCGACGCAGGCGACCACGGGCACGGCGTCCTCGGGGAAGCCCGAGCCGTGGCGGCGACCGAAAACGCGCTCCGCGAGCTCGATGAACGCCTCGACGTCCTCCCGCAGCTCGACATCGGGCGGCGGAGGCGGAATCGACGCCGCCTCGGCGACGACGACGGTTTCCTCGTCTTCCGGCTCGAGCCCCGCTGCGATCAGTCGCTCGGGCAGGTCGGCCGGAAGGTCGTGTGCGTAGTACTTCCATTCGACCCGGCCGGGCAGCTCGCGCATCCGCGCGACGATCGGCTCGACGTTCCCGTCGGCGGGCGGGCGGAGGACCGCGCTCCAGCCCTTGCTGACGTAGAAGCCGTCCGGCCGGTTGGGCCGCCGGACCTGTGCGTCGAACAGCTCGAGGAGGCTCTCGGGTACCATGCCGCCCCGATCATGGCGGTTCCGAAGCGGAAAACCTCCAAGTCCCGCCGCGACAAGCGGCGTGCGACGCACGCGATCAGCGCGCCGAAGGTCAACGTCTGCCCGACGTGCGGCCAGCCGAAGCGCCCGCATCGCGTCTGCCCGACCTGCGGCACCTACAAGGGCCGCGAGGTCGAGCCGCTCCGCGTCCAGGCCCCGTAATCTCCGCGACATGATCCGGGTCGCCGTCGATGCGATGGGCAGCGACCGTGGTGCGCTCGAAGTCGTCGAGGGCGCGCAGGAGGCGGCCTCCCAGGAGATCGCGCCCGTCATCTTCGGCTCGCCGGACCTCGACACGGGAGGGCTGGCTCACGTGCAGACGACGCAGGTCGTCGGCATGGACGAGAAGCCGGCCGACGCCTTCCGGCTGAAGGCCGAGAGCTCGCTCGTCCGCGCGGTCAAGGCGGTCGCGGACGGCGAGGCGGACGCGGTTGTGTCGCCGGGGAACACCGGCGCGATTCTCGCCGCCGGCCTCGTCCTGCTCCGGCGCGTCGAAGGCGTGCGCCGCCCCGCGATCGCCGTCCCGATTCCTGCTCGCAACGGCCCGTCGGTCCTGATCGACGCCGGAGCGAACGCAGACTGCCGCGCCGAGCACCTGCTCCAGTTCGCGACGATGGGAGCGGTCTTCGCCGAGGAGATCCTCGGCATCGCGAGCCCGCACGTGCGGCTTCTCTCCATCGGCGAGGAGGCCGAGAAGGGGAACCGGCTCGCGCTCGAGGCGCACGAGCTGCTCGCGGCCTCGGACCTCGACTTCCGGGGCAACACCGAGGGTCGCGACCTTCTTGCGGGCGCCGCGGACGTCGTCGTCACCGACGGCTTCACCGGCAACGTCGCGCTCAAGGCCGTCGAGGGGACGATCCGCACCCTGCTCGACTCGCTGCGCGAGGAGATCACAGCCACCGCTGCGGGCAGCCTCGGCGGCCTCCTCATCCGGCCCGCCTCCCGCCGCCTGCGCGCGCGCCTCGACCCGGACACCTACGGGGGCGCCTACCTGCTCGGCCTGCGCGGGCTGGTCGTGATCGCGCACGGGAACTCCTCATCGAGGGCGATCGCGAACGCGATTCGGCTCGCCGCCCGCGGCGTCGACCACGACGTCGTCGGACGCCTCGCCGCTCGCCTGTCCCAGCCGCAGCGGGCGGAGATTGTATGATCGGCGCGCTTTTCCCCCACGACACAACGAGGTGACATGGCAGCGTCGCGCGAGGAAGTCTACGAGCGGGTCAAGGAGGTCCTCACCGAGCAGCTCGGGATCGATGAGGCGGACATCACGGAGGAGGCTTCCTTCCAGGAGGACCTCGACGCCGACTCTCTCGACCTCGTCGAGCTGATCATGGAGCTCGAGGACCAGTTCGGGATCAAGATCTCGGACGAGGACGCGCAAAAGATCCAGACGGTCGGCCAGGCCGTCGACTACGTCGCTTCGCACCAGTAGCCGCGGACTCCGGGGAACTCGCGCAGCTGATCGACGCGCTCCCGCCGGAGCTGGCGGAGCCCGTCTTCACGCACACCTCGTGGGCGAGCGACCGCGGCTCCTCCTACGAGCGGCTCGAGTTCCTCGGCGACAGCGTGCTCGAGCTCGCGGTCGCGCATGCGCTCTACGCGCGTCACCCGGACTTCAACGAGGGCCGGCTCGCGAAGGTGCGCTCCCACGTCGTCTCGCGTGCGACCTGCGCCGAGGTGGCGCGCGAGCTCGGCCTCGGGCAGCGCCTCGTCGAGCGCGCGGGCGACACGCAAGCCGACGACGAGGAGCTCGAGCGGCTCTCGCGGAACCGCAACGTGCTCGCCGCGGTCATCGAGGCCGCGCTCGGCGCGCTCTTCCTCCAGCACGGCTTCGCGGCGATCGAGGATGCGGTCGTCGCGGCGTTCTCCGCGCAGATCGAGCACGCGCTCACGACCCGCGTCGACTACAAGACGGACCTGCAGGAGCTGCTCGCCCGCACCGGGCGCCAGGTGACGTACACCGAGATCTCGGTCGAGGGGCCGCCGCACGACCGCAACTTCACCTGCGCCGCGCTCGTCGGCGGCGAGGAGCACGGCCGCGGAGAAGGACGAACGAAGAAGGCCGCCGAGCAGGAGGCCGCGCGGGAGGCGCTCGCGCGGGTCGAAGCCGAGTCCGGCTAGTCTGTCCGGCCTCATGACCGAGCGGCGACCAACGAACTCGGAGTTGCGCCTGCGACGGCTCGCAGCGGAGGAGGCCGATCCGGAGCCGCGTGGGATCTGCGAGATCTTCGTCGCCGAGGAGTCGGCGGACGAGGACGCGCCGCTCGCACGCGACGACGACGACGAATCTGCCCGGCAGTAGCGTCCTGCCGCCTCTTTAGGGTGCTGGTTCGTGCATCTGCGCGCCGTCAAGCTGCGTGGTTTCAAGTCCTTCCCGGAGCCGGTCGAGATCCGTCTGGAGCCGGGGGTCGGGGTGATCGTCGGCCCGAACGGCTCCGGCAAGTCGAACGTCTCCGACGCGATTCGCTGGGCGGCGGGCTCGCTCAGCCCGACCGAGCTGCGGGCCGAGAAGCCCGACGACGTCCTCTTCGCCGGAGGCGGCGCGCGCGGGCCGTCCGACTTCTGCGAGGTCGAGCTCCTCTTCGACAACGCCGACGGCGCGCTGCCCGTCGACTTCGCCGAGCTCTCGGTCGCGCGGCGGCTGCATCGCGGCGGCGAAGGCCAGTACCTCGTCAACCGCGCGGCGGTGCGGCGGCTCGATCTCGTCGAGCTCCTCGCCGACCTCGGGCTCGGCCAGGGAATGCACTCGATCATCAGCCAGGGCAAGGTCGAGGCGATCCTCGCCTCGAAGCCCGCCGAGCGCAGGGCCCTCATCGAGGAGGCCGCCGGGCTCGGCCGCTTCAAGGCTCGCCGCCACCGCGCCGAGCTCAAGCTCGCGCGCGTCGCGATCGAGGTCGAGCGCGCCCGGGACGTCGAGGCGGAGGTACGCAAGCGGCTCCGGCCGCTCGCGCTCCAGGCGACCGCGGCCGAGCGGGCGCAGAAGCTCGCGGTGGAGATCGCCCGCCTGCGAGCGCGCGTCGCGCAGCTCGACCTGGCGGGGATCGGAGAGCGGCTGGCAGAGCTCGAGGCCCGGCGCAGTGCGGCAGGGGCCGGCCGGCGCGGGGTGGAGGAGCGGCTCGAGGCGCTGCTCGCCGA
>DATEHY010000088.1:0-9791 GCA_035279325.1 Gaiellaceae bacterium
CTGGCCGCGATCGTCGGGGCCATCGCGATCGTCACGGGCGGGAGGACGGAGGAGGCGCCGCGGCTCGAGCTCGAGCCCGCAGCGGCGACCCCCGCGCGGACGCCGCGCTGGCGGCGGAAGACGCACATCATCGCGGGGCTCGAGGCCGAGCTCGCAGCGACGGGGGCGGAGCTCGAGGAGCACCGGCACGCACTCGCCAACCTCGCGGCCCAGCTCTCGCGCGAGTCCGAGGCGGCCGCGCAGAACGCCGCGCGGCTCGAGCAGCGCATCCACGAGCTGGGGGCCGAGCGCGACCGGCTCAACGAGGTCCTCGCCACCGAGCGCGAACGGTTCGAGCACACGCTCGACGAGCTCGGGGGCGGCATCGGCCGGCACGGCAACGCGCTCGCCGAGCTCGAGCGGGAGCTCGAGGCGCTGATCGCGCGCTGAGGTTCGTCCGAAGGAGGGATCGGGGCGATCGCGCCCGCTGCCGACGGACGAGCCGACAAACCGGGAGACGGACGATGCTGCTGAAGATCTTCCTTGTCGGAGCACTCCTGATCGGCCTCATGGCCGCCATCAAGGACGGCCGCGTGCTCAAGGACGCCGGGTTGCTGAGCAGCTGCAGCACCGTGGCCGGCAGCAACGGCAGGGCCGACCAGACGGTGATGAGCTGCTCGAAGGGCCGCATCGACGGGTGGCCCGACCTGACGGACAAGTCCTGCACGCTGATCTCGCAGGGCCGCAAAAACGAGTACTGGCGCTGTCTCGCGCCGGTCGTCTCGTCGCAGACGCCGAATGGGTGAGCGGCGATGAGCGGCTTCGTTGAGCCGAAAACGCCCATCCGAGGGAAGGGTCTAAAGCCGGCGGCCTGAGCGGCCGATTGGAGGCAATGCCGATGGATCTCGAACTTGTGCTCCGCCGCGCCGTCGAGCTAGGCGCCAGCGACATCCACCTCAAGGTGGAGCGTCCGCCGATCGTCCGCCGCGATGGCAATCTCGGCGAGCTCGAAGGCGAGGCCGAGCTGACCGAGCGCGACCTCGAGCTGGCGCTCGAGCAGGTCTGCGCCGAGACGCCGAAGCGCCTGCAGACGTTCCTCGAGACCGGAGAGCTCGACAGCGCCTACTCGCCGGAGGGTCTCCCCCGCTTCCGCGTCAACGGCTTCCGCCAGCGCGGCTCGATCTCGATCGCCTTCCGCGTGATCCCCCGCGAGGTTCCGGACTTCGCCGACCTGTCGCTCCCGCCCGGCGTCCGCCGCCTGGCCGAGGAGCACCGTGGGCTCGTCCTCGTCACCGGCGCGACCGGTTCCGGCAAGACGACGACGCTCGCGGCGATCATCGACCACATCAACCGGGCCCGCCGGCAGCACATCGTCACGATCGAGGACCCGATCGAGATCGTGCACTCCGACCACGGCTGCATCGTCAACCAGCGCGAGGTCGGCCTCGACACGGCGTCGTTCGCGCAGGCGCTGCGCCGCGGCCTGCGCCAGGACCCGGACGTGATCCTCATCGGCGAGCTCCGCGACGCCGAGACCGCCGAGACCGCCCTCAACGCAGCGGAGTCGGGCCACCTCGTGCTCTCGACGATGCACACGGTCGACGCGGCCGAGACCCTCGGGCGGATGGTCGAGTTCTTCCCGGCCGTCAAGCAGCAGCTGATCCGGTCGATCCTCGCCGGAGTCCTGCGCGGCGTGATCAGCCAGCGCCTGCTGCCGAAGATCGGCGGCGGCCGCGTGCCGGCCGTCGAGGTGATGATCGGCAACGCGCGCATCGCCGACCTGATCCGGGACAACAAGCCCGACGAGATCACCGAGGCGATCGCGGAAGGCGACTTCTTCCAGATGCAGACCTTCAGCAAGGCGCTGATCCAGCTCGTGCTGGAGGAGAAGGTCGACCGCGAGGTCGCGGCCAACGCCTCCTCGAACCGTCACGACTTCCTCATCGCGCTCGAGCGCGCCCTCAAGGAGCAGTCGGTCGCCCAGGCCGAGCTCGCCGCCGTCGAGGACGCCGAGACCGTGGAACTGCCCGAGGCGGAGCAGCCGGAGGCCGAGGTGGCCGAGGAGGTCACCGAGCTGCCGAGGCTCCGCGTCGCCGGCCAGCCGTAGCGATGAGACGGCTCATCCCGCTCCTCGCGGCCGTGCTTGCGCTGGCTCTCTCGAGCACCGCGGCCGCCGACACGTTCCGCGTCGTCCACCCGCACCTGCACGCAAGCACCCGCTCCGCGTCGTTCTCGACCGGCGGCGGCCCCGCGGTCGACTTCACGCAGCGCCAGGACGGCCCGATGTCGTTCGAGGCCCTGCGCGGGATCTGGCAGGCGGCCGGCAACGCCTACGGCATCCCGTGGCAGGTGCTCGCCGCGATCAACAAGGTCGAGTCGAACTTCGGCCAGAACCTCGGGCCGAGCTCGGCCGGCGCCGTCGGCTGGATGCAGTTCATGCCGTCGACCTGGGCGCGTTGGGGCATCGACGCGAACGGGGACGGCGTCGCCGACCCGAACAACCCGACGGACGCGATCTTCAGCGCGGCCCGGTACCTGGCCGGCTGCGGCGGTCAGTTCGACATCACGCGCGCGGTGTACTGCTACAACCACGCGAGCTGGTACGTGAACGAGGTGATGGGCCTCGCTTCGCTGTACGGACAGGGAGGCGGGGTCGGAAGCGGCACGGTCTTCTCCGTCGCCGACCTCGGCCCGCAGATCGCC
This sequence comes from Gaiellaceae bacterium, assembly GCA_035279325.1. Lineage (GTDB taxonomy): Bacteria > Actinomycetota > Thermoleophilia > Gaiellales > Gaiellaceae > Palsa-739. Next base: position 2,683 of record DATEHY010000088.1, read on the forward strand.
ACGGCCCGCACGACCATCGCCACCTCGAAGGCGCAGGTCGCGACCGCCCGCGCGCAGGCACGCGCGCTCGGCCGTGCCGAGCGGCGGTTCCTCCGCGTGGCCGACACCGCCCAGCTTCTCTCCGACCAGCTCGAGGCACAGAAGCATGCCACCCTGCTCGGGGCCCGGCAGGACGCCGCGGACGCCCGCGTCGCCCGGCTGCGCAGGCGGCTCGACTCGGCGACCGCGCAGCTCAGCAGGCTGCGGGACGAGCAGAGCGGCTCCGCCTTCTCGGAGCCGGGCTTCAGCTTCCCGGTCGGCGGAGGCTTCGCGAACGGATCCTCCAACCCGGTCGTCTCGCTCGCCTTCAAGTACCTCGGCATCCCGTACACGTGGGCCGGCTCGACCCCCGCGAGCGGCTTCGACTGCTCGGGGCTCGTCCAGTACGTCTACGCGCAGCTCGGCATCTCGCTGCCGCACAACGCCGCCGCGCAGTTCAACTCGCCGCAGGCGGTGTCCGTGCCGCGGGACCAGCTCCAGCCGGGCGACCTCGTCTTCTTCGACGGGCTCGACCACGTCGGGATCTACATCGGCGGCGGCGACTTCATCGACGCGCCGCACACGGGAGCGTTCGTCCGCATCGACAGCCTCACCGGCTGGTACGCCGCGAACTACGACGGCGCGAAGCGGATCGTCGGCGTCTCGTCGTCCGGGACGTTCCAGACGACCGGCTCGAGCGGGACGTCCTTCTCGTCCAACGTCGTCTACTTCACCCATTAGGGGGTCTTGGGCGTGTTCGTACGTTCCGATTCACGAGGCGTGTCCGGCCGCATCCTCACGTTTCCGCGCGTAATCGCCGTCGCCGCGGTCGTGCTGCTCGTCAGCGCGACCATCAGCCTGGCGGCCGACAAGCCGGCCGCGCCGGTCAAGCCGGGAGGTCACCGGGAGGCCAAGCGCCAGGTGATGACCGTGCCGGACGTCCGGCATCAGATGTTCGTCTTCGCATCGGGCACGCTCGAGGACAACGGCTTCGGCTGGAAGGTCCGGGGGTCGATCGGCGGGTATCCCGCGAATCTCGTCGTCTCGCAGAGCCCGGCTCCGGGCACGCACGTGCTCGACACAGGCGCCCCGACGATCACGCTCTGGCTCGCGCGCGGGAACAGCCCGCAGCTCGGCCTGCCGCAGAACCGGTCGCCGTACGGCGCGAGCCTGATCCGTCGGGTGAGACACGCGAAGACGGGTTAGGCGTGTTCGCGCGGCTCCGGGCACGGCTCGCGCAGGAGAACGGGATGACGCTGATCGAGCTGCTCACCACGATGGCGATCCTCGGGCTGGTCATGACCGCGGTCATCGGCATGTTCGTCTCGGGACTGCGCGCCGAGAGCGACATGAACTCGCGCTTCCTGGCCCAGCAGAACGCGCGGCTGGCGCTCTCGGCCCTCCGGAACGAGATCGGGGACGCGTGCTCCGTCACCGTCGGGGCGGTCACGACTCCGGCCGAGACGAGCGGCTCGCTGCTGACGCTCGTGCGCCCGAATCAGAACCCGACCGGAGGAGCGAACTCCTGCAGCAGCGGCACCACGACGGTCAGCTGGTGCGCCGCCTCGACCGGCGGCACCGCCCCCTTCGGGCTCTATCGGCAGGTGGGCTCCACGTGCTCTGCCGGCACCGGGGTCAAGAAGGCCGGCTCGCTCATGTGCGCCGGTACCCCGACCCCTCCGAGCTCGTGCACCGCGGTCTTCGTGAAGACGTCCGCGAGCGGCCAGTACCCCACGGTCACGGTGACGTTCCCCGTCGAGGCCAACCTGACGAACACCCACGGGCTCTACAAGCTCGGGGACACGATCATGGCGCGCAACGCAGGGATCGGTTCGTGAAGCGCCGCGGCCTCCCCCGCCTCGCCGACGAGCGCGGCCAGTCGCTGGTGCTGACGCTGCTCCTGATGACGTTCCTCGCGATCGCGCTCGGCACCGTGATCTTCGTCACCGCCGGCAACCAGGGGAAGTCGAACCTCCAGAAGGCGCAGCAGGTCGCGGCGTCGCTCGCGGAAGCCGGCATCAACAACGGCGTCTCGGTGCTCTCGAACCCGAACAACCGGGGCCAGCTGGAAACCGCCTGGTCGCCGACCACCAACGCTCTCCTGCCCGACGCCTCCCCCTCCCACCCCGCCTACTCGACGTCCTACCCGGGCGGCACCGTGAAGTGGTGGGGGAACCTCACCACCGGGAGCGCGGTCTACTGGACGCTGCACGCCAAGGCGACGGTCCCGAATCCGACCGGGGCAGCGCCGATCGCCAAGACGATGAGCGCGCAGGTGACGGTCAATCCGCCGGCGTCGAACAACTTCTCGGTCGGCGTCTGGAACAGCGTCTACTCGCCCGGCACCGGGCAGACCTGCGACACGTCGATCAACCAGGGCGTCACGATCAACATCCCCCTGTACGTCGGCGGCAACCTGTGCATGGCCAATAAGGGGGGCGTCAACGCGCCCGTGTACGTGGGCGGCAATCTCAACATCAGCAACAAGCAGGCCTGGATCGGGTGCGCGGCACTCAACAACAACAACTGCCAGACGCCTGCACCGGTCAACTCCGCCCACATCGGCGGCTGGTGCGAGGGGCCGTCCGGCACGCAGTACAGCCCGTGCAAGAGCGAGCCGATGACCGGCGGAGCGAAGGACACGAACATCTACGTGGCAAACCCGTCCACGTGGAATCCCTTCGGCGTCGCCTCGGACTTCGCCGGCATCACCGCGCCGAAGATCTGCTGGCAAGGATCCGCAGCCGAGGTCGCCTCGGGAGCGTGCACGAACCAGCCGCCCGGCGGCTGGTACACCTTCGCCTCGCCGGGCCCCATGGCCCCGTGCAGCACGCAGGTACCCGGGACGACTCCGGTCTTCGACAACAACGGAGTCATGGACCAGAGCGTCACCACGGTCTTCAACCTGACCCCCTCCACGCCCTACACGTGCACGACCAGCCAGGGCCAGCTGTCGTGGAGCCCCTCGACGAACACCCTGACGGTCGTAGGCACCATCTTCTTCGACGGCAGCATCACGATGAGCACGACCGGCAACCAACCGATCCAGTACACCGGCGTCGGGCCGTGCACGGCCAACGGCTCCTGCCAGGCGGTCATCTACGCGAGCGGCGACATCTCGGTCAGCGGCGAGAAGCTGTGCGCGGCCACCAGCGGGAACACCTGTGACTGGAACAACTGGAACCCGAACGCGAAGCTCCTCATCCTCGCCTCCAACGGGCCGACCGGCATCACCGTGACCGGTTCGTCGGGCGCGGCGTTCCAGGGCGGCCTCTACGCCACGAACACGGTCGCCACCGGGCAGAGCGCCGTGACGGAAGGGCCCCTCGTCTCGGGCACCAAGACCGTCGTTCTCGGACAGCAGTTCGGCGGCACCTTCCCGCCGATCACGATCGCCCCGTTCGCGATCCAGCAGCAGCCCGGCGGCTTCACGATCAACCCGCCCACCAACTTCCAGTACGGCGGCTGAGCGCACGGAAGCGCGCTCAAGAAGCGCGTTCCGGTTGTCGATAACGACGTAATGGACTTCGTCCTCCCGCTCGTCTTCGTGCCCGGGCTCGCGATCGGCAGCTTCCTCGGCGTCGTCGCCGCCCGCGTCCCCCTGCGTCGTTCGGTCGTGCGACCGGGCTCGGCGTGCATGAGCTGCGAGACGCCGATCCCCTGGTACGACAACGTGCCGGTGGTGTCGTACCTCCTGCTGCACGGCCGCTGTCGCCGGTGCGGCGTCCGGATTCCGCCGCGCGACCTCGCGATCGAGCTCGCGACGGCGCTCCTGCTCGTCGGCTGCGTGCTCGCGTTCGGCGTCACACTTCATGCGACCGCCGCCGGCATCGGCTGCGCCGCGCTCGTGGTCGCGACCGCCACCGATCTCGAGCGCCGGATCGTGCCCAACTGGGTCGTGCTGCCCGCGGCCGTCGCGGTGCTCGCGCTGCAGACGGTTGCGCATCCGTCCCCGGTGTGGGCGATCGGAGCCGTCGGCGCGGCCGGGTTCTTCTTTCTCGCGGCTCTCGCCTATCCCGGCGGCATGGGGATGGGAGACGTCAAGCTCGCCCTCCTGATCGGCGCGCTGCTCGGCCGCACGACGCCGGTGGGAATCATGCTCGGGCTGCTGCTCGGGCTCGTCCCGAGCATCGTCCTGATCTCGCGCCACGGTTCGGGCGCGCGGAAGCTCGCGATCCCGTTCGCGCCGTTCCTGGCGGCCGGCGCAGTCGTGGCCCTCTTCGTCGGCGGGCACATCCTGAACGCGTATCTCGGGACCATGAAGTGAGGCGACTGCGGTGTCTGCTCAGCCTGCCGTGACGCGTGACGGGAGCCCGGTGCCGAAGGCTCCTGCGACGCCGGCACCGATCTCGCAGCTCATGGGCGAGCTCGTCGTCGACCTGCTCGAGACCACGGGCCTGATCCCCGAGGCGAAGATGGAAGTCCTGCGCGAGGCGGCGAAGACCACGCCGGTCGTGCAGGCGCTGATCGACGAGGGCCTCGCTTCGACCGAGGCCATCGCCCGCATCGTCGCCGCGCAGCACGGCCTCCCCGTGATCGAGCTGGGGAACGTCGGCATCGATCCGATCGCGGCGAGCACCGTGCCGCTGCACGTGCTCGAGCAGGTGCACGCCGTCGCGTACGCCTTCGAGGGAGACACCCTCTGCGTCGCCATCGCCGACCCGCAGAACATCCACGGCATCGACGCGCTGCGGCTCGCGAGCCGCCATCCCATCGCCCTGCGCGTCGCCGCGAGCGAGGACATCGCCAACGAGCTCGGCCGGCTGGCGCGGACCGCCGAGGCCTTCGGCGCGCGCTCCGGGCTGAGCGAGATCGCCGAGCTAGAGGTCGTCGACGACGAGGAGCTGGACGACCTCGAGGTCGACGACGGCATCTCCGACGCCCCGCTCGTCCGCCTCGTCAACTCGATCATCTTCGAAGCGGCCGAGGACGGCGCGAGCGACGTCCACTTCGAGCCGCAGGCCGACGCGCTCGTCGTGCGGTTCCGCATCGACGGCGTGCTCCACGAGACCCAGCGCATCCCGAGGCGCAGCGCGATCGGGGTGACGACGCGCCTCAAGGTGCTCGCGAAGCTCGACATCGCGGAGCGCCGGAAGCCGCAGGACGGCCGCATCTCGCTGTCGGCCTCCGCCGCCGGGCGGATGCTCGACGTCCGCGTCGCGACGCTGCCGACCGTTGAAGGGGAGTCGGTGGTCATGCGTCTGCTCGACAAGTCGAAGAAGCCGCCGACGGTGGAAGAGGTCGGGCTCGGCACCGCGATGCAGGAGCGGCTCGCGGGGATCATCCACCGGCCGACCGGCGCCCTGCTCGTCACCGGACCGACCGGGTCGGGCAAGTCGACGACGCTCTTCGCGGCGATGGCGCAGATCAACCGCCCCGAGATCAACGTCATCACCGTCGAGGATCCGGTCGAGTACCGGCTGCCGGGCCTCAACCAGGTGCAGATCAACCCGCGCGCCGGCCTCACCTTCGCCACCGCGCTGCGTTCGATCCTGCGTTCCGACCCCGACGTCGTGATGGTCGGCGAGATCCGCGACGTCGAGACCGCCAAGATCTCGATCGAGGCCGCCCTGACGGGCCACTTCGTCCTCTCGACCCTGCACACGAACGACGCGCCGTCCGCTCTCACCCGCCTGAACGAGATGGGCGTCGAGCCGTTCCTGACGGGGGCGGCCGTCACGGGCGTGCTCGCGCAGCGCCTCGCGCGCCGCCTCTGCGAGCACTGCAAGGAGCTCTACACGCCGACGAAGGAGGAGCTGTTCCAGGCGCGGATCCCCGAGGAGCTGCGCCACGGCAAGACCGAGCTCTTCCGCCGCAACGGCTGCGTCCGCTGCCGCCAGACCGGGTACGCCGGCCGGATCGGCGTCTTCCAGCTCCTGGAGATGAACGAGGAGCTGTCCGCGCTCGCTGCGCGGAAGGCGAGCCACGAGGAGCTCGAGCGCGCGGCGATGAGCAGCGGCATGAAGTCGCTGTGGGACGACGGCATCGAGAAGGTCGTCGCCGGCCTCACCTCGCTCGAAGAGCTCGCGCGCGTCACCACGCTCTAGCGCTACGTTCAGCCCGGGTGGAGGTCGACTGGAGCAGGGTCCGGGCACGCCGTCTTGCGCGGTCCTCGCTGAGCGAGCGCGCGACGGGCGACGAGCTTCCAGCGGTCGTCGGCGCCGTGTGCGGCGTCCACGCGCAGGTGCAGGCTTCGGCCGAGCTGCAGCTGGCCGCGCGGGTCGAGGGGATCGCGCAGGCCGACGTGCGAGCAGCTCTGTGGGAGGCGCGCGCTCTCGTCAAGGCCTGGACGCTGCGCGGGACCCTGCACCTCCACGCGGCCGCGGAGCTCGGGCTCTGGCACGCCGCGCGCCGAGCGGTCCTGGGCTCGGCCCGGGAAGGGCTGCCGGAGTGGCGCGACCCCGCCGGCGTCGTCCACCCGGCGCTCGACGCCGACGAGGTCGAAGCGGCTCGAGCCGCGGTCTGGGAGGTGCTGGACGGTCGTTGCCTGCCGCGCGAGGAGCTTGCAGCCGAGGTCGTGCAGCGTGTGGGCAAGGGGCCGCGCGAGCGGCTGCGCTCGGGGTTCGCCTTCTTTCTCGCCGACCTCTGCCAGGGGCCGCCGCAGGGGTCGCGGATCACGCTCGTCCGGCCGGACCAGTGGATCGACGGCTGGCGCGAGGTCGCCGACGAGCGGGAGGCGCTGCGGGAGACCTGCCGCCGCTTTCTCCACGCCTACGGCCCCGCGCGGCCCGCCGACTTCCGCGAGTGGGTCTCCTCGTCCGCGTTCAGGGCGGCCGACGCGCAGGCGCTGTTCGCCGGGCTCGGGCTGGAAGAGATCGACGTCGAGGGCCGGCGGAGCTTCGTCCTCCGGGGCGATACCTCCTTCCCCGAGCCGGCCGGCCGGGTCTCGCTGCTGCCGGAGTACGACGTCTACGTGATGGGCTCCCGCGAGCGCGACCTGCTCGTGCCGCCGCGCGTGCGCGAGCTCGTCGCGCAGCACGGCCGCGGCCGCTACGAAGGCCCCGCGGGCGTGCGGTTCGTGCTCGTCGACGGAGTCGCCGCCGGGCTCTGGGAGCGCCGGAAGCGCGGCAAGCGGCTCGAGCTCGGCGTGC
>DATEHY010000089.1:0-19641 GCA_035279325.1 Gaiellaceae bacterium
CACTGCGGGTTCGGCTTCCTCTTCGAGCTGATGGACGACTACTACCCGGCGCCGACGACCGGCCTCGTGACCTGCGACCAGGAAGGGCGGATCCTCGCCCTCGGGCGCGGCATCTTCGAGCTGAGCGGGTTCAGCGAGAACGAGATCCTCGGAGCCGACGTCGTCTCGGCGTTCAAGCTCGCCGGCTTCGAGGAGGAGAAGAACCCGGTCAAGCTCTCGCTCGAGTGGGGCGTGCGCCGGCTCAACGAGCAGCTCCAGCTGCAGACCCGAAGCGGCCAGGTCAAGCGCGTCATCGGGGATTTCTTCCCCGCGCTCGACGACGACGGCGGCCTCCTGGTCGCCCTCACGCCCGCGCTCGTCTAGATTGTCCGGCGGCGCCGAGGGCGCCGGGCGATGGAGCTCGCCACCAACCGCCGCAGAGGCTGATGGCTCCTACGATCGAGAGGAGCTCGGATGCGGACGATCGTGGCCATCGGCATTGCAGGAGCGCTGGGGGCGCTCGCGCGGTACGGCATCGGCGGGCTGATCGTCGGCCGCAGCGCTCGCGCCTTCCCGTGGGAGACCTTCGTCGTCAACGTCACGGGGAGCTTCGTCCTCGGCTTCGCGTTCACGGTGATGACCGAGCAACTGACGACCGGGCCCTGGCTGCGCACTGCCGTGACCGTCGGCTTCGTCGGCGCCTACACGACGTTCTCGACGCTCGCGTTCGAGACGTACCGCCTCATCGAGGACGGCGCGCTGGCGCTCGCAGCGGCGAATGTTCTCGGCAGCGCGGCGGCCGGTCTCCTCGCGGTCTACCTCGGAATCGTCGCCGGGAGAGCGCTATGAAGCTCGAGGGAGAAGGCAAGCTGCTGCGCCTCTTCATCGGGGAATCCGACACCTGGCACGGCAAGCCGCTCTACCAGGCGATCGTCGAGCGCGTGCGCCGGGAAGGGCTCGCCGGCGCCACGGTGGTACGCGGCATCGAGGGCTTCGGAGCCGACTCGCGTCTCCACACGTCCCGGATCCTTCGGCTCTCGGAGGATCTGCCCGTCGTGATCGAGATCGTCGACACGCCGGAGCAGATCGAGCGGGTCGTGCCGATCCTCGACGAGATGGTCGGCGAGGGAATGCTCACGCTCGAGCGTGTGCAGATCGTCTCGTACCGCTCGAGCGACGAATAGCGCTCTGCGGCCACAATGGGAAGCGTGGACTCGCTTCAGGGGCACCTGCTCGTGGCGTCGCCGGCACTGCTCGACCCGAACTTCCGCCGCACGGTCGTGCTCGTGACGGAGCACACCGAGGACGGCGCGGCCGGGCTCGTGCTCAATCGCCCGTCGCCGGTCGAGGTGGCCGGCGCGGTGCCCCAGCTCGAGCCTGTCGTCGACGACGGCGAGGCGGTCTGGGTCGGCGGTCCGGTGCAGCCGGAGGCCGTGCTCGTGCTGGGCGAGTTCCTCGACCCCGACGACGCCGCGGTGCCTCTCTTCGGCTCGCTCGGCTTCCCGTCGCTGTCCGATCCAGAGGACATCGTTCCGGCCACGACCCGTCGGCGGGTCTTCGCCGGCTGCGCAGGCTGGGCGGCGGGGCAGCTCGAGGCGGAGCTCGCCGAAGAGGACTGGATCCTCGAGCCGGCGCTCGCCGACGACGCCTTCACCGACGATCCCGAGGCGCTGTGGCGCGACGTCCTCCGCCGCAAGGGCGGCATCTACGAGCTCGTCGCCCGCATGCCCGAGGATCCCCGGGTCAACTGACGCGGCCGAACGCGAAGACGTAGGTGAGGCGCGGCAGGGCGAAGCGATCTCCGTAGCGCGCAGCGATCCGGCGCACGGCGCCGAGCCGCTTCTCGCGCTCGTCCGGCTCCTCGACGAGGAACGCGCTCACGGTGGACAGGTAGCCGACGAGAGCGTCGGGGCTCGACTCCTGCACGGTCTCGACCACGGTCCTCCCCACCTCGCGGAACCACGGCTCACCGGGCAGGTGCTCGGTGCGGTAGGGATCGTGGCGCGCGTAGCCGACCAGCTCGCCGAGCTCCGCCTGCAGCGGATCCCGCTCGTCCCACCAGTTCCAGAGCAGCGCGAGCCCCCCGCCGGTCCGGATTACGCGGTGCAGCTCGGGCAGCGCTCGGTCGCGGTCGAACCAGTGGTACGCCTGGCCCGCGAAGACGGCCGCGACGCTCGCGTCGGGCAGCGGGATCGACTCCGCCGACCCGTCGAGCCCTTCCGCCTCGGGCACGGCCTTCCGGAGCTCCGCGAGCATCGGGCCTCCCGGCTCGACCGCCGCGACCTCGAACCCGACGGCGACGAGGCCGCGTGTGAGCTTCCCCGTTCCGGCACCGAGGTCGAGCACGCGCGTGCCGGATTCGAGCCCGAGGCGCTCCGCGGCCCAGCGCAGCGCCTCCTCCGGATACTCCGGGCGGTGCCGCTCGTAGTCGGCGGCCACGGTCTCGAAGCTGCGGGAGCGCGTCGCGCGGTCAGACACGGCTCGAGGGACAGAGGGCGTTGATGAGGCAATCCTCGCAGCGCGGCCGCCGCGCGTCGCATACCCGGCGGCCGTGCCAGATCATGAGGTGCGGAAAGCGCCCCCAGTCGGGTCGAGGGACGAGCCGGACGAGATCGCGCTCGATCTTCACGGGATCCTCCTGGCGCGTGAACCCGAGCCGCTGCGACAGGCGCCGGACGTGGGTGTCCACGACGATCCCCTGCGTCTCGCCGATCTCCGAGGAGACGACGTTCGCCGTCTTCCGCGCGACGCCGGGCAGCCGGACCAGCTCGTCGAGCCGGCGCGGAACCTCGCCGTCGAACTCCTCGAGCAGCATCCGCATCGTGCCGCGCAGCGACTTCGCCTTCTGCCGGTAGAAGCCGGTCGGGAGGATGTCGCGCTCGAGCTCCTCCTGGGGCACGGCGAGATAGTCCTCGGGCTCGCGGTACTTCGCGAACAGCGCCGGTGTGACGCGGTTGACGTTCACGTCGGTCGTCTGCGCCGACAGCATCACCGACACGAGCAGCTCGAGCGGGCTCCGAAAGCGGAGCGCGATCGCGGCGTCGGCGTGCTCGGCCGCCAGTCGCTCGATGATCGGCCCGATCCGCTCCTTCTTAGGCCCGACGCGCTTCCGGGCCTCCTGCACGTAGCTACGAGGCAATTGCCTCCGGTTGCCGCGAGCGAAGCCGCGGCCCTGCGCAGACGAGGTCGAGCGCCGGACAGCCGGCGCACGCGAAGTCGCTCGGCGTCGGTGGGAACTCGCCGGCCTGGATGCGCGCGATCGCAGCGGACAGCTCCGCCTCCAGCTCGGGGACGTCGGCTAGGGAGAAGACGGCCTCGACCGGCGCGGCCGGACGCTCGAGGAAGTGATAGACGACCTCGACCTCGTCGGCCCCGGCCCGGAAGCACGCGAGGGCGTAGACGAGCCGCTGCAGGCGGTAGTCCTCCTCGACGACCTCCTCGGGCGACAGCTCGCCGAGCGCGTTCGTCTTGTAGTCGACCACCAGCGCCCGCCCGTCCCGCAGATGGAAGGCGTCGATGAAGCCGTGGACGAGGACGCCGTCGTGCTCGAACGTGAAATGTCGCTCCTTCTCGACACCGGGCAGCGCGGCGACGCGGCGGGCGAGATCGGACTCGCAGTACGCCGCGACGAAGCCGCGGACGAGCTCGTCCTCGAGCTCGGGCACGACCGGCGCAGCGAGGTCGATCTCCTCGAGAAGCGCATGGACGGCGCTTCCGATCTCGGTGCCGGACCGCTCGCCGTCGCCCTCCGCCTCGATGGGCCGCTCGCTCATCCCCAGCCCGTAGCGGGCGAAGTACTTGTACGCGCACTGTTCGAAGAGCGAGAGCGACGTGAACGAGAGCCTGCGCACGCGGTGGAGCGGCGGCTCAGGCAGCGCGACGAGTTGAGGCAGCTCCGGCGCGGCGGGCCGGGCGGCCACCTCCTCGAGGGCGGCGAAGAGAGCGAGCTGCCCTTCCTCCGCGGGCTCCTGTTCCACGACCGGAGGCGCCGCCCGTTGACGATCGAGGCGGACGAGCAGACGCGCGTCGCCGCGGACGAGCTCGAGCGGCGTGTCGCCGGCCTGCGCCAGCTCCTCCTCGGCGGCGAGCCGGTCGAGCACCCAGGCGATCGGCGTCGGCGCCTCGCGCTCCGAGCCGAGGTCGACGGAGCCGGAGACGATCAGCCGCTCCTTTGCGCGGGTCATCGCGACGTAGTAGAGGCGCAGGCGCTCGGCGCGTTCCGCCGTCTGCCGCGCCTCTTTCACGGCCTCGTAGTCGAACGCGCCGCGGCGCTTCGCCGTCACCGGATCGGCCACCCGAAAGCCGAACCGGCCGTCGGGGAGCGCGAGGATCTCGTCCGGCGACGGGGGGACCCGGTCACGTCCGGCGTCGGCGACGATCACCACCTTGAACTCGAGCCCCTTCGCGGCGTGGATCGTGAGGAGACGCACGGCGTCAGCGCCCTCCTCCTCGGCGACCGCCTCGAGCTCGCGTGCGCCGACCGCCTCCTGCTCCGCGACGAAGCGGACGAAGCCCTCGACGTCGGGACCGCGCAGCTCCTCGTAGGAGCGTGCGAGCCGTGCGAGCTTGCGCATGTTGGCGTAGCGCCGCCGACCGTCCCACTGTGCGAGCACCGCGAGGTCGTAGTCGTGCTCGGCGACGATCTGCTCGCAGAGCCGCTCGAGCGAGAGCCTCGGCATCGCCTCGACCAGCCGGTCGTAGCGCTGGCGGAAGGCGCGCATCAGGCGCTCGTCGCGCTCGCCGAGCCCGGGCGGCAGCGAGTGCTCGAGACCGGTGAAGAGCGGCCGCCTCGAGGCCACCCGGCGGAGTAGTGCGAGCGCGTCGTTCGAGACGCCGACGAACGGCGATGCCAGCACCGAGAGGAGGGCCGTGTCGTCGTAGCGGTTCTGCAGCAGCCGCAGGTACATGAGCAGGTCGACGACCTGCTGCTGGCCGAAGTAGCCCTTACCGGTCGCGCGGTAGGTCGGGAGTCCGGCCCGTCGCAGCTCGTCCTCGTACCACTCGGCGTCGGTGCCGGCGGCGAAGAGGAGGACGATCTCGCCGGGAGTCGCCGCGCCCGAGTCGACGAGTTCACGCACGCGCCGCGCCACCGCGCGCGCCTCGCCGCGTCGCCAGTGGACACCGCTGTCCTTGTAGCTCCCCTTGTCGGTGACGAGCAGCTCGACGGGATGCCCGAAGACGGGATCGGGGAACTCGGCCGCGGCCGCGAGCTCCTGGAACTCGCCGCCGAAGTCGGCGCCGAAGAGCTCGTTGACGGCGGCGAGCACCTCCGGTCGCGAGCGGTAGTTGAGCGTGAGCGAGAGCGGCTGCTCGGCCGTCTCGCGCCGCTCACGGAAGACCTGCACGTCGGCGTGGCGGAAGCCGTAGATCGACTGGAACTCGTCGCCGACGAAGAAGAGCTCCGTCGACGGCCGGCCGGTGTCGCTTCCAGCGCCGCGGAGCAGGTCGACGATCTCGGTCTGCAGGCGGTTCGTGTCCTGGAACTCGTCGACGAGGATCGAGCGGAAGCGCGCCTGCTCGCGCTCGCGCAGCTCCGGCTGCGTGCGGAGCAGCTCGCGCGCCTCGAGCTGGAGGTCCTCGAAGTCCAGTGCGGACTCGCGGGCCTTCGCCGCGGCGTACCGATCGGCGAACACGGTCAGCAGCTCCTGCAGGAGCGCGCGGTCGCGGGCGGCGGCCTCGTCGAGCGCCGCCTGCTCGACCGCCGCGAGCGACTCGCAATACGCGGCGGCGCGGTCGCCTCGCGCCTTGAAGCCGCCGAGGCTCATCAGTCGATCGGGCCGCACGTCCCGCGTGAGCAGCTCCAAGAGCTCGGCGGCCGTGCGCCGCTGCGCATCCGTCGCAGCGGGATCGGAGGCGAGCGTCGTGGCGGCAAGGTGCAGCTCCTCGACCCGCTCGCCGAGCTCGGGCCGTTCCGCGACGGCCAGGTCGAGCTCGCGCCCGGCCGCGCGGAGCGTCTCGTAGACGCTCGTCAGCATCCGGCGCAGCCGGTCGCTCCCGTACGTCGCGAGGAGCTCGAGGCGTTGCGGATCGTCTCCTGCGCAGAACTCCGCCAGCGCCTCGCCGAACGCCTCCGACCGAAGGACGGCCGCCTGCGCCTCGTCGAGCTCGCGGAACCGCGGATCGAGGCCCGCGGCGAGCGGATACGCCTTGAGGAGCCGCGCGCAGAAGCCGTGGATCGTCGAGATCCACGCGCCGTCGAGCTCGCGCGCGAGGTCGTGCCGGCCGCGCTCGGCGAGTGCGGCGCGGATGCGGGTGCGCAGCTCCCCAGCGGCACGGCGCGTGTAGGTGATGACCAGGATCGAGTCGACGTCGACGCCCCGGTCGCAGACGGCGCGCACGACCCGCTCCACGAGCACCGCCGTCTTGCCCGTGCCGGCACCGGCCGAGACGAAGACCTCCCCTCCCGCCTCGACCGCCGCGAGCTGCTGCTCGTTCAGCGCACTCTCGCTCACGCCCGCTCGATCCTGCAGATCGACCAGAGGTCGCACCAGCTCGGGCACTCGCCGCCGAGCGGGTCGTGACGCACGTCACCCGTCCGAATCCGCTCGGCCAGCGCCGTCGCCGTCCCGCGCGCCGACTCGACGACGCCCCAGAAATCCTCCTCCTCGAGGTAGTCGTGCGACACGTAGCCGGGCAGTGTTTCCGCCTCGCTTCCGCGCACGAGGCCCCTCGGCTTGCGCGCCCCGGCGAGGGGCCGGTAGAGGCCGCCGAGCGGCTCGAGCCCGACGAGGTCCCGCAGGACCAGCATGTAGAGCGGGATCTGCAGCCGCAGCTCGCTCTCGATCTCCCTCGCCGAATGTGCGCTCTTACCCGATTTGTAGTCCTGCACGATGCCGCGCGCCCCGAAGGGGTCGACGTCGATCCGGTCGATCTTCCCCGACAGGGTGAGCCCCGGTCCGAGCTCGAGGCCGCGCTGCAGCTCCGGCGCCGCACGCTCGCTGCCGAACGAGACCTCGAACCGGCGCGGTACGAGCGCCAGCTCCGACTCGCACTCCTCCTCGACGAACGCCGAGAGGTCGCGCCAGAGCGTCTGGTCGAGCTCGCGTTCCTGCATCTCGGTGAGATCCATGCGGACGCCGGCGATCGCCTCGTCCAGGCACCGGCGCATGAGCCCGGTCGCGGCTTCGACGTGCTGCGGCTCGAGCTTCTCGACCCCGAGCTCCGCCGGGATGCGCGAGAAGAAGCGGTAGAGCGCGTTGTGCGCGACGCTGCCGCGCTGCTTCGCGTCGGGCTCCGCGTCGATCGTCTTCGGGTCGAGGAAGCGGTCGACGAACCACGCCGAGGAGCAGTCGGCGAAGCGTTCGAGCTCGGTCACGGCGAAGGAGGTGCGCGAACCGAGCTGCTCGAGCACGAGTGGATGAGTCAGCCGCGTCGGTCGCCGGAAGGCGCCCAGCGCGCGCTCGAGCCGGCGCTCCCAGCCGTTCGCCCGGGCGAGCGCCTCCGCCTCGGGCCGGTCGTGCGCCGCGATCTCCGCGAGCGCCCTCAGGCGCTCGCGCTCGGTCGGTGCCTCGTCGAGCGGCCACGTCAGGGCTGAGAGCGGACGCCGCCGCGTCCAGCGGCGCACGTCCTCGCCGTCGAAGAGCGCCTGCACGTCGTGCCAGAAGGGACTCGCCTCACGCGGGCTGCCGTCGTCGTCCGCCGCTTCCCGCACGAGATAGAGCCGCTGCGAGGCGCGCGTGCAGGCCGTGTAGAAGAGGTAGCGGTCGGTCGCGACCGGGTCCGGCCGCTCCAGGCGCGCACCACTTGCGTCGAGCGTCCGGCGCATCTCGTCGTCGAGGAACGGCGAGCCACCGCCGCGTCGCGGCATGCTGCCTTCTTCCAGGCCGAGCACGAAGACCGCGTCGAAGCGCCGGGTGCGCGCGCGCCGCAGATCGACGACGGCGACGCATCCGGCATCGTCGCCCGCCCGGCGAGGAAGCGCGGCCCGTTCCACCGCGGCGAGCACGTCTTCGCGGCTCAGCTCGCCGGAGAGGCCGAGCCAGCCCTCGAGCTCGTCGAGCAAGCGCCGCAGAGCCTCGTAGGCACGAAGATCCAGCCGGCTCGCCGCGTCGGCCGGCGGCCGCTCGAGGCCGTATGCGTCCCGCAGCATCCGCTCGGCGAGCTCGCGGACCGCCGCGACCGGATCTGCGGCCTGGCGCAGCTCGTCGAGCGCGGGCAGCGACGCGCCGCGCAGGCGCTCCGCCTCCTCGACGACGCGCTCCGGGGCCTGGACCGCTCGGCCGCGGAGCCTGCCCTCGACGAAATCCACCGACCGGCGCTCGAGCCCCGAGAACGGCGAGCGCAGGTAGCCGAAGAGGTCGGTCCGCGTCCCTCCGCCCCACGCGAACCGCAGCAGCGCCGCGAGCGCGTGCACGAGCGGCGTCTGGGTGAGTCGCAGCTCGCCGTCGACGGCGTACGGGATCCCCAACGAGCCGAGCACGGTCTCGATCGCGCCGCGGATGCGGTCGTAGCCGGGCACGACGATCCCGATCTGCTCGGACGCCATGCCGCCGCGCGCGAGCTCCAGCACCTCTTCGCCGACGAGCTCGAGCGTGCCGCGGCTGCCCGCGCCCTCGAAGAAGCGGATCACGCCGTCGAGCGGCGGCGCGTTCCCGGAGAGGTCGGCGAAGAGCGCGCGCTCGAGATGCGCGAGCGCGGGCGGCGCGAGCGCCGCGTAGCCCGGTGGAAGCTCTTCGACGGGCTCCGAGGCGAGGGCGGCGAGGTCCTCGGCCGTCCGCCGCAGCGCGGCGAACGCCGGCCGTCCCGGCTCGTAGGGAAGCGAGACCGTGACCTCGGTGCGGGCGGCCAGCGCCTCGAGCAGCGCCCATTCGGCTCCGGTCAGATCCTCGAAGCCGTACGCGAAGACCGGCTCGCCCTGCCACGCGTCGAGGTCGGTGCGGAGGCGCTCGACGGCATGAGCGCGCAAGGCGCCCTTGTCCCAGCGCTCGAGCCGGTCGAGCTCCCGCTCGTACGCGGCGTAGAGCTCGGCGAGCTCGCCCTCGAGCGAGTCGGGCGCCACGAGCCCGTCCTCGAGCTCTCCCAGCGCACGCTCGAGCGAGTCGACGAAGCCCGCGTGAGTCGCAGATCGTGCGAAGCCGGAGAGGTGCGCGCCACTGACGACGCGGCGCACGAGGAGTGTCTGCTCCGCGCGACCGAGCGGCCGACGCCTGTCCTCGGAGCCGGACGCGAGGCGGCGAAACAGGTCGTCGAAGGTGTCGATCGAGCCGCCGAGCAGCACCGGGCGCCGGGCCAGGAGCTGGCGCTCGACCCGGTCGACGTCCGCCCGGTTCGGCACGATGAGCACCGGCTCGTGTCCTCCTCCGGCATCAAGCACGTCGAGATAGCGGCCGAGCAGAAGCTCGACCTTGCCCGCGTTGGCGGGCCCCGCGATCAGGCGGAGCGGCACCCGCCTACGCTAGCGCCTCAGGCGGCGGGCGAAGAGCTGCGCTCTTCGCCCGGGTTTGAAGGAATTGCGCCCTCGGGAGACGCAGTCTCCCGAGGGCTCCGTGCTGAAAGCACACTGGGCTTGGTCCGTTCAAGCGCTCTGTTCCGGCGCTCGCGGGCAGGCCGCCTGCGGCGGCGTGCGGCGCTCGCTGCTCCGCGGCGGCGTAACAGCCTCGTTACGCCGCCGCCTGAACGCCACAGAGGTTCGAAACGCTCGAACCCAAGGACCACCAAGGGTCGAAGGCTAAGACAGCGCGAAGCAGCGACTTAGCCGCAGGCCGGACCGCGCTGGCGCCGGCCCCTGCCGCGCGCGAGCGCACAACAGAGCATCCTCGCCCGATTCCGGAAAGAGACAGCACGGAGCGGGCCGGAAACCGCGCTTTCCGGCCCGCGGAGTCCCTTATCCCCAGCGAGCGAAGCGCCAGCTTCGCGAGCTACGCGACGGCGTTCTTGGGCCGCCGGCCGCGTCGCGCGGCCGCGCGGCCCGGCATCTTGCCGGCGCAGTCGTCACAGAGGTCGGCCTGCTTCGCGCCCCGGCGTGCGTCGGTGTACGTCACGCGCATTACCGCTCCCTTGGCCTCGTCCACTTCCTTGCCGCAGTTGTCGCACACGAGCACCGTTTTCCGAGCCACGTTGGCCTCCTTCACAGGCGATTTACGGAAAAATTCTACCGAAACGCCTCGCAGCCTATGCCGCTTCGCGTGCGCGGCGAATTCGCCACGACCGCAACAGACTGAGCATCGCCTGTTCTTCGGGGGAGAGTGCCGGATCGCGAGCTCCTACGACGCGCAAATGGCGAGGGCGAAAATCGTCGATCGTTCTGCCGTCGTAGTACTGCTCGAGCACGGCGGGAGAAACGTACGAGCTGCGAGTCACGGCGGGTGTATTTCCGAGGCGTGCGGCGACCTTGCGCATCACCGACGTCACCGATCGCTTCTGTTCGGTCGCCGACTCTGGAAACCCGTGCCGGGCGACCCGCTCCGCGAGATAGATCGAGGCGAGCAGCGTCCCGCCCCAAGTGCGGAAGTCCTTCGCGGTGAACTCCTCGCCGAGATAGATCTTCACGTAGTCGTTCAGCCGCTTGCTCGTGAGGTTGTAGACGCTCCCCTCCCACTCGTACTTGAAGACGCGTGGCCCTTTGAGCTCGAGCAAGCGCTTGATCGACGCAGCGAGCTCGGGCTCGACGAGCTCGGAGCGGACGCGAATGCCGTGCTTCGCGGGAAACGAGAGACAGATACGGCGGCCCCTCACGTCGACGTGCCGCCGTAGCAGCGTCGTCACCCCGAACGTCCCGTCGCGGACGTAGCGCTCCGAGCCGACCCTGAACCAGCCGAGCTCGATCAGGCGCAGCGCGATCGCCGAGACACGCTCCCGATCGAGCTCCTCCTGGTCGAAGTGGAGCGCCATCGCCTCCCGCAGGGCCGGCAACGCCTCGCCGAAGCGGATCAGCCTGTCGTACTTCGCGCGTTCCTGCTGGGCGCGAAAGTCGGTGCTGTAGAGGTACTGCTTGCGCCCCGCGGCGTCGTACCCGGTCGCCTGCAGCTTCGCTGTCGACCGCGGCGAGATGCAGACGTCCTTCCACGCAGGCGGGATCGCGAGCGCCTCGATGCGCGCGAGCTTCGCGTCGTCGTCGATGCGCTTCCCGCTGCTGTCGTAGTAGCGAAATGCGCCCTTCCGGCCCTTCCTGCTCCATGCCATGCCGTCGAGTTGTGGTCGGCGGGCCGGACCGCCAAACGCGGCTAGCATCGGGCGATGCGCGACGAGCAGACGATCGTCGTCCTCGAGGGCGACGAAACGGGACAGGAGCTGCTGGAGGAGAGCCTGCGCGTGCTCGAGCCCGACGTCGTAGGGGTAGAGCTCGACTTCCCGCGCTTCGATCTCTCGCTCGAACGGCGCCGCGAGACCGGCAACGGCGTCGTGCACGAGGCCGCCGCGGCAATTCGCGAGCACGGACTCGGGCTGAAGGCGGCGACGGTCACGCCCGAGGGGCGCGGTGACATCGGCTCGCCGAATCGCATCCTCCGCGAGGAGATCGGCGGCAAGGTGATCGTCCGTACCGGACGGCGGATTCCCGGCGTCGCACCGCTCGGCGGCGTCCATGCGCCGATCTCGATCGTCCGGATGGCCGTAGGCGACGCCTACGGCGCGAAGGAATGGCGCGAGGGCGAGGGCGCGAACGAGGTCGCGTTCCGGACCGAGCGGATCGAGCGCCGCATCTGCCGTGCGGTCGCCGAGTTCGCGTTCCGCCAGGCCGAGCGGACGGGCGCCAAGGTGTTCGGCGGCCCGAAGTACACGGTCAGCCCGACCTACGAGGGAATGCTGAAGGAGGAGATGGACGCCGCCGCCGAGCGCCATCCCGACGTCCCGTACGAGCCGCAGCTGATCGACGCCACGTTCGCGCTCCTCCTCTCGTCCGCGGGCGACCCGCTCGTCATCCCCGCGCTCAACCGCGACGGCGACATCCTCTCCGACCTCGTCCTGCCGCTCTTCGGCTCGATCGCCGGCTCCGAGTCGCTCCTCGTCGCGTTCGAGGACGACTTCGAGCCCGCCGCGATCATGGCGGAGGCCGCCCATGGCACCGCGCCGTCGCTCCAGGGCAAGAACGTCGCCAATCCGATGGCGATGATCCTCGCCGGCGCCGCACTCCTGTCGCACGCGGGGGCCGAAGGGCAGCGCGCCGGACGTGCGATCCGCGAGGCGAGCCTCGAAGCGGTCGCTCAGGGCGCGCGTACGGCCGACCTCGGCGGGCATCTCGGGACGCGCGAGTTCACCGACGACGTGATCGCCCGTGTCCGGGCGAAGCTCGAGGTCTGGGCGAGCCTCTAGTTCTTCAGCCGAGCAGCGACTCGAGCTTCGCAGCCGGCACGAAATAGAGCTTGCCGCTCTTCCCCGAGTCGATGGCGTAGACGAGCCCGCGAGAGCCGACGACCCAGCCGTTGAGGTTGCCGTAGCCCGCCACCCTCGTGACGACGGCGTCCTTGCCGGTCGCGGGATCGAGCATGTGCAGTCGCTCGTTGCCGCCGACGTAGCCGGTGTAGACGGAGTAGAGGACGAGCTTCCCGTACGCCTTCAGATGACCCACCTGATGCGGGCCGGAGGTTTGCGTCGTGGCTCCGACGGCGGGCCAGGTGTGCTCGAGCTCGCCCGTCGTCCAGTCGTAGACCTGCAGCGAAGGCGTCGGTGACGGAGTCAGCACGATCAGCAGGTTCCCGCTGAGGGCGACCTCGCTCGCGGCGCCGAGCGGGATCTGGGCGAGCCGCTCGCCGGAGAGCGAGTAGACGCTCGCGCTCGTCGAGTTCGACCAGGGGCTCGAGGTAAGGGTGGCGACGTGACCGCCCTCGACCGCCTGCGAGACGATCGTGCCCGCGCCGCCCGCGAGCGGACTGAGCCCCTTCGGCGTGACGAGGCTCAGCTGCTCGTCGGTCGCGGTCGTGCCGTCCGACTTCCAGGTGCTGACGACCAGGTGCTTGCCGGAGCCGAGCACACCCTCGATCCAGCCGCCCCTCGTCAGCGTCGGATCGTCGATGCCGTAGCGGTACACATGCTTGACCTGGTGGGCCGTGCCTCCGACCGACGCCGTGTAGAGGGTCTCGCCCTCTTCCGTGTTGCCGAACTGCTGGTCCTTGATCCAGGCGACGCGCGTCCCGGCGATGGCGACTTCCCACCCCGCCTGCTTCGCGCTGTACTTTCCCTTCACGACGGAGGTCGCACCGGCTGCCATGTTCCAGACGTGGATCCTGCCGCCGCTGCCGTAGGCCACTCTGGAGCCGTCCAGCGCGAGCGCGGAGATCGGAGCGCTCATCGTCTTCGAAATCGTCTGCCCGGCTTGCGCCCCTCCTGCCTGGCCGGCGAGGAGAAGAATCGCGACGCTCAGTCCTACGAGGCGCAGCCTGTTCACGGACCGGAGCTTAAGCAGGTCTCACTAAGGATCTGTAAGCGATTCGGCAAGCTTTTGCGAGCTACGAGACGGCGGCCCGCTGCCACGTGTCCCAGCCTTCCGCCCAGGCTTCGACGAAGAGCCCGGCCGCGACGGGGTCGAACTGGGTCCCCGCTCCGTCCTCGACCTCGGCGAGCGCATGCTGGTGCGTCAGCGCGTGCCGGTACGGGCGAGGCGAGATCATCGCGTCGAACGCGTCGGCGATCGCAAGGATGCGGGCCTCGATCGGGATCCTGCGGCCGCTCAGCCCGGCGGGATAGCCGCCGCCGTCCCAGCGCTCGTGGTGAAACAGAACGTACGGGAGGGCGTCGTGGAACCTCCGCAGCGGCACGACGAGCTCCGCCCCGGCGGTGGGATGGCTCCGGATCTCGGCCAGCTCTTCGAGGGTGAGCGGGCCGGCCTTGCCGAGGAGCTGCGGTCGCACCTTGACCTTGCCGACGTCGTGGAGCGGCGCCGCCCAGCGCAGCGCCCGGATCCGCTCGCGATCCCAGCCGAGCTCGCGCGCGACGGGCTCGGCGAGCGCGGCGACGCGGGCGCCGTGGCCGAGAGTCTGGTCGCGCTGCTCGAGCGCGCGTGCGATCGAGGCGAGCATGCCCGAACGGATTCCGCGTCGAAGCCGTGAGTCCTACTTCTGCCAGATGCCGCCGATCGGGGTCGCCGTGCGCGAGAAGCCGAGCCGTGGCAGGTGCCAGGCATCCTCGATCGTGCGCAGGAGACCGTAGTGGTTCGTCGCCTGTGTGAACCGAGCGCCGCGGCGCACCGTCGGGCCGAGTGCGAGCGCCTCGATGTGTCCGCCGCCGCCCTCGCCGCTCGTCCCCTCGTCGAAGACGACGAACACGACGCCTCCGCGCAGCGCGCGCGAGTGCAGGAGCGGCACCACGTGGGCCTTGAGCCAGGCGTCTCCGGTCGCGACGGAGCAGTCGTGCATGTCGTCGCAGAGGTTCGGGACGAGGAGCGAGAAGTCGGGCAGCCGGTGCCGGGCCAGGTCGCGCGCGAGCTCCGTAAACGGAACGATGCGACGACGACGATCCGGGGAGCTCACGACGTCGCGAAAATAGAGGAACGGGTCGTGCTTCTTCGCGTAGCGCCCGGCCGAGTCGCCGGTGAAGCCGGGGTACGGCAGATCCTCGGCGTACGTCTTCCACGTCTTCCCCGCGGCCTCGAGCGTGTCGGCGAGGTTGCGTGCGCGCACGATGCAGTCGGTGCAGTCGCTCGTGATCCCGTGCGTCGAACCCGAGACGAGCGCGAGGTAGTTCGGGAGGCTCGGATGGGCGACTGCGTCGTAATCGGTCAGCGTCGCGTACCGCTCCGCGAGGCGGTTGAACGTCGGCGCGTCGGGATTGCCGGCGATCGAGGTCTCGTCCTCGTTCTCGAACACGACGACGACCACGTGGGTGAAGTCCGGGATGCGCACCGAATGCGGAACCGCAGTCGGAGCCGTCGCGCCCGCCGAGCCGCCGCCGCAGGCGGCAGTGACGAGGACGAGCGCGAGAATCGGCGCCAGCCGTCGCACTAGAGCCGGTCCTCCAGCCTCTTCTTGCCGTAGTGCGTGGCGAGGAAGACGATCAGGAGCGCGGCCGCGATCCCGCCCGCGGCGTAGATCCCGTAGCGCTGGATGGCGTCGGCGGCGGCGTGCCCCGCGTAGTATGCGACGAGCCCGACGGCGGTGGCCCAGCAGATCCCGCCGGCCGCGTTCCAGAACAGGAACCTCCACCACTCCATCCGGCCGATGCCCGCGACCCACGCAGCGGTGTAGCGCAGAACGGTGATGAAGCGGCCGAAGAAGACGGTCTTGCCGCCGTGCTTCTGCATGAGCCGTTCCGCCGCCGGGAGGAAGCGCTCGGAGTAACGGCGCAGGAACCCCCACCGCTCGAAGAGCTCCCGGCCGCCCAGCCGGCCGATCAGCCAGTAGCCGAGGTTGTCGCCGACGATCGCGCCCGCCGCAGCGGCCACGATCACCCAGACGATCGAGTGATGCCCCTGCGACGCGAGCACGCCGAAGGCGATCAGCGCGGTCTCTCCCGGCAGCGGAATCCCGAACGACTCGATGAGCACCACCGCGAAGAGCAGCGGTAGACCATGGGTCGTGAAGAAGTGCGTCAAGGTGCGTAGGCTACGCGGCGAATGAGGGTCGGCATTCCGCGCGAGACGACGCAGGGCGAGCGCCGTGTCGCGCTCGTTCCCGAGAGCGTCGGCAAGCTCGCCGCCGCCGGCTTCGAGCTCGTGGTGGAGACGGGCGCGGGCGACGCAGCCTCGTTCCCCGACAGCGCCTACTCGGAGGCCGGCGCGACACTCGGCGACCCGTGGGCGGCGGACGGTGTCGTCAAAGTCCGCAAGCCGTCGGCGGACGAGCTGGAGCGGCTCCGCGCGGGGCAGCTCCTGGTCGGCTTCCTCGAGCCACTCTCGGACCAGGCGGGTGTCGAGGCGCTGGCGGGGCGCGGCGTGACGGCATTCGCGCTCGAGTCCGTGCCACGGATCACGCGCGCGCAGTCGATGGACGCGCTTTCGTCACAGGCGACGGTCGGTGGTTACAGGGCCGCGCTCCTCGCCGCCGAGCGGCTCCCCCGCTTCTTCCCGATGCTGATGACGGCCGCGGGCACGGTGCCGCCGGCGAAGGTGCTCGTGATCGGCGCGGGCGTGGCGGGACTGCAGGCGATAGCGACGGCGCGCCGGCTCGGCGCGGTGACCACCGGCTTCGACGTGCGGCCCGTCGTGCGCGAGCAGATCGAGAGCCTCGGCGCGAGCTGGCTCGATCTCGGCGTGACCGGCGGCGAGGCGGAGGGCGGTTACGCGCGCGAGCTGACGCCCGAGGAGATGCAGGCGCAGCAGCAGGCGCTCGAGGCGCGGATCGCCGACTTCGACGCCGTGATCACCACGGCGGCCGTCCCCGGCCGTCCGGCGCCGAAGATCATCCCCGCTTCGGCGGTCGAGGCGATGCGGCCGGGCTCGGTCGTCGTCGACCTCGCCGCCGAGACCGGCGGCAACTGCGAGCTGACCGAGCCGGGCGAGATCGTCGAGCGCAACGGCGTGACGCTCGTCGGGCTCAAGGATCTCGCGAGCACGATGCCGTACCACGCGTCGACGCTCTACTCGCGCAACGTCCAGGCGCTCCTTCTCCACCTCGCGCCGGAGGGCGAGCTCACGCTCGACTGGAGCGACGAGATCACGAGCGGCGCTTGCGTCGCCGGCAAGGAGGAGGTGACCACGGCATGAGCCATTCGATGCTGCTCGTCTTCGAGGTGACGATCCTCGTCCTCGCGATCTTCCTCGGCTTCGAGGTGATCTCGAAGGTGCCTACGCTCCTGCACACGCCGCTCATGTCGGGGACGAACGCGATCCACGGCATCGTCGTCGCGGGCGCGATGATCGTGCTCGCGTCCGGGCACAAGGGGCCGTTCATCTGGATCATCGGCTTCCTCGCGGTCGTGCTCGGCTCGGCGAACGTCGTGGGCGGCTTCGTCGTCACCGACCGCATGCTCGAGATGTTCAAGAAGCGCGAGCCGCCGGCGAAGCAGAAGAACGACACCGCCGAATGAGCACGCACCTCGCCAACGCGCTCTACCTCATCCCGATCGTGTGCTTCATCCTCGCGCTGCGCTATCTCGCGAACCCGGCGCACGCGCGGCGCGGCAACCAGATCGGCGCGGCCGGGATGCTCGTGGCGATCGCCGTCACGTGGATCAAGGCGGGCGGCGGGAGCTGGTGGGCGCTCGTGATCGGGATGGCGATCGGCGGCGGCTTCGGCGCGTTCGCGGCGCGCAAGGTGCGGATGACGGCGATGCCGCAGATGGTGGCGCTGTTCAACGGCGTCGGCGGCGGGGCTGCGGCGCTCATCGCGCTCGCGGAGCTGCACCGGATCCTGCCGCCGCCGGGCCGGCCCACCTTCGACGTTTCCACGGCGATCGCGCTCTCGGGGCTGATCGGCGCGATCTCCTTCGCGGGCTCGATGGTCGCGTTCGCGAAGCTGCAGGAGCTGATCGGCGGCCGGCCGATCACGTATCCGGGCCAGAACGTCGGCAACATCGTCCTGCTCCTCGTGCTCGTCGTCTTCGCGGTCCTGCTCTCGGCAGGCGTCCAGGCCCAGTGGCTGCTCTGGGTGATCGTCGCCGGCGGAGCGGTCTTCGGCGTCCTCTTCGTCCTTCCGATCGGCGGCGCGGACATGCCCGTCGTGATCTCGCTCCTGAACGCCTTCACGGGCCTCGCGGTCGCGATCGGCGGCTTCGAGCTACAGAACAACGTCCTCATCGTGAGCGGGATGCTCGTCGGCGCCTCCGGCACCTTGCTGACGATGCTGATGGGGAAGGCGATGAACCGGTCGATCGGAAGCCTTCTCTTCGGCGCCTTCGGCCAGGTCACGGCCGAAGCTGCGGCGGTCGCCGCAGGCGATGGGGGAACGGTGCGGAGCGCGAGCGCGGAGGACGTTGCCGTGATGCTCGCCTACGCCCACAAGGTCGTCTTCGTGCCGGGCTACGGCCTCGCTGTCGCGCAGGCCCAGCACGACGTCCGCCAGCTCGCCGACCTCCTCGAGGAGAAGGGCGTCGAGGTCTCGTACGCCATCCACCCCGTCGCAGGACGCATGCCCGGCCACATGAACGTCCTGCTCGCGGAGGCGAACGTCCCCTACCCGCAGCTGAAGGAGATGGACGACGCGAACCCGGAGTTCTCGCGCACCGACGTAGCGGTCGTCGTCGGCGCGAACGACGTCGTCAACCCCGACGCGCGGGCGAACAAGGGCAGCCCGATCTACGGCATGCCGATCCTCAACGTCGACGACTCCCAGGCCGTCGTCGTCCTCAAGCGGTCGATGAACCCGGGCTTCGCCGGGATCGAGAACCCGCTCTTCTACAACCCGAAGACCGTGATGCTGTTCGGCGACGCGAAGGAGTCGATCAACAAACTCGTTCAGAGCGTCAAGACCCTCTGAACGATGGAGCAGAACGCCGGCGCGGAAGAGCGCGGTCTTCCGCGCCTCTTCTCGGCGACGAGACCCAGCGTCTCGAGCGTCGCACGCGCGACGGAGCCGAGCGGGAGCGCGGCGAGCTCCTCGGGAGCGAACCAGCCGACGGCCTGCGTCTCTTCGTCGTCCGGTCGCAGATCGCCGGCGACAAGCTCCGCCTCGTAGACGCTGGACGACGAAGCCTGCCTCGTCCCCATTCGCATACGTATGCCGGTGACGCGGACCGCCGACGGCGGCAAGCAAGCTGATCGGCCGAACGACGGCGTTCGCCTCCTCGAGACATTCACGCCGCATTGCGTCTTCCGGGTGCTCGTCCGGATCGACGGCGCCGCCCGGAAGCTGCCACGGCCCCTCCATTCCCTGGACGAGCAGAATCCGCCCCGCGTCGTCCCGCACGATCGCGGCGACGGTCGGCATGAGCAGGTAGTCGTGTCCGATCCGGGCGCGCAGCTTGCGCACGTACTCGGACATCGCCATCAGAAGAACCGCGCGGGGTCGAGCAGTTCGAGCTGCGGCGACTTCCGCCCGAGGATCGCGTCGGCGACGAGCGCGCCGCAGGCGAAGCCCAGGACGTTGCCGTGACCCGAATAGCCGCCGGCGACCCAGACCCGCTCGTCGCGGCCGGGCACCGGGCCCACGAGCGGCAGCATGTCCTGCGTCAGTCCGAAGATGCCCGCCCAGCGGTGCGTTATCGCCACCTCCTCGCCCGCGAGCTCGTGCAGGAACGACTCGAGCGAGCCCTGGATCGACGGCGTCGTCTCCTCCACGTCCGTCAGCTCGTCGAGAATCGAGACGTCGCGGAAGCCGCCGAGCAGGATCCGGCCGTCGGGCAGCTGCTGCCAGTAGTCGAACCCCTGGCGCGCGTAGTGGGGGCGGTCGTAGAGCATGCGGTCGAGCGGCTCGCTGGCCACCATCTGCCCGCGGGTCGGCCAGATCAGGTCGGCGAGCTCGGGAACGAGGCCGTGCCCGTAGCCGTCCGTGGCGACGAGGACGCGCTCCGCGTCGAGTGCATCGAGGTCGCCCACGACGTCGTGCTCGCGGATCTCGGCTCCGGCGTCGCTCGCGCGCGCGGCGAGTCGGCGGACGAAGCGGGCCGGCTGAATCGCGCAGTCGCGAGGGTGGGAGATCGCGCCCTGGAAGCGGCCGGCTGCCCCGCCGGGAACGTCGTCGAGCCACTCCGCGTCGAAGCCGTCCTCGCGCAGCGCCTCGTACTCGGTACGGATGCCCTCACGCTCCTCCTCGTCGCCCGCCAGGCGGTAGCTGCCGGTGCGCCGCAACGCGTCGCCCCCGAGCTCCACCATTCGATCCTGCGCCTCCAGCGTCCAGGCCCAGTACGCGGCGGCAC